>CANGHW010000119.1 GCA_947453695.1 Opitutia bacterium
CGGGCTCCCTGGCACGACCATGTCACCGGGCTTCATCGGATCACCGCCTTTGTGCACAAAGGTCCCCTCCGTCGGCTGCACATATTTGCCTGCCCAAATCTCCCGCAGCGGCGGCACCGCGGCCAGCGCACGATCCACCTTGGCGATTTCCGCCGACACCACCGCGAGTTGTTTCGCCTCTTCCGGCGTCGTCACTTCACGCCGCATGCGCTCAATACCGTGGGCCGCACTCCACGGCTCCCGCCCCGCGCTCGACGCCACGGTCCGCCAGATTTCTCCGTCGGCCGAGACCTGGATTTCGTAGTCCGTCGGCGTCGCGCCCTGCGACTTGTCTTCAATCATCTTGTCCTTCGCATTGCTGAACGAAATCCGGTCGATCGTCTCGCTTTGAGCAAACGTGACCGTCAGCACCGCGGGGTTGCCGATGAACCACTGCTCGCCGAATCGTCCGTCAATCGCGAGCTGCGCCCCGTAGGCTTCTGGAAAATCTTCAGCCACCGCCGACTTCGCCCCCTCGGCTCGTGCGCCGTTGCTCGCCAGCGCCACATTGCGCCCGCCCGCCCCCGCGCTCCACGCTTCAAACTCCACGATCCGCGAACCCGTCGCCGACTTGGGATTCGCGGTGCTCGCGCTCATGACCAACCTCACTGCCCGCGCCGCGACCGGCTCAAATCGTTCCTCCGTCAATTCGGGGTTCGCCTTCGGTCGCGTCGCGACGACCTTTCCCGCCGCTTCTTCCGCTCGCCGCGCAATCTCGCGCTCCAGAGCGTCGCGCTCTGCCACCGATTTTGCCTTCTGGGCGTTCAATGGCGCTGTCGCGGACTTGAATGCCGCACGCTCCTCCGCCGAAGCGATCACGCGCCGTCCGTGGGTCACGCCCTCAAACGCTGCGCGGAGCCGGTAGTAATCCTCCGTCACGATTGGGTCGAATTTGTGGTGATGGCAGCGGGCACAATTGATCGTCACGCCCAGAAACGCCCCGCTCGTCGCCGTGATTAGATCGTCGAGTGTCGCCGCGCGGATGTTCTTCTTCGCCACCGGGTCCTGATTGGCGACATCGTCATACGGTCCAGCGACGAGAAACGCGCTGCCCACTTCAATGTCCGGTTGGTTCTTTCCCACCACATCACCGGCGAGATGCTCGACGATGAAACGATTGAAGGGCTTGTCGTCGTTGATCGACCGGATGACGTAGTCGCGAAACGGCCACAGATCGTTGATGATAAAATTTCGCTCAAAGCCGTTGCTCTCGCCAAAGCGCACTACATCGAGCCAGTGGCGCCCCCATCGCTCTCCATACGCTGGCGACGCCAGCAAACGATCAACGAGTTCCGCCACCGCCTTCTCCGGCTCCGCACGATACGCCGCCGTAAACGCCGCGACCTCGGCCGCCGTCGGCGGCAGCCCGGTTACATCGTAGCTTATGCGTCGGATCAACGTGCGCGCATCCGCGGGCGGATTTAGCGCGAGCCCCTTTGCGCGCAATCCCGCCTCCACATAGTGATCGATTGCCGCCGAGCCCACCGCCACCGCGGGCTCAGCGGTCCGCAACGGCTGGAGCGCCCACCACGATTTGTCGGCGCGGTTCGCCTCAACCATCGCGCCGTCGCGCGGATCTGGCGCGCCCATCTTTACCCACAAGACGAGGTCCGCGATGACTGCATCGGGCAGCTTCGGCTTCTTCGGCGGCATCGCCAGGTCGTCCTCCACATGCTGCACCGCCCGGATCAACAGACTCTCCTCCGGCTTCCCCGGCACAATCGCAGCCGCGCCCCCATCGCCCCCGGCTGCCCACCCCGCCCGCGAATCAAGCCTCAGCCCGCCTTTGATCTTTTTCGCCTGGTCGCTGTGACACTCGTAACAGTGCTCAACGAGCACCGGCCGGATCTTTTGTTCGAAGAACGCGATGCCCGCCGCATCCGCCGCAGCTACGCGAACAACCACCAGCGAGCCTGCCGCCAAAATTCCCCAGATCGCTTGTATGCCCGCGGCGCCCATGACGTCAGCTCAGCACTCCCTTCAACACCTGGCCGTGCACGTCGGTGAGCCGGCGATTTGAGCCGTTGTGATAGTAGGTCAGCCGCTCGTGATCGATGCCGAGCAAGTGCAGCACCGTCGCGTAGAAATCGTAGACGGTCGCTACATCCTGCACGCTGCGGCGCCCGAAATCATCGGTCGCTCCGTGGCTCACACCACCTTTTACCCCGGCGCCCATCAACCACGTAGTAAACGCGTCCGGATTGTGATCGCGACCAGCCGTCCCTTCCTGGTGCGTGGGCATTCGGCCGAATTCGGTGCACCAAATCACCAAGGTGTCCGCTAGCAAGCCGCGTTGCTTCATGTCCGCCAACAGCGCCGCGGTCGGTTGGTCGAAGATCGGCGCGTGGCGCTCATAGTCGGCCTTCAAAGTCTTGTGCGCATCCCAGTTCAGCAACCCGTCCACCGCGCTCGCCCGCGACGCGCAATAGAGACTCACGTAACGCACGCCTTGTTCGAGGAGCCGTCGGGTGAGGAGACAATTCCGCGCGTAACTCGCCTTGAGCGCGTTCGTGACATTGGTGCCATAAAGCGCGTGCACGTGTGCCGGCTCGCGCGACAAATCGCTCACCTCCGGTGCCGCGAGCTGCATCCGCGCCGCGAGTTCGTAGGCCGCGATTCGTGCGCGTAGCTCGCTGTTGCCGGGGTGCGCTTCCGCATGACCGGCATTCGCCTGCCCGAGAAATGCCCTCGTCGCCTCCTCCTCCTCCTGCGAAATCTTCCCCGGACGCGCGAGGTTGCGCAGCGGTTGGTGCGCCGCCAGCAACACAGCTTGATGCTGCGCCGGCAAAAATCCGTTGCCCCAGTTCGCCTTTCCATTCGGCGGCTCGCCGCGGATGTCCTGCAGCGCGACGAAGGTTGGTAGGTTCTCATTGAGCGAGCCAAGGCCGTGACTGATCCAGGCTCCGGCACTCGGAAATCCTTCGCGCGTGAAACACGTGTTCATCGCGATGCAGCCGGGACCGTGCGTGTTGGTGCGCGAGGTCATCGAGTGCACAAACGCCATGTCGTCCACGTGCTGTGCCATCTGCGGCAGCAGCGTCGAAATCATTTTCCCGCTGCGCCCCGCCGGCGCAAAGTCCCACGGCGACCGCATCAGGTTCCCGTTCTTGCCCTGAAACGTCATTTCCTCACCTCCGCCTGGCAGCGGTGTGCCATGAAATTTCTCCAGCATCGGCTTGTGATCCCAGAGATCCACGTGCGACGCGCCGCCCGGACAAAAAATCTGCAGGACCCGTTTCGCCTTCGCCGGGAAATGCGGCAACGCCCCGCTTCCTGGCGCCCCAAACAGGTCCGCGCGCAAGAGCCGCGCCAGCGCGACACCTGAGAGTCCTGTGGTCATCCGGCCGAGAAACTGTCGGCGAGCAAGTTCGAGCGGGGCGCCTATCATGGGGTGATTCCAGACCATGCAATGGTCGTTCGAGCGCAAATATTATTCCTGACGATTTCCACTCTGCACCCGTGCCTTGCTTTCGCTCCGCGTTTTCACGCACGCTAGTCAGTCCCTCATCCCTACCCCTGATGAACCTTCTCGCCCCTGCACGTGAGCACCGCCGTGCCTTGCGCCTTGTTTGCGCGCTCTATTTCAGTGCACCGCTTGCCGTGCTCGCCGCCGATTCCTCCGCCGAGAGTGCATCTGCCACCGGCACGATCCAAGGCCGCGTGCTCAGTGCCGTTATTCAAGAATGCCTGCGCAACGTCGAGGTCATCATCCCCGGCAACATCACCTACAACGACCACTTCGGCGCCGTCTGGACCGCCGGCATCCGTGGCCGGTTCTAGTTTTATTCAGTCGCTCGCGTCATCCGATTTCTCCCCACCCACCGAAGCTAACTTTCTACCGTCGGTTTCGAGTGTTCCGTGGACCGTTCCATCTTTTATCCCGCTCTGCTCATGCTCCTCCGCCTTCTAATCCTCGCCGTCGCGTTCTTGCTGCCCCGCTCTGCCGTCGCGGCCCAGCCCAACATCCTCTGGATCTCCAGCGAGGACCATGGCCCCCAGCTGGGCTGCTATGGCGATACCTACGCGACCACGCCCAATATCGACAAACTTGCCGCCCGCTCGCTGCGCTACACGCACGCTTGGGCTGCCGCCCCCGTCTGCGCCCCCACCCGCACCACCATCATTTCCGGTGTGCACGGCCCGGCGTCCGGCGGCGATCACATGCGCAGTATGGTCGCCTATCCCGCCGGCCAAAAGATGTTCCCCCAACTCCTCCGCGAAGCCGGCTACTACACCACCAACCACACCAAGGAGGACTACAACCTGAAGCACCCCGGCCAGACGTGGGATGTTTCCTCCGGCCAAGCCCACTGGAAGAACCGCCCGACCGGCAAACCGTTCTTCGCCGTCTTCAACTCCACCAAGAGCCACGAAAGCCAAACCGTGAAACCCGGCGCAACGCCCACCCACGATCCCGCTAAAGCCCGCGTCCCCGCCTACCATCCTGATACTCCCGAGGTCCGCCGGGACTGGGCCCTCTTCTACGATAGCGTCACCGCCGCCGACGCCGACGCGGGAGAAGTCCTCGCCCAACTCGCCGCCGATGGACTCACCGAAGACACCATCATTTTCTACTGGGCCGACCACGGCTCCGGCATGCCACGCAGCAAACGCTGGCCCTCGAACTCCGGTCTCCACGTGCCGCTCCTCGTGCACATCCCCGAGAAACTTAAAGACCTCCGTCCCGCCGACTATGTCGCCGGCGGCACAACGGACCGCCCCGTCAGCTTCGTCGATTTCGCGCCCACAATGTGCAGCCTCGCCGGCATCAAGCCGCCCGCGTGGATGCAGGGCTACGCCTTCCTCGGGAAGTTCATCGCGCCCGTGCAGCCCTACGTCTACGGCTTCCGCGGCCGCATGGATGAACGCTACGATCTCGTGCGCAGCGTGACCGACGGCCGCTACGTTTACCTCCGCAACTACCTCCCGCACCTCTCGCAAGGCCAGCACGTCGACACTCAGTTCAAGACCCCCACGACCGCCGTCTGGAAGAAACTTTACGACGAGGGCAAACTCACCGCTGGCCAACGCATCTTCTGGCAGACGCCCAAAGCCCCCGAAGAACTCTACGATCTCCAAAACGACCGCGACGAAGTGAACAACCTCGCCGCCTCGCCCGCACACCAAGCCATCCTCGCCAAACTCCGCGCGGCCCAACAGACCCACTCGCGCCGCATCCGCGACCTCGGCTTCATCCCCGAGGGCGAACGCCTTACCCGCGCCGGCACGCAAGCCCCCTACGACTTCGGTCACGACGATACGAAGTATCCCTTCGAACGCGTCTTCGCTGCCGCCGAACTCGCCTCCTCGCTCAAGCCTGAGGCCGCTCCCGCGCTGAAAAAACTCCTCACCGACCCCGACAGCGCCGTTCGCTACTGGGGCGCGATCGGCCTCTATATGCGTGGCCCGGCCGTTGTGAATGGCGCGCACACCGAACTCGCTGCCGCCCTCACCGACACCTCGCCCTACGTCCGCATCGTCGCCGCCGAGGCCCTCGGCCAATTCGGCCCCGCAGCCGATGTCACCACCGCGCTCCCCATCCTCACCTCGCTCGCCGACTGGGGTAAAAACGATGTCTTCACGTCACTCGCTGCACTCCACGCGCTCGAGTCGCTCGGCCTCGCAAAGATCACGCCCGCCCGCACCGCGATCCTCGTCTTGCCCTCTACCGGTCCTGTGCCCGATAGCCGCTACGCAGCCTACATTCCGCGCATCCTCGGCGACCTCCGCGCGAGCCTCGGCGCTGAACCTGCCGCAACCCCCGCGGGCGAAGCGAAAAAAGGGAAACGCAAAGCCGCGAAGTAATTCACTCCTGGCCAGAGCGTTCAACCGTGCCGGCCAGCACTTCGGCCGAGGCTCATTCGCGCGATCCCGCTCTAAGCTCCTTAATCCAGATATTGCGCCAGCGAATTTCTTCGCCGGCCGGCTTCTTCGTGCCGTCGCCGACCAGCAGGATGCCGTCCCCGCCATCATCAATCTCGATTGGCTCGCCCCCGACGCACGCACGCTGTCGAAGCGGACTGGGCGGCGACGGGCCTAGCGCAGAACGCACTCGCAATGATGGTTCGACATTCGACTGAACCGCGGCGCCAACGCAGGTAGCGATTTCATATCGCGCCGCACACACCGCCAACCACCCCTACCTAATCTGCATTGATCCGCTGGTTGCGCGTCGCGAGCCTTGCATCTACCCCACCGACGTATGCGCCGTCTGTTTCTTTTCATCACCATTCTCGCGGCGCCGCTTTTCGCCGCCGCTCCACCCAACGTCCTCGTCGTGCTCTGGGACGACATCGGCTTCGCACAGTTCGGCTGCTACGGCGGACCGCTCGCGACGCCCACTGTCGACCGCCTCGCCGCGCAGGGTCTGCGCTACTCCAACTTCCACGTCGCACCCGTCTGCTCGCCCACCCGCGCCGCGCTCCTCACCGGCCGCAATCCCCACGCCGTCGGCATGGCCACCATCACCGAGTTCGCCAACGGCGAGCGCAACAGCCGCGGCGGCATCGATCCGGCCGTGCCCACACTCGCCGACCAACTCCGCGCTGCCGGCTACGGCACCTACGCCGTCGGCAAGTGGCACCTCACGCCGATGACCGAGCTGAATACCGGCGCGACGTCACGCCACTGGCCCACCGGTCGAGGCTTCGATCACTTCTTCGGCTTCATGTCGGGCGAGACCAACCCGTGGGCGCCCGAGTTGTTTGCCGACCGCACCCGCGTCGCCCTTCCGACCGCGCAACATGGCGAGGCCGAACTCGCCGACCGCGCAATCCAGTTCCTCGCCGAGCACCGCGCCACCGCGCCGGCGAAACCGTTTTTCCTCTACCTCGCGCCGATGGCCGGTCACGCGCCGCACCACGCCGCCGCGGAGCGCCTCGCGCGTTGGCGGGGGAAATTCGACTCCGGCTGGGACGTCGCGCGCGAGGAAACGCTCGCGCGCCAGAAGCGTCTCGGCCTCATCCCGCCGCACGTCGCGCTCCCGCCACGCAACCCCGGCGTGAAGGCGTGGGCCGATCTGCCGGCCGACGAGCGGCGGCTCTTCGCGCGCTACTACGAAACCTTCGCCGCCTTCGTCGAGTTCGCCGACGAGCAACTCGGCCGCGTGATCGCTTTCCTCGAACGCACCGGCCAGCTCGACAACACGCTCGTCATTGTCGCCTCCGACAATGGTGCCAGCCCCGAGGGCGGGCCCGAAGGCATGTGGAACGAAGTGCGGCTCTTCACGACCGGCACCTTCGACCGTGCCGCCGATGGCCTCGCGCGCCTCGACTCGCTCGCCGGGCCGACCAGCTACCCCACTTACCCGACCGGCTGGACGATGGCGGGCAACACGCCCTTCCGGCTCACCAAGGGCACCGCGCACGAGGGCGGCACGCGCGTGCCGCTCATTGTCCGCTGGCCGGCGCGCATCCGCGACGCCGGCGCGATCCGCCACCAATTCCATCACATCGTCGATCTCATGCCCACAGTGCTCGAAGCCGCAGGGGCGCCGGAGCCGGCCGGGATCGCAGGCGCGAGCCTTGCCTACACGTGGGCTGAGGCCGCCGCGCCGTCGCGCCGCGAAACGCAATACACCGAGATCTACGGCCACCGCTCCATTTACCACCGTGGCTGGAAGGCCGTCACCTTTCACCCGCCGGGAAAGCCTTTCGCCGAGGATCGCTGGGAACTCCACGACCTCACCAACGACCCGAACGAGACGCGCGACCTCGCCGCGCGCGAGCCTGCGAAGCTCGCCGAGTTGATCGCGGTCTGGGACCGCGAGGCCGCCGCGCACGACGTGCTGCCGCTCGACGACCGCCGCGCCGCGCGCGAGATGCTCTTGCCGCCGGAAGCCCCCGGCCGTGCCGCCCGCATCGTCTACGACGAACCCGTGAGCGGCCTGCATAAGGGTGTCGCCCCCGATCTGCGCGGCCGCGCATGGACGCTCACTGCTGATCTCGCGATCGCCGCACCGCGCGCACATGGTGCGATCGCGGCGTTTGGCGGGCGCTTCGCCGGCTGGTCCCTCTACCTGCGCGAGGGCACGCCCTGTTTCACCTACAACTACGCGGGCCTCGAGCGCACCGTGCTCGTCTCGCCCGAGCCGCTGGCCGCGGGCAAGCACACGGTGCGCGTCGCCTTCTCGCCCGAGTCACCGAGCGGTGCCGCGATCACACTCGCGGTCGACGACCGCGAAGTGGCCCGCGCCCGTGCGCCGCGCACGCTCGTGCTCGTCACCCATGAGACTTTCGACCTCGGCAGCGATCTCTACACGCCGGTGACTGAGGACTACGCCTCGCCGGCGCGCCTCACCGGCGCCACGCTCGGCCGCGTCGTCATCGAAAGCACGCCACGCCCACCCTGACTTTTGCCCCGCCATGCCCACTCTCACCCGCCGTCGCTTCACACAGCTCGCCGCCTTCACGCTCCCGCAAATCCTTGTGCGGTCGCACGCACGCGCCCAGGCCGATGTCGGCCGTCTCGGCGGCGGCGCGCACGAATTCACGATTCTGTTCACGAACGACTTTCACTCCGCGTTCCGCCCCATCCCCGCCTACTGGCTGCGCGGCACGCCCCGCCTCGGCGGTGCGGCGCACCTTGCGACGCTGATCGAGCGGGAGCGCGCGGCGGCGAGCACCAGTTTCCTGCTCGACTCGGGCGACATGTTCACCGGCACGATGTCCTTTCTGACCAAGGGTGAGGCGCTGATGGAAATGATGACGGTGATGCGCTACGACGCGATGGGCGCGGGCAACCACGAGTTCGACTACGGCTGGAAGAGCTTCGATCGGGCGATTACCCGGGTGCCGTTCCCGGTGCTCTGCTGCAACATCCGGCACCGCGGGTCCGATGTCCGTTTCATGCGGCCTTACACCATCCTCGAGCGCGGCGGCGTGCGCCTCGGCGTGATCGGCGTGATGGGCCTGCGGGCCGCGCACCAGACCATCATGCCCTCCAAGGTCGCCGAACTCGAGTTCACCGACCCGATTGCATCGGCCGCAGCGTGTGTCCGCGAGCTGCGCGGCACGGTAGACACCATCGTCGTGCTCGGCCACCAGGGCCTGCCGGGCCCGATGCAGACGGACGCTGAAAACGAGCCGTCGATCCAGCGCTCGCTCGACGAGGACCTCGCGTTCTGCGGCGCGGTGCCGGGCATCGATCTCTACATTGCCGCGCACTCGCACCATGGACTCGAACAGCCGCTGCGGCACCCCGATACCGGCACGCTGCTCCTCCAGACCTACGGCTACGGCACGCGGCTCGGGCGCATCCGGCTCAAGGTGAAAGACCGCCGCGTCGTCGCGCACGAGGGCGAGCTGCTCAAGGTCTGGAGCGACGAACTGCCCGGGCACGCGGGCGTGGCGGATCGCATCGCGCACTACCGCCGGACTGTCGCCGAACAAATCGGACCGGTGCTCGGACGCGCCACCCGGCGCATCGTGCGGAAATATAATGCGGAATCTCCGCTGGGCTCGTTCGTCGCCGATGTGCTGCGCAACCGGATGAAAACCGATCTCGCCCTCACGAACGCCGGCGGCCTCCGCGCCGATCTGCCCGAGGGCGAGCTCGACCGCTCGCACGTGCTCGACGCGTTTCCCTTCATCAACAACGCCACAACCGTCGAACTAGCCGGCCGCGAGGTGAAAGCCGCGATCGAGCACGGCCTCTCGCTGCAAGCCGGCATGGCGCAGGCCTCGGGCGTGCAGGCGACCTACGATCTGCGCCGCCCGGCGGGCGCGCGCCTTGTGTCGCTGCGCATCGGCGGCGAACCCGTGGCCGACGATCGTCTCTACCGCGTCGCTACGAACAATTTCCTCGCGGAAGGTGGCGACGGCTACGCGGCGTTCAAGCGCGGCCGCGTCATCGCGACCGATGCGTCGATCAGCGACCTGCTGATCGGGCATGTGCGCAGTGCCGGCGCGATTGACGTGCCAACGCCCGGCCGGCTGCTGCCGGCGTAGCTCGGCATCACCGCGCCGCCGATCTGCCGGCTCGAGCACCGCCTTCTCGCGCTACGGCGTAGGGCAGCTGCGAAAGTCTAACCTGACCTTAGGTTGCAAACGGTGGGAAGCGATTCCAGGGACTATTCGGCTAGGCGCTTGCTGCGGCTCACAGCTCTTTGATGCGGATGTTGCGCCAGCGGATTTCCTCGCCGGCCGGTTTCTTGGAGCCATCGCCGATCTGGTGGACCTGCAGCGCGATGAGCCCGCGCAGGGTCATGCCATCCTTAAGGTCGGCCGCCTTGACCCCGTTGATCCACGTTTGGATGTGGTCGCCGCGGCACTCGATGCGGGCGAGATTCCAGTCGCCCTTCTTGAACGCCTGCTGCGCGGCTTTATTGTCCTTGAGCTCGAAGAGCCAGCCACGCCGCGCTTCGTCGTAAACCCCACCGGTGTAGGCGCGCGGCGAGGGATCGATTTCATACTGATAGCCGAAGACACGGTCGGCGGGAAACTTCCGCTTCTTCGCTCCATTGATCACGGTCTCGGTCTCCTTCGTGTAATACTCGCTGCGAAACTGCACGCCGGAGTTCATATCGGGCGCGACCTTGAATTCGAACTCGAGGATGAAATCGCCGTAGGTCTTCTTCGTGCAGAGGAAACTGTTCTGGGTGTTGATCACCGTCTTCCCCACCACAGCTCCGTCCTCCACGCGATAGAGCGCCTTGCCGCTGTGCTGCTCCCAACCGTCGAGCGTCTTGCCGTCGAAGAGATTCACCCAGCCGACCTCGGCGGCTCGGACGGAAACAGGCAGCAAGAACACGCCCGTCAGCGCGAGAAACGAAAGAAGGCCGGGAGGGAGGTATCGGGTTGTTTTCATGGGGAAGTAATTGAAGCGCGCCCAGACGTCGTCGCGCGTGGATTCTGCAGCGCCATTTCGAATGAAGGGCGGCGCGCTACTCGTCCTTGCCAATTTTCGTCTGCACCGTCGTGGCTTTCACTTTCGTGAGAAAGGCCGTCAGCACCTGATCCAGCTCCTTCGTTTTATCCGGCATTCTCGCCGAGAGGTCGTTCGCCTCACTTAGATCTTTCGACAGGTCGAAGAGTTCGAGTCGGCCGGTCTTCCAAGTCTTCACCAATTTGAAGTCACCCGCGCGTAACGCCGACTGGGCGACGCGGTCGTAGGCCTGGTGGAAGATCAGGTAGGGGCTTTGGCGTCTCACCTCACCCACGCCGGCGTTGCGCAGCACCGCGGTCATGCTACCGCCATCGATCGTCGCGGGGAGCGCCGGTTGGTAGCCGGCGAGTTCGGCCATCGTTGGCAGAAAATCGAGTCCGGTCACCGGCACGTTACTCACGCTGCCGGGTTTCACGCCCGGGCCGAGCACGATGAAGGGCACCCGGATACCGCCTTCATACATGCCAGCCTTGCCGCCACGCAGCGGGTGATTCAGGCCGAGCCCCAGCTCCTTGCTGCCGGGCAGGCTCGTGCGCCCGCCGTTGTCGGAGAGGAAAAAAATGTAGGTGTTTTCGAGTAGTCCGAGTGCGCGGACTTTTTCCATGAGCCGGCCGATACCCGCATCGAGGTCGTCGGTCATCGCGGCGAATGTCTCCAAGTTGTGTTTCTTTCCGGGCTTGAGTGATTTGGTCCGCTCCATCGCCGCCGCGCTATGCTGGATCGCGAGGTGCACCGCGTAATGGGAGACCTGCAAGTAGAACGGCCGCGCTTCCTGCACCTGTTGCTCCAGAAAAGCGCACGCGCGATCGGTGACACTCACGACCCGCTTGGGGTCCGCGTGGAGGACGTCATCCCCGGCATCGCGGCCCGTGCCGGTGGCGTTGCTCGTGAGGCCGTCGCTCACGTCATAACCCTGATCGGCGGGACTCACGTTGTCGTAGCGATGATCCCATTTGCCGAAGTGCGCCGCACGGTAGCGCGCATCGGCCGCCTTGAGCATGCGCGGAATGTTCAACTGCTGGCGGTAGACCGCCGGCCACCCTTCGCGATCGGCCTGATACTCGTGCCGCGCGGGCGTCTGGGAGACTTGCAGACTCCGCCGCGTGGGACAGCAAAACGGCGCCGGCGAGTAGCCGCTGCTAAACACCATCCCCTGCGCCGCGAGCCGTTCAATATTCGGTGTGCGGAAATAGTCGCTGGCCGTCTCCGGGTTGCCCGGGATCATGCGCTGCGACGTGCCCACCCAGCTCTGATCGTCGGACAGGATTACAATGAAGTTGGGCTTGGCTGATTTTGGGCCGTCCGCCGCACCTAGCGCGGCAGAGGACCAGCACAGCAAAACAAGAAAGCTGATAACGCGGAGATTCATGGGGTGGCCGGGGCAATTCCGGGGAAGGAGAACGCCTCGCTCCTTCTGCGGCGCCTCCGCCAGGCTGACAAACAAATTGCCGGTAGCCTTTCGCCGAAGCCCAACCGCCCGACCGACTACGTCACCCTCCTTCGATCAGCCGGGTTTATCAGCTCACCGCGCTTCACTTCGTCGACCAATTGCCCCATCACACCTTAACCCACCATGAAGCTACCCCTTCACTATCGCTCCGTCGTGTTGCGTTGCGCGGCTCTGCTGGCACTCCCGCTCACCCTCCCCGCTCAGCCTGCCGCACGTCCCGAGCCACCGCCCGCCCGCGTGCCTGCCGGCACCCTCGCCCACCGCGATCTCGCCTACGTCCCCGCCGGCCACGTGCGCCAGAAACTCGATCTCCCCGGAGAAATCATCGACGCCGCTTCCGCTCGTGATCTGGGTGCACGGCGGCGGCTGGCAAGACGGCAGCAAGGACCAATGTCTCCCGCTCCGCCTCGGCTTCACTGCCCGCGGCTACGCCGTCGCCAGCCTCAACTACCGCCTCAGTGGTCACGCCATTTTTCCAGCGCAGATCGAAGACTGCCAGGCCGCCGTCCGCTGGCTGCGCGACCACGCGAAAGACTACGGCCTCGACCCGGATCGCTTCGCGGCCTGGGGCGCCTCCGCCGGCGGCCACCTCGTCGCCCTGCTCGGCACCGCCGGCGACACCACCGAGTTTGCGCCCACCCCCACCCCGAACACCTCCGCCCGCGTCCAGGCCGTGTGCGATTTCTACGGCCCCACCGACCTCCTGAAATTCGTCGCCACCCCCGGCTACACCAGCCACGCGAATCCCGGCTCGCCTGAATCCAAACTCCTCGGCGGCCCGGTGCTCGACGTCCCCGCCCAAGCAATTCGCGCCAACCCGCTCACCTACCTCAGCGCCGGCGATCCACCGTTCCTCATCCTTCACGGCTCCGCCGATCCCACGGTCCCGCCCCAACAAAGCGAACTCCTCCACGCCGCCCTCCGCGCCGCCGGCGTCGCCTCCACGCACCGCGCCCTCGTCGGCGCCAAACATGGCGGCCCCGAGTTCAGCACCCCTGCCGTCGCCGACGAAGTGGACGCCTTTCTCCGCCGCGCCCTCAGGCTCCCGCCTGCGTCGAAACCTTAGCCACTCGCGTCCGCCCACACCGCATCGCGCCGTCGACCTCCGGCGCCGATTTCCCTCGCCACCTCGCCGCCCCCGACGAGCACCACGTCTCGCTGGACGTCCCGCCCGCTCCCCTATCATGCTTGGTCGATGCGCTGTCTTACCCACCCCCTCCGCGCGCTCTTTGTCGTTCTCTTGCTCGCCGCCGCCGCCCGCGCCGCCGAACCCCGGCTGAACTTCCTCTGGCTCCTCGCCGAAGACACCGGCCCGTCCGCCTATAGCTGCTACGGCGAACAAAAAGCCGCCGCCACGCCCGTCATTGACCAACTCGCCCGCGAGGGCGTGCGCTACAATCGCTTCTACACCACCGCGCCCGTCTGCTCCCCGTCGCGCTCCGGCTTCAACACCGGCATGTATGCGACCACGATCGGCGCGCACAATCACCGCACCCCCGCCCCGCCCGCCCTCCCCGCCGGCGTGCGCCCGCTCAACGACTGGCTCGAGGACGCCGGCTACTACACCGCCAACATCCGCCAGCTCCCCGCCGAGCTCGGCTTCCGCGGTCAGGGCAAGGTCGACTGGAATTTCCGCACCGAGCGTGCCCCGTTCCCCAATGACAAATGGGACGAGCTGAAATCCCACCAGCCGTTCTACGCGCAGATCAACTTCCAGGAAACCCACCGCAATTTCCAAGGCGCCAAGGCCACCGATCCCGCCACCGTAGTCCTCCCGCCCTACTATCCCGATCACCCCGTCGTCCGCGCCGACTACGCCGCCTACCTCGACGCCGCCAAGAACCTCGATATCAAGGTCGCCAAGATCCTCGCCCTCCTCGAACGTGACGGCCTGGCCGACAACACCGTCGTGATCTTCATGGGCGACAACGGCGAGGCCCATGTCCGCGGCAAACAGTTCTGCTACGAAGAGGGCCTCCGCGTCCCGATGATCGTCCGCTGGCCCAAGAAAGTTCCTGCTCCCGCCCACTACCGCGCGGGCTCCACGGATGATCGCCTCCTCGAAGCCATCGATATCGCCCCCACCCTTCTCTCGTTCGCCGGCGTGCCGCTCCCGGAAAAAATGCAGGGCAAACCCTTCCTCGGCCCCGCGGTCGGCGCCCCCAAGACCTACGTGTTCGGCGCGCGTGACCGTTGCGACGAGACCGCCATGCGGCTCCGCACCGTGCGCGATGCCCGCTACCGCTACATCCGCACCTTCACCCCCGAGGTCCCGTTCTTCGCGCCCAACGCCTACAAATCCAAGCAATACCCCGCCTGGGACCTCATGCAGCAGCTCGCCAAGGAGGATAAACTTACCCCCATCCAGGCCTTTCTCGCCGCGCCCACTCAACCCGCCGAGCAGCTCTTTGATCTCGTCGAAGATCCGCACGAGATTCGCAATCTCACGACCTCCACCAAGCCCGAGCACGTCGCCGCCCTCCAACGTCTCCGCGGCGAGCTTGAGTCCTGGATCGTCCGCACCGACGATCAGGGCCGCTTCCCCGAAAAACTCTCTCCCGCGGACGCCGACGCCGCCGTCCGCAATCAAGCCGCGAAGAAGAAAAAGAAAGCGTAGCTACTCCGTCAGTCGGGACGGCTCTCCGCGCCGTCCGCGCCCCGTCCGTCCCACAACCTCCGCCGGCCTCACCACGCCGCCAGCGCCTTCACCTCGGGCGCCTTACCCGCGCCACCCGGCACCAGCTGCACCACGATGCGTTGGGCCGCGCCGGCTGCCACCGCGACCTCAAATCCCACCATCCGCGTCCCGGGATTGCGCGCATCGATCGGCCCCGGCGGAGGATCCGTCGGGAAAATTTTCACGGTCGCTCCCGCTGGCTCCACCACGCGGAAGGCCAGTCGTTTCCCGTCCTGCGTGAGCGTCGCCGCTCCCGTGCCGTCGATGGTGACGTCCGCGCGCGTGACCATCGCCCAGCGCACGCTCGCCGCTTGGCCGAGGGCCTTCACTTCATCCTGCACGACTACGGAGCGATCCTCTTGCAGCGCCACGCCGCGCCGCGCCTGCGCCAGTTGGCCCCGGTAAATCTCCCCGGTGTCGATCACCGTGCGCCCGGGCCGTGCGAGCACGATCGACGCCTTGCCCTCCACCTGCTGCTGCTGGCCGTCGACCATGAGCACGTTGTGCGCAGCCGTCCCGATCCGGAAAATCTTCCACCGCTCCGCGTCCTGCGTCTTGCCCCAGAGATTCACGCCTTTCGACTCGATCGACTCGTAGTCCTGCATTCCGAGGTCTCCGCCCGCCCTCCCCCGGTCCGCATCTCATTGTCGCCC
>CANGHW010000120.1 GCA_947453695.1 Opitutia bacterium
ATCGATTCCCCTTCCCGAACACCCCATGCCCCCGCTCCGTTGCCTCGCCCTGCTCGCCCTCGCCCCGCTCTTTCTTGGCGTCGCCGCCCCCACGCACGCCTTTGATCGCCCCGAGACCGTCTTCAAAATCTTCCAGTTCCCCGCTGACAAAATTCCCCGCATCGACGGCGACGCCTCCGACTGGGCCCTCGTCCCCGACAGCTACGCCATCACGCACGAGCAACTCACCGACGACTCCAGTCGCAAACAAAAGCCCGACGCCAAAAACCTCGAGGTGCGTGTCCGCGTCGGCTGGGTGAAGGGGCTCAATCGTCTCTACTTTCTCTACGAGGCCAGCGACAACTACTGGGACTTCTCCCGCCCCGATCTCCACAACGACACCTTCGAAATCGTCGTCGATGGCGACGCCTCGGGCGGCCCGCTCATTGCGAGCCAGCACCCGCACAAAGCCACCCTGCCCGCCGCCGATACCTACTTCCCCTTTCAAGGTGCCCACGCCCAAAACTACCACATCTTCACTCCCTTCGTCGGCAAAGACTGGTGCCTCGCCTGGGGCTCGCAGCCGTGGATCAAGGAACTCCCGTGGGCCAACGCCGCGCAGAGCTTCAATTTCAAACCCGGCGAGTCCGGCCGCTACACCCTCGAGTTTTGGATCACGCCCTTTGACTACGCCGGCCCCGAAGGCCCCTCGCGTGCCGTCGAGTCCGTCCTCCGCGAAGACAAACTCATCGGCCTCTCGTGGGCCGTGATCGACTACGACGACGTCAACGCCCGCGGCTCCTCCGCGTTCTGGAATCTCTCCAGCCAGCACACGATGTATGGCAACGCGACCGAGCTCCGTGCCTTCCGCCTGATGCCGCTCGAGCCCGCCTTCGCCCCCAAGCTCGACGCCCGCTGGTCCTTCAAAGTCCTCGACCACACCCGCCGTCTCGTCGCCTTCCAAGACGAGTCCGTCGGCACCGTCACCTCTTGGAAATGGGACTTCGGCGACGGCGAGATCTCGACCGAACAGCACCCGCTGCACACCTACAAAAAGTCCGACAAATATATCGTCGTCCTCCACGCCACCGGCCCCGACGGCACCTCTCGCCGCGCCAAAATCTGGGACGTCGCGATTCGCTGAATCCGTAGCGCGGTGCTTCAGCCCGCACTCCAGATCACACCCCCCGCTCACTGCATCGGCAGCTTGAGCGTCACCCGTTCCGTTCCGCGCAGAACGGTCACGTCGACGGAATCGCCGATCTTCGTCGTCGTGAGCAGCCGCCCGATCACTTCCCCCTCGTTCGCGCGCGCTGCAATGTCGCCAAAGGTCACCACCACGTCGTCCTTCAAAAAGCCCACCTTCTTGGCCGTGCCGTGCTTGTTGAATTGCCCCATGCCCTTCACCAGCAGCGCCAGCCCTTCGCGTCCGAGTCCGCGCGCCTGTCGCGCCGCATCGTCGAGGTCTTCCAATACCAGCCCGCCGGACGCCATCGCCCGCATCGCCCACGTTCCTACGCGTTTCGAAATCGCCGTCTTGATCCGCCAGCCTTCGGGCAGAGCCAACGTCAGCGCCACGTCCCGGCCAGCGCGCTTTACCACGGCCGCGAGCTTCGCCGCGTCCGGCGCGCGGTGCAGCACCCACGAAAAATCCGCGATCGAGAGCAGCGGTTGCCCGCCCAACGTCACCAACTCATCACCGGGGCGAAAGCCCGCCTGCTCCGCGGGTGAACCCGCCGCCACCAGCGTAACCGTCGCCACCTGGTCCGGTGCGAGGCTCAGCCCCACCGTCTCCGCCGCTGGCATCGGGAAGATCCGCTCCAGCGGCACCGGCTCACCCTTGTCGCGATAGTAAGTCCGAAACGCCTCGCCGACCTGATGGCAGTGCACGCAGCTCTGCACGACGTTGCCACTCCAGTTCAGTTCGCGGCCATACTTGCTCGCCAGCGCAGGAATTTCCACCGGCGTGCGAAAGGGCGTCGGCCCGCCCTGCTTGCCAGCGAGCGCCGCCGCGTTGGCCGGATAACCGCGGTGCACGACCAGCGCCGCTTCGAGCGCGCGACGATACCCGATCGTTTCCTTCGCCTCCGGATCCGCCTGGTGCACCCACGAACCATATCGACCGTAGATCGTGCCATCGGCGTTAAAGAAGAGCGTCGAGAACGAGAGGTCGTAATCGAATTGAAACCGCGCGAGGTCGATCGTGTTGGCGTTGATCAACCGCACGCACACGAACTGGTCGAGCAGCGGCGTGATCGCCGGCTCTTTCAGCACTTCCGCATCGAGACCCACGCACGAGAGACAGGGCACGCAACGGAGCACCACGAGCAGGGGCTTGCCGGTTTTCTTCGCCTCGGCGAAGCCGCGCTCCACGTCGTTGTAGATCCAGCGCGCGTCGTTCTCCATCGCCGACTTGTCGCCACGCACCGCGCCTTCGCGGTCCTTGACCGTGGCGCCGTGCACCGTGCCGCCCGCCCATACCGCCGCCGCCAAGAGGACTTTCACGAGTGTTTTCATAGCAGGTTAAGTGTCGTTGAAAATCGGGATTCGTTATTCGCGTTTGCCCGTGATCGCCGGCACCGCCGGCCCTACGTTCGGGAGCGTCTCCAGCGTCACCGACTCGCCGTCACCCGCAAACTTCAACCGGTAGCGCACGGTAAACGGCGTCCGGTAGCGCACCACGTCGAGGGTGAATGTATCCGCCGCCGTCCATGCGCCGCTCACGGCCACCGGTCCGGCCGACGGGCCGCCCTTGAGTTCGCCCTTCACCCACTCCGCGCCGCCGACCGTCACGCGCTGTTCCACGCCGCCCGTCGTCGCGGTAAAATCGGTCGCCTGCGGATCGTCGCCGGCCGGCGCCAGCATCACGCTTTCCACCGCCAGCGGATTCTTGGGAAACACGTAACGCCGACCCGCCACCGTCGCGGCCAGCGGGGGCTTTCCTCCCGCCACGCCCACCGGCCGGCGCAGGCTCAGGCCCGCGAGTTTCGCGCGCAGTTTCTCCTGCGCCGCCGCATCCGGCGCCAGCGCGCCCTTCGGCTTTGCCTGCAGCGCCGGGAGCAGTTTCGCCCAGACTACATTCAGCACGCCCTGCAAATCCCGCGTGCCCGACGTGAGCGCGATCACCGCATCGAGTTCCGGCAGGATGATGCAAAACTGCCCGTGCGCGCCGTCGCCGCGGATCACGCCAAAGCGACAACGCCAGAACTGGTAACCGTAGCCCTGCTCCCAGTCGCTGTCGGGGTTGCTGCCGTTCGACATCCAGCGCGACGTCGCCGTCTCCACCCACGACGCCGGCACGAGTTGCTTTCCGTTCCACACGCCCTTCTGCAGATAGAGGAGGCCGAACTTCGCGATGTCCTCCGTGCGGATGTTCAGGCCCGTGCCGCCCTGCGACACGCCTTGCTTGCTCGTCTCCCAGGTCGGATTCTCGATGCCGAGCGGCTCAAACAACCGCGGCCGCAGATACTCCAGCACACTCTGCCCGGTGACTTTCTGCACCATCGCGGACTGCATGTAGGTCGCCGCGGTGCTGTAGGCAAAAAACGTTCCGGGCTTGTGCGCGACCGGCAGCGCCAGAAAGCGTTTCACCACACTCTCGTCCGTCGTGAGCGAAAAGCCCTGCAAGTCCTCCGCGTGATGGCCCGCCGCCATCGTAAGCAGATCGCGGAGGCGCATGGCCTTCAGGTTCGCGCTCGGCTTCGCGGGTGCCTCGTCCGGGAAAAACTTCAGCACCTCGTCGTGCACGTTCAGCTTTCCCTCCGCGATCGCCAGACCAACCGCGGTCGAAGTGAAACTCTTGCTCAGCGAAAACATCTGGTGCGGCTCTTCCGCCGCGTAGGGCGCCCACCAACCCTCGGCGATCACCTGGCCGTGCCGCACCACCATCATGCTGTGCAACGCGTTGATTTTCGTCTCCGCCTCCTGCACGAATTCCAAGATCGCACCCGACGCCACGCCCTGCGCCTCGGGGGCACTGCGCGGCAGCGCCTTGCCCGGCTCGGCCGCCCACGCGGAACCAAGCGCCACGACACCACAGAACACCAGGGCAGGAATCGATTTCATCGGAAGGGGGTAAAATGCACGCCGCACGCGCGACGCACCGCGCAGAGTTAGCCGCCGCCTTCTGCCGGCACCAGCAAACTTTTTCCCGCGCCGCGCCGGCCGCCGCCCGCCGCAGGCTATTGTTTGAACAACACAGTCGTCGCCGTCCCGCACTTCGCCGGCCCAGCGTGCGGCCTTCCCCCTGCCCCATCCCTCCCCTCGCCCGTCTACATGAATCTCCTCCGCGCCCTCGTCATTCGCTCCGCCTTGGTTTTCGCCGCCGCCGCACTCCGGCTCGCGCCGGCCTCCGCCCCGCTCGGCGCCGCCGAGACCAAGGCCGCCCCGGCCGCCGTCCGCATCAAGGCTGGGATCACGCAGCCCCTCACCGACGAGACCGGACGCGTCTGGCAGCCCGATCAGGGATTCTACGATGGCGAGACCATCGAGCGTCCAGGCATAGGCATTTCCCGCACGTCCACGCCGTCGCTCTACCGAGCCGAGCGCTACAGCATGACGAAATTCACCTACGTGGTGCCCAACGGTCGCTACATCGTGAAGCTCCACTTTGCCGAGACCTACGAGGGCATCAACGGCCCCGGCCAGCGGGTTTTCTCCTACACCGTCGAGGGCAAGGCCTTCAAAGATTTCGACATCTTCAAGACCACCGGCGGCCTCAATCGCGCCTACGTCGAGACCGTCGAAGTCGAGATCAAGGACGGCCAGCTCGACCTCACCTTCACGCCCAATATCGAGAACCCGCAGATCAACGCCCTCGAGATTTTGCCCGCTCCGGTGACGTAGTTCAGGCTTCGTGTGCGTGACGATCGCCGATCGGACCGTCCAACGCTTTGCCCGTTGCGACACGCGCTGCCGGGCCGCGATAGTCCCGTATGCTTTTCCCCACCCCCGGATCGGCTCGCCGTTGCGCCGTCCGCTTCGCCCTGTGCCTCGCCGCCTTCGTCGCGCACCTCATCGCCGCTGATTTTGATGTTCGCACGCACGGCGCCAAAGGCGACGGCGTCACACTCGACTCACCGGCGATCAACCGCGCCATCGAAGCCGCCTCCGCGGCGGGCGGCGGCACCGTGGTGTTCCCGGCCGGGACCTATCTGAGTTTCTCCCTCCGGCTGAAGAGCCATATCACGCTCCGCTTCGACGCTGGCGCCACCCTCCTCGCCGCCACGCCCTCCGCCGCCCTCGGCGGCTACGACGCGCCGGAGCCCAACGACTGGGGCGACAAACTCCAATATCAGGACTTCGGCCACAGCCACTCGCACAACAGCCTCATCTGGGGCGAGAACCTCGAAAACGTTTCCATCATCGGCCCCGGACGCATCGACGGCACCAAGGGCCTCGTCCGCAACGCCGGCTTCGGCGGCGGTGGTCGCGGCGGCCGCGGCGGCGGAGGACCCAACGGCACCGTTCCGCCCGGAAGCGCCGGAGGCCCGCCGGCTCCCTCAACGTCAACGCCGCCCTCCGAGTCCACTCGTCCTATCACTCCCGTCGTCGGCAACAAAGCCATCGCCCTGAAAAACTGCCGCAACGTCCTCCTCCGCGACATCTCGATTCTCCTCGGCGGACACTTCGCCCTCCTCGCCACCGGCGTCGACCAACTCACGATCGACCACGTCAACGTCGACACCAACCGCGACGGCTTCGACATCGACGCCTGCCGCCACGTGCGCATCTCCAACTGCTCCGTCAACGCCCCGCACGACGACGCCATCGTTCTCAAATCCTCCTACGCCCTCGGTGAAGCGCGCCCCTGCGAAGACGTCACGATCACCAATTGCGCCGTCACCGGCTTCGACGCCGGCTCGTTTTTCGACGGCACGTATCAGCGCACCATGGAGCGCGCCCCCGACCGCGACGGCCCCACCGGTCGCATCAAGTTCGGCACCGAGTCCAACGGCGGTTTCAAAAACATCACGATCGCCAACTGCACCTTCGAACGCAGCCGCGGCCTCGCCCTCGAAACCGTCGACGGCGGCGTGATCGAGGACATCGCCATCACCAATATCACGATGCGCGACGTCACCACCGCTCCGATCTTCTTGCGACTCGGCAACCGCGCCCGCGGCCCCGAGGGCACACCCGTCGGCGCCATCCGCCGCGTGCTCATCAGCCACGTCACCGTTTCCAACGCCGACCCGCGCTACCCGTCGATCATCGCCGGCCTGCCCGGCCATCCCATCGAGGACATCTCGCTCTCCGATATTCGGATCACCCACCGCGGCGGCCTCACCCTCGACCAAGTCGCCCAACAGCCCGCGGAACTCGTCAACACCTTCTTCCTACGCGGCCCCGGCCTCACCGGCCCACGCGACGCCTTCGTCCCGCCCGAGCAGGAAAAGGCTTATCCCGAGCCCAGCATGTTCGGCCTCCTCCCCGCGCACGCCCTCTATGTGCGCCACGCGAAGAATATTTCCGTCCGCGATTTCTCGGTGGCCTTCATCACCGCCGACACCCGCCCCGCCATCGTGCTCGACGACGTCGCCACCGCTACCTTCGACCGCACCACCGCGCAGCACGCTCCCTCCGCCCCAATCTTCGTCCTCCGCCACGTCACCGCCTTCACCGCCCGTTCCACCCCCAGCCTCGCCGACACCACCCGCCCCACCGCCGAAAACGAATCGCTATGAAAATCTCCTCAGCACTCGCTCTCTCCGCCCTGCTCTTTTCATCCACCTTCGCCCAAATCGGCACGCGCTTCCCTTCCGAAAAGAAAGTCATCATCGACGAAGTCACCGGCGTTCCGCTCACGTTTCTCACCACCAAAGCCGCCGGCGATTCCAAGATTTATCAGACGCACCACCAGTGGACCGCCGACGGCCAGTGGTTGGTCTTCCGCTCCAATCGCGTCCCCGGCCAGGCGATTGCCGTCAACGAAAAGACCGGCGATCTCGTGCAGGTCACCGAGGGCAGCTTCACCGGCATGCTCTGTCTCGCCGACCACTCGATGAATCTCTACTTCCTGCGCATCCTCCCGCTGCCCGGCGAAGTCGCCCCGCCCCCTCCCGACACCAGCGCGGTCGCCTCCGCCGGCACGCCGCGCACCGATCCGCCCCCGCCCGGCGCACCCGGCACCGGCGGTCGCGGCGGACGCGGCGGCCCGCGCGGTCCCTCGCAGATCATCCGCGTCGATCTCGCGAAACTTTTCGCCGACAGCGCCGTCGGAAAACTCTCACCCGCCTCCGCCTACGAACACGTCTGCGGCACCGTCCCACCCGAGTTCGGCGCCGTCGGCGATGTCGCCCTCGATCCCACCGAAGACTTCGTCTACTTCCGCGTTGGCAACAAGGAACTCGCCGCCAAATACCTCGCGCCCGACGTCAAGCCCGCGACTGCTTCCGGCCCGCGCAACATGGGCGCCGGCCCCACCGGCCTCGCCGCGATGAACCTCAAAACCGGCGAAACCAAATTCATCGTCGCCGTCCCGTTCCAGATCGGCCACGTGCAGACCAATCCATGGGTCCCCGGCGAAATCGTATTCTGCTGGGAGACCGGCGGCAAAGCCCCGCAACGCACCTGGACCGTCCTCGCCGACGGCACCGGCCTGCGCCCGCTCTGGCCCGAATCTTCCTTCGATTGGGTCACCCACGAAGCCGTCATCACCAAAGACGAGGTCGCCTTTGCCGTGTTGGGCCACCGCAAACCCGGCGTGAACGACGACTGGGGCACTTCCGGCACGCGCGAACACCCGACCGGCCTCGGCATCGTCAATCTTCGCACGCGCGAGATGCGTTTCGCCGGCCAGACGAAATCCGGCAGCGGCCTCTGGCACGTCCACGGTTCGCCCGACGGACGCTGGGCCGTCGGCGACGACTTCGCGCGTAACATCTACCTCATCGACCGCCAAAACGACGAACTCATCCTCCTCTCGTCCGACCACAAACGCACCGCCGCCGACCACCCACACCCGACATTCAGCGCCGACAGCACGCGCATCCAAATCCAGTCCGCCAAACTCTCCGACGACGGCCGCTCAATGAACATCTGCATCATCCCGGTGCCGGAGAAACTCCTCCAGCGCACCTATCCGCAGAAACTCAACTGAACCCACCGCGTGATGCCACTCCGACTCTCTTCCCTCTTTCTGCTTTGCACCGCGGTGCTCCTCGCCGCGGAGCCGACCCTGACCCTCAACGTCTGGCCGGGGCTTCCACCGGGCGACAAACCCAACCTCGGCGAAGAGAAGCACGAGGCGGGCAATATGGTCCGCGGCGTCGTCACGACTCCCACGCTGGCCGTCTATCGTCCCGCGAAGGAAAAGGACACGGGCGCTGCCGTCCTCATCGCACCCGGCGGCGGTTTCTTCCAGCTCTCCATGGGCCACGAAGGCGCCGACGTCGCGACCTGGCTCAACACGCTTGGCGTCACCGGCATTGTCCTGAAATACCGCATTCCAGCACGTGAAGGCATGGCCCGCTCGCTCCCGATGACGCAGGACGCGCAACGCGCGCTGAGCATCATTCGCTCGAAAGCGTCGGAATGGGGCATCGATCCAAATCGGATCGGCCTCTGTGGTTTTTCCGCCGGTGGCGAAGTCGCCGTCAATGTGCTGAGCAATCCCGGTCTACGCCTCTACGAGGCGATCGACGATTTCGATCGAGCGGATCTGCGGCCGAATTTTTCGCTCCTGATCTATTCGGGCGGAATCCTGAACCCCGACGCGAAATCGCCTGCCCTCAAGGAGAGCATCGTTTTCACCAAGGATACCCCGCCCGCTTTTCTGTCCGTCTCCGACGACGACAAGGGCGCGCAGCAAACCGCGCTGCTCTACGTGGCGCTGAAGCGAGCCGGTGTCCCCGCCGAGTTGCACATCTGGGCCGAGGGCGGCCACGGCTACGGCATCCGGCCCGGCAAGCTGCCCCACACAACCTGGCCTGCGCGCGCCGCCGATTGGCTGGCGGTGCGCGGCTACCTTAAACCCGCCTCCACGTCCGGAAAACTTCCATGAGACCCATCCTCGTCCTTGTTACTCTGCTTGCTGCGACGGCACTGCGCGCCCAACCCCGGCCGGAAGATCGCCCACTGCCGCCACCGCCGTCGGTAACTGCCGAGTATCGGTTTTCCTTCGGCTCCAGCCCCGCTCCCGCGGGCTCCACGGTCGTGCAGGCCGCGGAAGCCTACTCCACCGCGAAGGGTTATGGCTTCGACCTCGGCACCAATCCCGGCACCGATACGCCCTTTTTCTTTTCGGTGAAGGCGCCCGAGGGCAACTACCGCGTGACCGTCACGCTCGGCGACACCACCGGCGGATCCGACACCACGATCCGCAGCGAGTCCGGCCACCTTCATGTGACCGGCCTCACGACCTCGTCCGGAAAGTTCACCACCTTTACCTTCCATGCCAACGTGCGGCGCCCTCAGCTCCCGCCTCCGCCGCAAAACGCTCCCGGTGGCAGCATCGTGCACATGTTCCTCGCCGGCGAAGCCGAGGCCCGCCACTGGGATGAGAAACTCACCCTCGAATTCAACGGTCCCTGCCCCCGCCTCGCTGCGCTTGAGGTGGTAAAGGACGACCAGGTGCCGACCCTCTTCACCGCCGGCGATTCCACGGTGGGCGATCCCCGCCGCGGTCCCGGCGGCAACTGGCCCACGCAGCTCTGCCAGTGGCTCAAACCCGGCATTGCACTCGTCAACGCCGCGGAGGGAGGGGAGACCAGCAAGAGTTTCGTGACCGGCCTGCGCCTGGACAAGGTGCTCAGCCAGATGAAAGCCGGCGACTTCCTCCTCGTCCAATTCGGCCACAACGATTCCAAGCCCCAGTGGCCACAGAGCTACACCGAACCCGCGACTAGCTTCAAAGCTTACCTCCAGGTTTTCCTCGCCGAAACTCGTCGCCGCGGCGCGACGCTCGTGCTCGTCACGCCGATGGAGCGCCGCAGCAACGGCGACACCGTCGGACCTTGGGCCCGCGCGATGCGCGAGTTCGCCGCGGAAAACCACGTCCCGCTCATCGACCAGTGGGCCATGAGCAAGGAGCTGTGGACTGCACTCGGCCCCGACGTCGGGACCGCTTTCTCCGATCAAACGCACCTCAGCGGCTACGGCGGCTATCTTCTGTCAAAACTCATCGTCCGCGGTATCAGGACGAACGTCCCCGCCCTCGCGAAATACATCGTCGACGACTTTAAGGAAATGCCGCCCACCCATCCCGAGCCGGCGCCCGACTACCTCAAGCAGTCCGGCGGCCCCGGCGGCCGCCCGCCGCGCGCGACGCCACCCTCGCCCGCCCGACCTTCCGGGACGCCCTAAATCGGACTCAGGGAGTGCAAGGCGGAGGAGTGAGGCGAGAGCGGGCAACCTCAGCCCACGCTTCGCAGCTCATCGTCATTGCTAGTCCGACGCGCCAATCACATGACCGTCCGCGGCCCTCCCGTTCGCCAACACGACTCGTGCAGCGCCACCTTCTCGATCGCTCACCCCATGAGATTTCACCCCCGTCAGCCGTGGCCTCTGTTTCTCCTGCTGCTCACGAGCTTTTGCCTCGCGACCCAGGCCCAAACGCCGCCTGCCCCTAATCTCCTCGCCGCCGGCGGCAACTCCGCGGGCTACGACATGGCGCCCGAGACGCGGCTCGAGGTCGTGGAGGCCGCCGTCGCCACCATCGCCGCGAAAAGCCCCCTCCCTCCCGGCCCCTTCACACCCACGTGGGATTCCCTGCGCTCACATTACGCCGTGCCCACTTGGTTCTACGAAGCGAAGTTCGGTGTCATGCTCCACTGGGGCGTCTACGCCGTGCCCGCTCACCACAACGAGTGGTATGAGAAACACATGTATGGCGCCGACCGAAAATGGCAAGCCGAGCACTACGGTCCATCGGACAAATTCGGCTACAAAGACTTCATCCCACTTTTCACCTGCGCGCAGTTCGATCCCACCGCTTGGGCCGCCCTCTTCAAACAGGCCGGCGCCCGCTTCGTCATCCCCACGGCTCAGCATCACGACAACTTCGCGCTCTGGGACAGCCGCGTCACCCCGTTCAACGCCAAAGCCATGGGCCCGAAGCGCGACCTCATCGGCGATCTCGCCACCGCTGTCCGTGCCGCCGGCCTGAAGTTCGGCGTCTCGAACCACGGCATCGAAAACTTTCAGTTCATCAATCCGCCCGCCGACCTGCTCGCTGATCTCCAAGCCAAGCAAGCCGACCTCTTCGATCCGAAGTGGGCCGAGTTCTATCACGTCGCCGATCGCTCCGATGCCGCCTGCCACCGGTTCCTCGTCGATTGGTTCGAGCGCAACGTCGAGCTCATCGACCGCTACCAGCCCGACATGCTGTGGTTCGACAATGGCGTCGACCAGCGCTACCTCGACCCGCTCAAGCTCCAGATCGCGGCCTACTACTACAACCGCGCCGACGCGTGGGGGAAATCCGTCTCGATCAGCACGAAGAAGGCTGCCTACGCCCCCGGCGGAAACAACGTCGCCACCATTGGGTCGATCATCGACTTCGAAAAAATCGGCGCCCGCTCTCCCGCCGGCATCCGCCCCGGCGCGTGGCAGGTCGATCACCCCATCGGCAGCACGTGGGGCTACACGAGTGACATGAAGGTTTCCGGTCCCGCCAATATCATCACTGCCCTCGCCGACACCGTCGCGAAAAACGGCACACTTCTCCTCAACCTCTCGCCCAAAGCCGACGGCACCATCCCCGCCGAACAGCAGTCCACCCTCCGCGCGGTCGGCGCTTGGCTCGCCGTCAACGGCGAGGCGATCTACGGCACGCATCATTGGAAAACCTTCGGCACCGGCGGCGCCCGCGGCGACTCCGGCCCGCACATCCGCTACACCGTCCGCGGCGACCAGCTCTACGCCATCGTCCTCGGCCCCTGGCCCACCGCGCCCGTCACCCTTGCGGCCCTCGCCGGCGAAACCGTCACCCGCGTCGAACTGCTCGGCGCCGCCGCCCCATTGTCCTTCACCCACGATGCCGGCGGTCTCCAAGTCACGTTGCCCGCCGTGCCCGCCGGCCCCCACGGTTTCGCGCTGCGTCTTTCCGGACTTGCCCTCCCGCCTTACCAAGCTCCCCGTGACGGCAATCCCCTTTGACGTTCCATGTTTCACCCCGCCCGCCTCGGTTTCTGCTGTTGTCTGCTCACGCTCGCCGCGCTCGCCCAGCCCTACTACGTCGCGCCCACGGGCCGCGATACCGCGCCTGGCACGCTCGCTGAGCCGTTCGCCACCGTCGCCCGCGCGCAACAGGCCGCCCGCCAAAAACCCGGCACTGTCTTCCTCCGCGGCGGCACGCACTACCTCGCCGAAACGCTCACCTTCACGCCCGCCGACTCCGGCACCGCCGGCGCGCCCACCGTCTACGCAGCCTATGCCGACGAACACCCCGTGATCAGCGGCGGCGTGCGCCTTTCCGATCTCACGTGGCGCCCCACCGGCGACGGCTCCACCTTCGCGGCGGCCGTCCCCGCGGACCTCGCCACCGAGGAAATCTTCGTCAACGGCGAGCGCCAGATTCTCGCCCGCTATCCGAACTACGATTCCTCGGCGAAATACTTCGACGGCTTCGCCGCCGATGCGATTGCACCAGAGCGCGCCGCCCGCTGGGCCGATCCTACCGGCGGATACTTCCACGCCATGCACCCCGCCCTCTGGGGCGATTTCACCTGGCGCATCACTGGCAAGGACGCCGCTGGCGAAGTGACCAAGGAGGGCGGCTGGCAAAACAACCGCGGCGGCGCCGTCCACAAGTCCATCCGCTTTGTCGAAAATATCCGCGAGGAGCTCGACGCCCCCGGCGAGTGGTTCCTCGACCGCAAGACCTCTACGTTGCTGTTCCACCCGTCGGCCGGCCTCGATCTCGCGCATGCCACCGTCGAAGCCACGCGCCTCCGCACGCTCGTGGCCGTCCGCGGCACTGCGGAGCAACCCGTCCGCCACGTCGTTCTCCGCGGCCTTACGTTTCGCCACGCCGCCCGCACCGTCATGGACACCAAGGAGCCGCTCCTGCGCACCGATTGGGCGATCTACCGCGGGGGCGCCATCTTCTTCGAGGGCACCGAGGATTGCGTCCTCGCCGAGGCCTTCCTCGACCAGGTCGGGGGCAACGCCGTCTTCGCGAACCACTACAACCGCCGCCTCACCATCCGCGGCACCCGCATCGACCGCGCCGGCGCAAGCGGCATCTGCTTCGTCGGCGATCCCTCCGCCGCCCGCAACCCGCTCTTCCACTACGCTCAGGTCAACACCCTCGAGGCCATCGATCGCACGCCCGGCCCGCGCACGAATAATTTCCCCGCCGATTGCCTCGTCGACGACTGTCTCATCACTCGCACCGGCCGCGTCGAGAAGCAGACCGCCGGCGTAAATATCGATCTCGCCCAGGCCATCACCGTGCGCGCCTGCTCGATCTACGATGTCCCCCGCGCCGGCCTCAACATCGGCGACGGCTGCTGGGGCGGCCATCTCATCGAGGACTGCGATGTCTTCGATACCGTCAAGGAAACCGGCGACCACGGCTCTTTCAACTCGTGGGGCCGCGACCGCTTCTGGCGCCCAAAAGCCGCCGAGGTCAACGAATGGGTCAGCCAAGTCCCCGAACTCCCCTTTCTCGACGCCGTGCAGCCCACCACCCTCCGCCACAACCGCTGGCGCTGCGATCACGGCTGGGACATCGACCTCGACGACGGCTCCACAAACTACGTCATCACCCACAACCTCTGCCTCCGCGGCGGCATCAAGAATCGCGAGGGCTACCGCCGCATCGTGGAGAACAACATCATGCTCGGCTCCGGTTTCCATCCGCACGTCTGGTATGCCGCGAGCGGCGATATCTTTCGCCGCAACATCGTCTCCCGCGAATATCGTCCCGCGATCATGCCCGCCCCTCCCTGGGGCGAAGAGCTCGACCACAATCTCCTCCACCAACCCGGCGCGGCGTCGGCCCCCGCGACGCGTCTTCAGCAGCAAAGCGGACGCGACGCCAACTCCCTCGTCGCCGACGCCCAGTTCATCGATCCCGCGCGCGGTGACTACCGCGTGAAGCCCGGCTCACCCGCCCTCGCTCTCGGCTTCGTCAATTTCCGCCAGGACAACTTCGGCGTCCGCTCTCCCGCGCTCCGCGCCCTCGCCCGCACCCCCGAGTTCCCGCCCGTCGCCGCTCCGGCCGCCGCCACCGCCAGTCGTGATACCACCCCGCGTCCGTGGCTCGGCGCCACCGTTCGCACGCTGGCCGATTTCGGCGAAGTCTCCGCCCTCGGCCTCGCCAGCGTCGAAGGTGCCCTCATCGTCGACGTGCCCCCCACCTCCCCGCTCGCCAAGGCCCGCTTGCAAAAGGGCGACGTCATCCTCGCCGTCAACGGCACCAAGGTCCCCGATGCCGCCACCCTCGTCCGCAACGATCCGTCCCTGCTCCACGGCCAAGCCCTCCAACTCACCTTTTCCCGCCAACAAAAAGAACTGACCGTCACCCTCACTCCCTGACCATGCACCTCGCGTTCCGTCCGCTCACCGCCGTCCGCTCGCTCGGCCTCGGCCTATTGTTCCTCGCGCTCCTCTCCCTCGCCTCCGCCCAACCCGCGCCCGCCCCGGACCTCGCCAAAAACCCCGCGCCCACCCGCGCTCCGCTCAACCCCGCCCTGCCCACGCTGTTCGTCGCCGGTGATTCCACGGCCGCCCGGGGCAAGGGAGAGTCCCAGCAAGGTTGGGCCGTCCCGCTCTCCAACTATTTCGATCTCACCAAAATCAACGTCGCCAACCGCGCCCGTGGCGGCCGCAGCAGCCGCACCTATGTCACCGAGGGCCTCTGGGACCAGATCCTCGCTGACCTCAAAGCCGGCGACTACGTAATCATCCAGTTCGGCCACAACGACGGCAGCCCGGTCAACGAAGACGAGTCCGTCCCGCCCGCCGCCCGCCGTGCGCGCGGCTCAATTCCCGGCCTCGGCGAAGAGACCCGCGAAATCGACAACATCATCACCAAGAAACACGAGGTCATCCACACCTTTGGCTGGTATCTCCGCAAAATGATCGCCGAAACCAAAGCCAAGGGCGCCACGCCGATCGTGCTTTCCCTCACGATTCGCAACGAGTGGAAGGACGGTAAAATCGAACGCACCAGCCGCTACAGCAAATGGTCCGCCGAGACGGCCGCCGCCAGCGGAGTCACGTTCTTCGACCTCAGCGCCGCGGTCGCCGATAAACTCGACGCCCTCGGCGCAGAGAAAACTGCCGCGCTCTATCCGCAGGACCACACCCACTTCAACGCCGCCGGCGCCGACCTCCACGCCGCCACCGCCGTCGCCGGACTGAAAGCGATCCCCGCCCTCGGCGTGGCGAAATTCCTGAAGTAGAGTCGTTCTCCCACCGGCTCCCCTGTCGCCAGCGATCCCACCGTCGCCTCACCCCTTTGCTCCGCTCCCTTCCCTGAACTGCGCCCGGCCCCGCTCCGACGATGCACCTCACTCGCCACCTCATCCCTGTCTTCCTCGCCCTGCTCCTTTCCTCGTTTCCGTCCACGCAAGCGATCGCGGCCGAACAACCCATCCGTGTCCTGCTCGTCGACGGTTTCAGCAATCATAACTGGCAACTCAACACTGCCCTCATCCGCGGCTTCCTTGCGCCCACCGGGCTCTTCACCGTCGATGTGTCCACCGCTCCGCCCACCGCCGCCTCGCTCGGC
>CANGHW010000121.1 GCA_947453695.1 Opitutia bacterium
CCCTACCCCACCCGGCAAAAAAATTAGCGCAGATTAGCGTTCCCTATCTCCTCTTCGCTGCGCTGCTCGCCATCGCTCCACTCGCCTCCCACGCCGCCGCGCCGTCGTTCACTCCTTCCAGCGCCGCCGATCTCGCCTTTTTCGAAACCAGTGTCCGCCCGCTCCTCGTCGAGCGCTGCTACGAATGCCACGGCGACAAGAAACAAAAAGGCGGCCTCCGCCTCGACTCTCTCCCGGGTTGGCAGACCGGCGGCGACACCGGCGCGGTCATCATCCCCGGCGACCCAGCCAAGAGTCTCCTCATTGAGGCGATCCACTACAAAAACGAAGACCTCCAGATGCCGCCGAAGCAGGCGCTCTCCACCACTGAGGTCGCGATCCTCACCGAGTGGATTCGCCGCGGCGCGCCCGACCCGCGAACCACCGTCCCCACCTCCGGCCCGCCGAAAGTCTCGCCCATGACCCTCGCGCAGGCCCGCACCCATTGGGCCTTCCAACCCATCGTCTCCCCACCTCTCCCGCCGCACGCATCCTCGTCCGCCACTTCCTCCACCTCTCCTTCCCTTCATCTCAGCGACCACGCCATCGACCGCTACATCCGCGCCCGTCTCGCCGCCGAAAATCTCCCACCCAATCCCCGCGCCGATCCGCGCACGCTCGTCCGCCGCGCTTACGTCACCCTCCTCGGCCTGCCTCCGTCCTACGAACGCATCGAGGCCTTCGCCGCCGACCCCAGTCCCGCGGCTTTCATGACCCTCGTCGACCAACTCCTCGCTCGTCCCGAATACGGCCAACGCTGGGCCCGTCACTGGCTCGACGTCGCGCGTTACTCTGACACGACCGAAAAATCCACCGACGGCGAACGCCGCATTCCCTTCGCCCACACCTACCGCGACTACGTCATCGAGTCGTTCAACTCCGACCGCTCCTTCGATCGCTTCCTCCTCGAACAACTCGCCGCCGACCGTCTCCCCGCCACCGACCACCCCGATCTCCGCGCCCTCGGCTTCCTCACCGTCGGCCGTCGCTTCGAGGGCAACCTCGAGGCCCCGCAACTCATCATCGACGACCGCATCGACACCATCGGCCGCGGCCTCCTCGGTCTCACGCTTTCCTGCGCGCGCTGCCACGATCACAAATTCGACGCCATCCCGACCGCCGACTACTACTCGCTCTACGGCATCCTCGCCAGCAGCAGCGACCCGCTCGATCTCCCCGAGGTTGGCATTCCGTCCTCCACGCCTTCCGCCGTCGCCGCCATTGCCAAATACCGCGCCGACCGCACCGCGCTCTTCGCCGAATACGAGAAACAAATCGACGACTCCACCGCCCGCGCGCGCCGCCTCGTCCGCGAACTCGCCCCCGAATACCTCCGCTACCTCGTCGAGGAATCTCCTAACCACCGCACCGTCGAAGGCTTCATTCCGCTCGATTCTCCGCGCGGTCTCCTCGTCCTCGGCGGCGCCCCCGCCTGGGCGCGCCTCATCGCCGAGAGCAACGCCCGCGGCGAAACCTTCTTCCGCCTCTGGCCTGAGTTTCTCCGCCTCCCGCGCGCCAACTTCTCCGCCGCCGCTACCGCGCTTCTCGCCGCCGCCCAACGCAACTCGTCCGCTCATCACCCCTACATTCTCGCCACGCTCGCCGAGCAGCCGCTCACCTCGATGCTCGACGTCGCCGACGCCTTCGGCCGCGCCCTCACCGAAGCGCTTACCACGACTGAGTTCACCGAACTCGCCTCCGTTATCAACGCTCCCACGTCGCCGCTCGAGTATTCCCGCGAAGCCGTCGCCGAAGACCTTCTGCGTTTTGTGACCGAGGCCCAAATCGTCGCCCGCCGCGACAACGAGGCCGCCGCCAAAATCCGCGAGCGCCTCACCATCCTCGAAGCCTCCGCACCCATTGATCGCGCCCAAGTTGTCACGGTCTCCGGCCCGCCCGTCGATCCGCACATCCTCATTCGCGGCGACCGCTTGAAGCCCGGCGCCGCCGTTCCTCGCCGTCTCCCGCAAGTGCTCGCCGACCTCGATGCTCGCACGTTCGACGACGACGGCCGCCTCGCCTTCGCCCAAGCCATCGCCAGTCCGCGCAATCCCCTCACCGCCCGAGTCATCGTCAACCGCATCTGGCAACAACACTTCGGCCGCGGCCTCGTCGACACGCCCGATAACTTCGGCGCCACCGGCGAACGCCCCTCGCACCCCGCACTCCTCGACCACCTCGCCGCGTGGTTCATCGCGCACGGTTGGTCGATCAAATCTCTCCATCGCTACATCATGACGTCCGCCACATGGCAGCAGAGCAGCGCCGCACAGCCCGCCGCCCTAGAACGCGACGCCTCCAACCGCCTCCTCGCTCGCCAATCCCCGCGCCGCCTCGAGTTCGAAGCACTCCGTGACAGTCTCCTCCGCGTCGCCGGTCGCCTCGACACCCGCCTCGGCGGCCGCAGTGCCCCGCTCACCGACGACAACGTCCGCCGCGCCGTCTACGGCTATACCGACCGCTTCCGCATTCCCGCCCTCCTGCGCAATTTCGACGTCGCGAACCCCGACCAATCCATCGCCCGCCGCGGCGAGACCACGCACCCGTTGCAGGCACTCTACTTTCTCAACTCGCCGTTTCTCCGCGCCCAAGCCGAGGGCGTAAACCGCCAGCCCGAGATCGCCGAACTCCTCGACGCCGACGCCCGCATCGGCGCGCTCTACCGCCGCATTTTCGCCCGCCGCCCCGACGCCACCGAACTCTCCCTCGCTCATTCCTACCTCGGCTCCGCACACACTGAAGCGCAGTGGATCGCGTTCACCCAAGCCCTCCTCCTCTCCAACGAATTCCTCTACTGCGACTGACCCGCCCTCTCCCCGTCCTGCCTTCCCATGCCCACTCTCCGTCGTCTCCGCACTCTCCTCGTAGCAGCCTTCATCTCGCTCGCTTCCCTCGTCCCGCTCACCGCTGCCGAGCCGACTCAACGCCCGCCCAACATCGTCTTCTTCCTCGCCGACGATCTCGGCCGTCAGGACCTCGGCACCTACGGCAGCACCTTCTACGAAACACCCCACCTCGATCGCCTCGCCCGTGAAGGCGCCAAATTCACCGACGCCTATGCTGCCTGTCCCGTCTGCTCGCCCACGCGCGCCAGCATCATCTCTGGGCAGTGGCCCCAGCGCACCGGCATCACCGACTACATCGGCGCCCCGCAACCGCCCGATTGGAAACGCAACACCAAGCTCCTTCCCGCGCCCTACACCGACCGCCTCGCCCTCGAATCCCCTACGCTGGCGAAAGCCCTCAAAGCCGCCGGCTACGCCACCTGTTTCGCGGGCAAGTGGCACCTTGGCCCCCAAGGCTGGTGGCCGGAAAACCAAGGTTTCGACCACAACTTCGGCGGCATCGACAAGGGCGGCCCTTACGGCGGCAAAAAATATTTCTCCCCCTACGACAATCCGCGCCTTCCCGACGGTCCCGATGGGGAACACCTCCCTGACCGCCTCGCCACCGAGACCGCCAAGTTCATCGCCGCCAACAAAGACCGTCCCTTCTTCGCCTACTTCCCGTTTTACTCCGTGCATACGCCGCTGATGGCCCGCCCCGATCTCCAAAAGAAATACGAAGAGAAACGCGCCCGCCTCGGCCTCTCGGAAAAATGGGGCCGCGAAAATCCCCGCGACGTCCGCCTCTCGCAAGACCACGCCGTCTACGCCGGCATGGTCGAGGCCATGGACCTCGCCGTCGGCAAAGTCCTCGCGCAACTCGACGCCCTCGGCCTCCGCGAAAACACCATCGTGATTTTCACCAGCGACAACGGCGGCCTCTCCACCAGCGAGGGCTGGCCCACCTCCAATCTCCCGCTCCGCGCCGGCAAGGGGTGGATGTATGAGGGCGGCATTCGCGAACCACTCATCGTCCGCTGGCCCGGCGTCACCCGCCCCGGCTCGCTCATCGACACTCCCGTAAGCAGCCCCGATTTTTTCCCGACGCTCCACGAAGCCGCACGCGCCCAACCCGCTGTCGGCCAGCTCCTCGACGGCATCAGCCTCGTCCCGACACTCCGCGGCGAAGCCACCCCCGAGCGCGCCCTCTTCTGGCACTACCCGCACTACGGCAACCAGGGCGGCGCGCCCGCCGCCGCCATCCGCCGCGGCCCATGGAAATTGATCCACTGGTTCGAGGACGATCGCGTCGAACTCTTCAACCTCGCTACCGATCTCTCCGAGACCACCGACCTCGCCACCCGCGAACCCACCCGCGTCGCCGCCCTCCGCGCCGAACTCAACGCCTGGCTGCACTCCGTCGACGCCCGGCTCCCCACCGCCAATCCCGCCTATAATCCCTCCCAGCCCGATGGCCGCTCTGCGGTGCGCCCCGGCTCGTCCGAGGCCGGCGCACAAAAAGCGAAGAAGAAAAAATAACCGTGTCCCCATCGCACCTGTAGCGGCGGTCTATGACCGCCGTCGCTCTGCCTCCCATGCCGCGCTCCCACTTCCCTTCGCCGTCGCAGATTTCCCGCCGCGACATGCTCCGCCGCTGCGGCGCTGGCTTCGGCACCCTCGGCCTTGCCGCGCTCCTCGGCCAGCACTCACTCCTCGGCGCCGAACCCGTCACCGCCACCTCCACCGGCCCGCTCGCCCCGCGCGCGCCGCATTTCCGCGCCCGCGCGAAATACGTCATCCAGATTCTCGCCAACGGAGGTCCATCGCAAATGGACACCTTCGACCCGAAGCCACTCCTCACCAAGCTCCACGGCCAGCGTCTCCCGATCCATCTCGCCACCGAGCGCCCCACGAGCACCGCCCTCGGCTCGCCGTTCTCCTTCGCCCGCTACGGCCAGTCCGGCCTCGAAGTCAGCGAGCTCTTCGGTCCGCTCGCGCAAGCTCACGCCGACGATCTCTGCGTGATCCGCTCGATGTATTCCGACACACCGATCCACGAAAACTCCCTCCGCCTCATGAACTGCGGCGCGAGCATTATGGCCCGCCCCAGCATCGGCTCGTGGATTACTTACGGCCTCGGCACGGAAAACCAAAACCTCCCCGGCTTCGTCGTCCTCGTCCCCAAAGGCATGCCCGTCGCCGGCGCCGACAACTGGCAGTCCTCCTTTCTCCCTGGCGCCTATCAGGGCACCTACATCGAGACGCAGGACCGCAAGGCCTCCGAGCTCATTGAACATCTCAACAACTCCGACCTCGATCGCGCCGCCCAACGCGCCCAGCTGGATTTCGCCACCGCCCTCAACCGCCACCACCTCGCCTCCCGCTCTGACCCTGCGCTTGAAGCGCGCATCCAGAGCTTCGAAACCGCGTTTCGCATGCAGACCGCGGCAACCGATGCCTTCGACATCGACCGCGAATCCGCCTCCATCCGCACGCTCTACGGCGACACCGCTCAGGCGAAACAAATGCTCATCGCGCGCCGCCTCGTGGAACGTGGCGTGCGCTTCGTCCAAGTCTGGCACGGCACGCTCCAGCCGTGGGACAGCCACGACAACATCGACAAAAGCCACCGCCGCCTCGCCACCGAATGCTGCCAGGGCATCACCGCCCTCATCACCGATCTCAAACAGCGCGGTCTCTTCGACGACACCCTCATCATCTGGGGAGGCGAATTCGGCCGCACGCCCACGGTCGAACTTTCCCAAGGCGAAAAGGTCAGCCCCACCGCCGGCCGCGATCACAACCACCACGGCTTCACCATGTGGCTCGCCGGCGGCGGCACCAAAGGCGGCCACGTCCACGGCGCCACCGACGAGTTCGGCTTCAAAGCCGTGCAAGACCGCGTCCACGTCCACGATCTGCAAGCCACCGTGCTCCACCTCCTCGGCCTCGACCATGAGCGCCTTACCTACCGCCACAGCGGCCGCGACTTCCGCCTCACCGACGTCCACGGCAATGTCGTCCACCGCCTGATCGCCTAAAACGTTTTCCCAATACGCCATGCGCCTCGTCCGCTCCACCCTGCTCCTCGCCTCCCTCGTTCTCCTTCCGTCGTTCTCCTCAGCCGCAGCCGACGACATCGCTGCCCTTCTCTCCCGACCAATTATCCCTCCCTCGCTCCCACTCGCCGAGGCCCGCGCCTACACCGCGAGCCGCGTGCCCGCGATGCCTGCTGTCACCACCCTCGCCGATTGGCAAACGTTCGCCGACCGCACGCGCCGCGACGTCCTCGATAAAATCGTTTTCCGCGGCGACACCGCGCGCGCGTGGCGCGACGCAAAGACACGTGTCGAGTGGCTCGACCCCATTCCCGGCGGCCCCGGCTACACCATCCGCAAACTCCGCTACGAAGCCCTCCCCGGCCTCTGGATTCCCGCGTTCCTCTACGTGCCCGATAACGTCTCCGGCAAAATCCCCGTCCACCTCGCCGTCAACGGCCACGACAAAGACGGCAAGGCCGCGCCCTACAAACAGCTCCGCTGCATCAATCTCGCGAAACGCGGCATCGCCTCACTCAACGTCGAATGGTTCGCCCAGGGCCAGCTGCGCACCGACGGCTTTGGTCACTACCGCATGAACCAGCTCGACCTCTGTGGCGTGAGCGGCCTCGCCCCGTTCTACCTCGCGATGTCGCGTGCCCTCGACGCCCTCCTCGCCCTGCCCTACGCCGACCCCACCCGCGTCGCCGTCAGCGGTCTCTCTGGCGGCGGCTGGCAAACCATCGTCATCAGTTCGCTCGATCCGCGCGTGACCCTCGCCAATCCCGTCGCCGGTTTCTCCAGCTACCGCACGCGCGCTGAGTTTCCCTCCGACCTCGGTGACTCCGAACAAACGCCCAACGACCTCGCCACCGTCGCCGACTACACGCACCTCACCGCCCTCCTCGCCGGCCGTTCTGCACTCCTCACCTACAACGCCAAAGACAACTGCTGCTTCGCCTCCGACCACGCCCTCTCCCCACTCCTCGCCGCCGCCGAGCCCATCTTCAACCTCTACGGCCAGCCCCAACGCCTCCGTTCGCACATCAACCTCGACCCCGGCACGCACAACTTCGAAGTCGATAACCGCCAGGCTTTCTACCGCATGGTCGGCGACACCTTCTTCCCCGGCGACCCGCGCTACCGCACCGAAGAAATCGATTCCACCGCGGAGCTAAAAACCGCCGCCGACCTCCTTGTCCCGCTCCCCGCCGACAATCTCGATTTCCCCCAACTCGCCCGCGCCTCCTCCTCCGCCCTCCCGCCCTCCGGCACTCTCAGCCGCGAACAACTCGCCGCCGTCGTCCACTACCAGCCGCACGCCGTCACCGCTCCACTTCCCGCCACCGAAACGCGCGGCGACACCACCGCCGCCTTCTACTCCCTCCGCGTCGCCGACACTTGGACCGTCCCCGTCGTCGCCCTCACCCGCGGCACCCCGCGCGGCACCACGCTCCTCGTCGCCGACGCCGGCCGCAAATCCCTCGCCGCCCGCACCGAGGCCCTCCTCGCCTCCGGCCAACGCGTGCTCGCCGTCGACCCGTTCTACTTCGGCGAATCCAAAATTAAAGAGCGCGACTTTCTCTACGCCCTCCTCGTCGCCGCCACCGGCGACCGTGCCCTCGGCATCCAGACCAGCCAAATCGCCGCCATCGCCCGCTGGGCCCGCACCGAGTTCAAGTCCTCGCCCGTCGCCCTCGAATCCGCCGGCCCCCGCCTCGGCCTCGCCGCCCTCCTCGCCACCGCCCTCGAGCCCACCGCGATCGCCACGCTCCACCAAACCGACGCACTCCCCTCGCTCCACGAAGTCATCCGTCAAAATTGGTCCGTCGACCAATACCCCGAGCTCTTCTGCTTCGGCCTCCTCGCAGCCTGCGACATCCCGCAACTCAAGACCCTCGTCGGCCCTGCCCGCCTCAAGTAATTCCTCCCATGAAGCCCGCCGCCCTCGCCCCGGACTACTCCGCCTTTCTCACCGACGTAAAAAGCCGCATCCAAACCGCCCGCCTCGCCGCCGGCCGCGCCGTCAACCGCGAGCTCGTGCTGCTCTACTGGGACATCGGCCACGGCATAGCCGAGCGACAACGCACGCTTGGTTGGGGCGAAGCTGTTGTCGAAAAATTGGCGGGCGACCTTCGCGCAGAATTCCCAGATCTACATGGCTTTTCCTCCGTCAACGTCTGGCGAATGCTCCAGCTCTACGTGGACTATTCCTCGCCTGAATTCCTCTCACAGGCCGTGAGAGAATTTGGAAAGAATGATTCCGGAAAAATTTCTCCCGAAAAACTCTCACAGGCTGTGAGAGAATTGGTTGCTGCTGTGCCGTGGGGTCATCACGCGAACGCATTGGCTAGGCTCACCGCCCCCGCTGCGCGCCTCTTCTACCTCCGCGCCACCGCCCAATTCGGCTGGAGCCGCGCCGTCCTCCTCAACCAGATCAAGGCCCAAGCCTTCGAGCGCACGAAGGCCGAGAAGAAGACCCACAACTTCGCCGTCGCGCTCCCCGAGCACTTCGCCGAGCAGGCCGACGAGATGCTCAAGAGTCGCTACAACCTCGAATTCCTCGGCCTCGCGCGCCCCATGCGCGAACGCGAACTCGAGGACAAACTCATCGGCCGCCTCCAGCACTTCATCTTGGAGCTTGGTTACGGCTTCTGCTTCGTCGGCCGCCAATACCGCCTCGCCCTCGGCCAGAAGGAATACTTCGTCGACCTCCTCTTCTACCACCGCTTCCTGAAAACCCTCGTCGCCTTCGATTTAAAAGTGACCGCCTTCGAACCCGAGTTCGCCGGCAAGATGGATTTCTACCTGAATCTCCTGAACGAAAAGGAACGCGCCCCCGACGATCGCCCTTCCATCGGCATCATCCTCTGCGCCGAGAAGGACGACGTGGAGGTCGAGTTCGCGCTCAAGTCGAAGACCAATCCCATCGGGGTTGCCGAATACCAACTTCAGTCCAAACTCCCCGCCGAGTTCCGCGGCAAACTCCCCACCGCGAAACAACTCGCGGATGTCGTGCGCGAAGTCCTGCCCGCCAAAGCAGCGCGCCCATCCGCCTCACCATCTTCGCGATGAATCCGCGCCGCCGCTCCTCCTGCTCCAGTGTCCTCGCCCCGCTCGCGGTCACCGTAGCCTTCGCGCTCTCCTTCTTCACTCCCTCGCTGCGCGCCGCCACCGAACCCCTCAACCTCGGCTCCCGCTGGGAACTCTTCGTCGACGAATTCCTCGTCGCCTCCAAAAAAGACGTCGCCCTCAAACTCCACGAGCCCGTTCGCCGCGAGATCGTCCTCGCTACCGATCAACCTTGGGAGGGTCCCACCAGCGCCTATTTCTCCGTCATCCAAGACGGCCGCAAAGTCCGACTCTACTACCGCGGCTCCGCCACCGTCTCCGATCACAGCGTTGAACAGTTCACCTGCGTCGCCGAGAGCGACGACGGCATCCACTTCACCCGACCGCGCGTCGGCCTGATCGAGTTCGCCGGCTCAAAGGACAACAACATCGTCTGGCGCGGCGTAGAATCGCACAACTTTGCCGCCTTCCTCGACCCCAATCCCGCCGCGCGACCCGACGAACGCTACAAGGCCCTCGGCGGCATCAAGGACAAGGGCAAGAACTGGCAGCAAGGCGAGACGCCCGGCGGCCTCTACGCCTTCGCTTCCGCCGACGGCTTCACCTGGCGCAAACTCCGCCCCGAGCCGGTCCTCACCCAAGGCGCCTTCGACTCCCAAAATCTCGCGCTCTGGGATGCCACGCGCGGCCACTACACGAGCTTCACTCGCATCTTCACCAACCGCATTCGCGCCATCCAAAGCGCCACGTCCGCCGATTTCATCACGTGGAGTGAAGGCACCCCACATCGCTACGCTGCCGACGTGCCCGCCGAGCACTTCTACACCTCCGCCACCGTCGCCTGCCCCACCGCGCCGCACCTCTTTCTCTCGTTCCCCAAACGCTTCGCCACCAACCGCACCAAAGTCCCGGGCCACCGCGGCGGCCCCGGCGTCTCCGACACCGTTTTCATGACGAGCCGCGACGGCGTCACTTGGGACCGTGCCTTCCTCGAAGCCTGGGCCCGCCCCGGCCCCGACCTGAAAAACTGGACCGAGCGCAGCAACATGGTTGCCTGCGGTCTCTACGACGACGGCGGCCCCGAGTGGTCACTCTACATCAGCGAGCACTACCGCCATCCCGATCACCGCATCCGCCGTCTCACCGTGCGCCGCCAGGGTTTCGCCTCGATGCACGCCGGCGCGCGTCCCGGCGAATTCACCACGCCACCCCTCGTCTTCTCCGGCCAGAAACTCCAACTCAACTACGCCACGTCCGCCACCGGCAGCGTGCGGATCGAGCTGCAAGACGAGTCCGGCCGCCCGCTCCCCGGCTTCGCCCTCGCCGACATGCCCGAACTCTTCGGCGATGAATTCGACGCCGTCGTGAAGTGGAAAACCGGCACCGATCTCTCCGCCCTGCGCGGCCGGCCCATCCGCCTCCGCGTCCAACTCAAGGACGCCGACCTCTACGCGCTCCGCTTCGCCGACTGAGCGGCAACTCCCTCGCGCATCTGCCGGAAAATCAATCCGTGACCCAGCCGAAAGGCTGCTTCCATCGTCCGCCCGACACCCCATCGGGCTCGACCGTCACGAGGCCCGTCGCGAGGAATTTGGGATAGACTCCTTTGCCCTGAAGCAAGATGGGCCGGCTCGTTCCGTCCGGCAGATTCGCCAATCCGGTCAGCTCATAATTCGCAGTCGGAAGGTCATTGATGTCATCGTTGGGGGTCGTGGCTTTGGGCCGCCATTCCCGCTCCACTACGATGGGCTGTAATTCGCGACCATCGATGCTCTTGCTCGTGGGCTTCAGCGTAAATACGAGCTTCGTGCCCTCGGGCAAAACCGTCGGGGCCTTGTTCGTATCGGAGCGCCACGTTTGAAACCGCATGCCGATGCTCAGCCCATACCAATGCGTCGCGTTGTTCGGATCGGGCTTCGCCCCGAAAGTATCGCGGAGACCCGTAGGCTTCCAGACGAAGTCCTGCACGATCCCATCGGCCGCGTCCTGCGTCTTGTTCCAATCCGAACCCACCGGCACGAGATCGAGCGTATAAATGATTTCACCAAACTTCACCCGGATCTTCCCCGCACCGAAACGATATTGTCCCGGCGCAAGCTTCTGCTTGAAGGCGCCATTACGCACGAGCGGCGTATAAGTGACGTTGGCTCCAACTTCCGTGATCCCGGAAATCGTGATCACATAATCTTGCACGTCGCCCGTGATCGGTTGGCCACCCTCAAAACGAATTCGCCCGATCGCGTGGTTGGCCAGCGGAGTCAACTCGGCGGCCCAACCCAAACTCCCGGCTAACGCCAACCACAGGACCACCACCCAGAGCCGTGCCGGCCCAATTCGCCCCCGCGTGCTAACGTCGCAAGGCCGCCGCACGACACGCAAAACTCGATCGCGGTGAACTCCAGTGGAGGTGATTGGCGTGATCTGCCGTTGGATTGGGTTCATCATAAATTCAGAAATCTAGCCGGAAGCATCAGACTGCACTCCTATTTTTTGCAGGCCGACCAACGCCGGCTCGCCCCGGCCTGAGCCGGACGCCTTCGACGCATGGAAGAAACGGCGGCTTCCTTACCGCCTCACTCCACCTTCACCTGCGCGTTCTCCACGATCAGCGCATAGCTGTAGCCGCTGCCGAAATCCCGATTCGTCGCCAGTGCGCCCGTCACCAGCACGAGGTCGCCTACTTTCACCACGGCATCAGTCGTGACAGTAATATCATTCGTGCCCTCGCCACCCGAGCCGTCACGCACGTGGATCCAATTCTTACCAAGGATACCGCCGTTGAATTTCACCACTCGGCCGCGCACCGCGATCGGCTTGCCGGCAAACTTCGCCTTGCCCGTCACCAGCTCCTCGACGGTCTGACCGCCGTCGGCGCGCTTGATGTTTTTCAAATCCGGTCCGACCGGGGCAGCCGGTCCGCCCGCCGCCGGGATCGCCGGATGTCCCTTAGGCAACTCCCCGGACGCCGCAGCTGAGGGCGCCAGCGGCGCCGCGAGCGCCCCGTTCGCCGTCGGCGAGCTCGGCGCACCATTCACCGTCACATTGCCGGAAAAATATACCACGTCGAAGGTCCGGTTGAGCGTCTTGCTCTGGTAGTTGGTCATCGGCATCGCGTCCGCGACCGTGACCTTGTCGCCCACCTTCACGACAAACTGCGGGGCCGCGGCCCATGCTTTCGCCTTACCCGTGTCGATCTGCACGTAGGTGTAGCTCGCGGCATTCATCGTCTCGACCACCTTGCCCGTCAGGACTCCGCCCTGCGCCGCAGCCGCTGACGTCGCGCCGGTTTTCTCCGCCGCCTGCACCGTGAAACCGGCCGCGCTCGTGAGCGCCATCACCACCGCCGCCATGCGAAGAGTTTTGTTCATGGCCACGATCACACACCGCACCGCCCTCCGCTTCAAGACTCCACACTGACCGCCCGCTGCCATTTTCCGCGCAAGGTTTGACCTGCCCCTCCGGCCCGTTTGCCTCCGGGCTACGGCTCCGCCCCACCCCATGAATTTTTCCCGTGTCCTCCTCGGCGCCGCCTTCGCTTTCGCCGCCGCCCTCGCGCCCGCCGCCTCACCGTCGGCGTCCGCCCCCGCCCCCGTGGTGCGCGGCCAGGTCATCATCGATCGCAACACCGCCCCGTGGGAATCCCAACAGGTGCAGGAGCCGTGCATCCTTCCCAACCCCAAGGACCCGGAGCGCCTCATCATGTTTTACTCGGGCGTCCCTTCGTCCAACCGCCGGCTCTGTTACCTCGGCAAGGCCTGGGCCCTGAAATCGGATCCCTTCACATGGCACCAAGACGAGGCCAACCCCGTCTTCGCACCCGGTGAGCAGGGGTGGGATTCCGGCAGCATCCGCCTCGATGCCGTCCTCTACCTCCCCGAGGAAGACGCCTACTACATCTACTACTCGGGCACCACCGCCTCGATCCAGGATCGCATCGGCCTCGCCATCTGCCCGGCCGGCGCCGACGGCTACTCCGGCATCAACGCCACCTCCATCCGGCGCGTCGGCACCGCCCCCGTTCTCGCGCCCGAGCCCGCCGCGCCGTTTTTCGAAACCATGGCCTCGCAGGCCGCAGTCCTCCGCGAGTGGAACGCTACCTCCCGCCGCTGGGACTGGTTCATGTATTATTCCTACCGCGGAAAAAACGGCACCCTCCCCGGCCTCCGCCTCGCCACCTCTTCCGACGGCAAGACATGGACCCGCCACTTCGCTGCCGATGATCCGCGCGGCATGGGACACCTCTTCGACTCCACGCCCAACGCTTACTACGAATGGCACCAGGTTTCCAAAATCGGCGACACCTACGTCCTCGCCATCGAGGTCGGCACCGACAAAGGCAAACGCTGGCGCCCCGTCCTCGCCGTGAGCCGTCACCCCGCGTCCGGTTGGACCCAACTCGACGTCGACACCGTGCTCCAGACGAAGTGGTCCGGGCTCTATCGCGACGACACGATGTATCACGTCGCCACCCCCGCCTTCTATCAGATCGCCGGCCACTGGTATCTCTACGTCCAAGCCTGCCCGCTACCCGGCAACGGCAACTACATCGACGGCCATTGGGACATGTGGGCGATCGCGTGCGACCGCGAGATCGCCACCGCTCCCGGCCTCACGCGTCTCTTCATTCCCGGACTGCCCGGTTCAACTGCCCCCTAGCGCCGCACCCTCTCTTACTCGGACCAGCCATGCTCCGCCTCACTTTTTTTCTTCCCCTACTCGCCCTGACCTTCGTCATCGCGCCCGCCGCTCCTGCCGTGGCGACGGATGCTCCCTCCGCCCAACTGCCACTCAAAAATCTCCCCGTCCCCGGCGAAAACTTCCTCGTCGCCGGTCGCCCCGCCTTCCTCATCGCCTCGCCCCATGCCCCCGCCGGCCAACCCAAACCCTGGGTCTGGTATGCCCCGACGCTTCCCCCTTATCCGGGCAACGAAGAGAAATGGCTCATCGATCAACTCCTCGCCGCCGGCATCGCCGTGGCCGGGATCGACGTCGGCGAATCTTACGGAAGTCCCACCGGCCGAAAAATCTTCACCGCTCTCCACACCGAGTTGACCAGCGCCCGCGGTTACTCCGCCAAGCCCGTCCTCCTCGGCCGCAGCCGCGGCGGCCTGCAACTTCTCTCCTGGGCCGCCGACCACCCCGACCGCGTCGCCGCCTTCGCCGGCATCTATCCCGTCTGCAATCTCATGAGCTACCCCGGCCTCGCCAAGGCCTCGCCAGCCTACGAACTCTCCGCCGACCAACTCGCCGCCGCGCTCTCCGTGCACAACCCCATCGATCGCCTCGCTCCGCTCGCCGCCGCCCGCATCCCGCTCTTCGCCATCCACGGCGATGAGGACAAACTCGTGCCCCTCGCAGCCAACTCCGGCCTCGTCCGCGACCGCTACCTCGCCCTCGGCGGCACGATGGAACTCATCATCCCGCCCGGCCAGGGTCACTCGCTCTGGTCCGGATTTTTTCAATCCCCCGCGCTCGTCGCCTTCATCCGCCGCCACGCCACGCCCTGAAAATTTCCCTTAGCGTCTCCGATCCTCTCCGTCCCGCCGTCTCGCCTCCCTCGACCACGCTCCGCGCCCAGCTCTGCCTCCTCGCGCTCCCGCGCCGTCCACTCCCTCGTCTCCCACCCGCGCCTCATGAAGTCCGACCCGACCTTTCTCCGCGCCCTGCTCGCCTTCGTCCTTCTGTCGCTGGTCTTCCTTGTCATCGAGCGTCTGGTCGGTCGCGGCCGCGTCCAACCAGTGATTCGACGCGGCTGGTGGACGGATGTCGTCTACTGGTTCGTCACCATTCTCGTGACGAAGCCACTCGTGCGCCTGCTCCTGATTCTCCCTGCCGGCCTTCTCGTGTTTGCGCAGATCGTTCCGCTCGAGACGTTTCAACTCGGCGAGTATCGCGGCTACGGCCCGCTCAGCCGCCAGCCGTTGTGGCTTCAGACCATCCAGATCTATCTCGTCGTCGATCTCATTGGCTACTGGTCTCACCGGCTGTTTCACACCGGCAAGTGGTGGCCGTTTCACGCCGTGCACCACAGCTCGGAGGACCTCGACTGGCTCGGCAGCCTGCGCGTCCACCCGGTCAACGACCTCGTCAACAAACTCGTGCAGGTCACGCCCGTCCTGCTCCTCGGTTACAATCCGATTGTCACGCTCACCACCGCACCCGTGCTCACGTTCTACGCGATTTTTCTGCACGCCAACGTCAACTGGGACTTCGGCCCCCTCCGCAGCGTGATCGCCACCCCCGTCTTTCACCGCTGGCACCACTCGCGTGACCGCGCGGCGTGGGACAAGAACTTCGCCGGCCTGCTCCCGCTCTGGGACATCATTTTCGGCACTTACTACATGCCGCGCGGCCGCTGGCCGGAAAACTTCGGCATTCACGAACCGATGCCCGCCGGCTACCTCGGCCAGCTCTGGCAGCCCTTCACCGCACTCCGCCGCGACGACAAAAAAGTGGATCCGCAATAGCTGCCCCGCTTCGGTCGTTCGCTCATCCAAATCTTCCACCTCACTCCACCCGCGGAAAAATCCTCCCTTCATCAGCCATCCCC
>CANGHW010000122.1 GCA_947453695.1 Opitutia bacterium
CTCGTGGGACGTCAGCCACCGCACCAACGGGTCGCCCTCCCCGGCGGGAATACGCGGGGCCAATGAATAACTGTGATTCTTGCGCAACCAATCGCCCGCCCGCCGCGAAAACTGTTCGGCCGACACCTTGGTCGGGCCACCTTGGATCTCCGCCACGACCTGCATGAGTCGCGCGCGGTCCGCATCGCTCACCGCCAGTCGCACTTGGAGCGCCATCTTGGGTTGAGCCTCGGGCTCACGTTCACGCCAACGCCGGGCGAAACTCGGATCGCGGAGCACTCCGGAAGTATCGAGGCCCTCCACCCGATAGGCCGTCATCGACACCGGCTCGTCGCGTAGCGCCACGATATTCAATTCCGCCGAGAGCCGAAAATTTTGCGGCTCGCGAAACTGCAGCCGTTCGAACTCACCGAGCAGGGGCATGTAACGGCTCACGCCCGACTCGAGGTAGAAGGTCCAAAACACCGACTCGCCCAACCTCGGTTTTGCCTCACCCCGTAGCGCTGTGTCGGTGCGCTCATTGCCCAGCGTCGCCCGCCGCAATCCGGGCGAGAGCCGGAAAGTTCCGTCGCGGTATTCGTCGAGCACCAGCATGCGCCAATACGGCGTCGCCGGCACCTGCGTCCGATCAGATACATCGACGCTCAACGCCACGCTCGTGTCCTGCTGGATGTCCGAAACGTCGCCAAACTTGATCGAGTCGCTGAACCCCGAGCGGGCTTTCTTCGAAATGTAGCGATCGAGAAAGAGACTGTTTTCCAACTGAAACCGCGGGATGGCCAAAAACAACAGCGCCGACACCACCACGACGCCCGCAAATAAAGCACCACCGAGTGCGACCACCCGCCAATCCGCCACTTCACGCAGTCGCCGAAACAGTCGCCCCCATTCCGTGTGCATCGCCCACGAGGGCAACTCCCCTGCTTTATAGGGCACCGGCTTACTCGTGCCAGTTGCCGCATCGGTGAGCGTAATCGCCAGCAAAAAGGCCAGGGCGCATCCCGTGTAAATCAGGAGCTGCACCGCAAACAGCAGTGACACCGTGAGGACGCCCGCCACCACGATCAGAAACAAACCCAGCACGATCACCTGGAGATCGTCGCGCCGTTGCCGGTAGCTAAGATTGCGGTAGATCAGCAGCAGAATACACAGCCGCACCATCGCCGGCAGCACCTCGGCAGTCAGCCAGATATCGACCGCGAAAAACAACACGATCGAGGGAAACGCGAGGGTATGCACCAACGACGGCACCCGCGAGGGGAGCGTGGGCACCACCAACACCGCCCCCGCCACCACGGTCGCGATCGCCATGAGCACCCAGGCATCGACGTCCATGTAAATGACCGTCCAGGCCCCCAACAATGTCAGCACTCCGCCGAGCAGCCATTTGAGCTGGCTCATCTCGTCGCCGCTCAACTGTGGCCTCACCCGCCGCCGCGGTGACTTCGTCTCGCCGGAATTTGCGACGGAATTCATGCTGAGGCCGCCTTTTGGCCGTCGACATAGGCCGCCACCCCACGCGCTCCATCGGGCGCAAAGACCAACACATTCTTCCGCCCGCGGCCCTCGTCCGGGACCGCGGCTCCTTCGCCGTCCTTCGCTTTGCGCACTTCACTCTCCACGGGACGAACCACCGCCAGCCGATCGAGAAACGCCTCCATATCATGCACTCGGCGCACGGCCCGTGGCGCCTCATCGTTTATTGCGACCCCGATAAGTCGCCCGGCTCGAAACAAATCTTCCGCCAAGGTCGCGCAAAAACTCACCAACAACTCAAACTGCTCCGGCCGCGTCCAGACGGCCGCATCCGTGCGCAACCACAGGGAATAGCCCTCCGCACTTTCCGCTGCAAACTGCCGGACCAGCAGCGTCCGCGTGCGCGCACTCGCCTTCCAGTGGATCAGCCGGTGCGAATCGCCCGCCGCATAGCGCCGCAACGCATGCAAATCCCCCGCCGTGCCCGCCCGCGCCACGCGCTCACCACCCGCCGGTCGCCGCGGCGACAGGACGGCATTGCGCCGGTATTCCACCGGGGCCGGCCACACGACCGTCTCGGACCACAGCTCCGTCCCGATCTCCTTCTTCAAAAAGCCAAACGGGAACAACGAGCCCACGCCCGCTAAATCCACCCGCATCAGACCGCGCTTCTCCGGCCGGCAGCCCCACTCCAAGCGCGCTTCGCCCTCTGGCTCCAGCCGTTCGCGCAACATCAACTGTCCACGCGTCACCCCGGCTTCGGCCTTGGCGAGCATCTCGCGCACATCGATTCCCCTCCCCGTGACCGTCGACTCGGCCCGCTGCTGCACGACGACGTCGATCGCGCGCGCCGTCAGTTCGAACCACAGACCGTAGGTAGGCAAAAACGTCTTTCCGTTGCGCAGTTCCAGCGCGACCGTCGCATCGTGCCCCACCCGCAGTGGGCCCGGAACCCGCAGCCGCCACGTGACTCCGCGCAAATTGATCCACGACAGCACCCCGCTCAAAATCAGGCAGGCCAGCAACAGCGAGAGCGTGATGAACAAAATGTTGCTGGAGGAATTGTAGGCCGCTGTGCCGATCCCCAACGCGAGCCCAATGAGCAGCACGCCCGGCACCGTAGGTAAAATTCGATGCCCGCGCTGCGGGTAGACCATCGCCCACACCAACGCGGCCCACGTGAACTTCCGCCGCCCACCCGGCCGCGATCCCGGGCCGCTCCATTCGTCGCCCGTCCGTGCTGCACCGACCGCTTGGAGTTCAGCGTTCAAGGTTCGAGGTCCGATGTTGTGCGCTCGTTCGACTCCGCGTGGCTCACGCCGGCTGCGGAATAGCTGCCAGAATCCGCTTCAGCACCGCCGCCACCGCACGACGCTCTTCCAACGCATCGCTCGTCTGCCGCGCCAACCCTAGCCGGTGGGCAAACACGGGCACGACCAACTCCGCCACGTCTTCCGGCATCACAAAATCCCGGCCGCGCACCAGCGCCCGAGCTTGCGCTGCCGTGCGCAGGGCCAGTCCTCCGCGCACGCTGACGCCCGCGCGAAACTCCGCCTCGGTGCGCGTCGCCGTCACGATCTTCAGAACATAATCGAGCACGCTTTCCTCGACAAATACCTGCTGCGCCAGCGCCTGCAGTTTCAGCACGTCGCCCCGCGTCACGACCGGATTGAGGGCGATCCCGTCGTAGCCACCGCGCTGCGTGCGCAATATCTCGAGCTCATCTACTGCCCGTGGATAGCCCATTTGCAGCCGCATCAAAAAGCGATCCATCTGGCTCTCTGGGAGCGGAAAGGTGCCCTCGTAGTCGACCGGGTTCTGGGTCGCGAATACCATGAACGGGGACCCAACCGGGTGCGCTTCGCCGTCCACCGTCACCCGCGCGCGATCCATCACTTCCAGCAGTGCCGACTGAGTCTTCGGCGTCGCGCGGTTGATCTCATCCGCCAGCACCACATTCGCGAAGACCGGTCCTTTCTTAAAGACAAACTCCTTGATCGTCTCGTCGTAGATCGCGACGCCCGTCACATCACTCGGCAGCAGATCACTCGTGAACTGCACGCGCGAAAACACACAGTCCATCGAGCGCGCCAGCGAGTAGGCCAGCGTCGTCTTGCCCACGCCGGGGAGATCCTCGATGAGCAAGTGCCCGCCCGCCACGAGGCAAATCAACACCTGATCAATTACGTCATCCTTGCCCTTGATCGTGAGGCGCATGTTGGCCTTCAAGCGATCAATTGCAGCACGGGTTACCGCCACATCCGCGGCCGGGGCATATTCACTCATACGCGGAGGCTACTCGCCGACGGTCTCCGCGCAAACGGATTTCCCTCGATCACCCCCGACCTCAGCCTTGGTCGAGCAGCTTGATGATCGCTGAAAAATCTTCGTCCCCGAGCCCGCGCGCCTCGGCCGTCTTCAATGTTTCCCGCACCGCGTCGAGCGTGGGAAAATCATCACAACCCGCCATCTTGGCCGCGAGCCGCATGTCCTTGTGCATGTGTTTTACCGAAAACTGTGGCGAGAAATCGCCCGTCTTCAGCTTCGGCTCCTTGAGCTTCGTGAGCGGCGAGTAGCTCGTGTGCTTCGACAACACGGTGAAGAAAACATCATCCGCGATGCCCGCATGACGCGCGATCGTCAGCGCCTCGGCCAGTCCCGCCATCTGGGCCGCCACATTGAGATTCGTCGCCAGCTTGAAAGCCGCCGCCTGCTCCGCCGTGCCGATCGCGAAACGATGGGCCGACACCAACGCAAGCAAGGGCTCGACTTCAGCGCACAACCCCGCGTCACCCCCGAGAAAAAACACCGAAAGCTTTTGCTCCGCCGCCGGCTTGCTACCGCTAAACGGCGCTTCGAGATATCGCGCCCCGCGCGCCGCCACCGTCGCGCCAAACTCCGCACTGCTCGCTGGGTCGATCGTGCTCGACTGCACCACGATTTTCCCCGTCCCCAACTCCGGTGCGATCTCGGCCAACACTGCTCGCACCGCTGCCGGATCGGCCACCACGATTTGAATCACGTCCGCCGCGCGCGCGACTTCAACCGCCGTCGCCTTCCAAGTCGGAAAATCTGGCTGCGGTGTCCGATTCCACGCCGCCGCCAGCACGCCCGCCGCCGCATAGTGCCGCGCCCACACCCCGCCGATGATCCCAAGCCCGATGACGCCGATGGTTTTGCTCATATATGCCACGGAACACACCGGGCCTCCTGACGCAACTGCTCCCTAACGTCGGCCCTCGCCGCGGGCGTTGTAAATATTCTCAGTCCATGTCTCTCTAACCTAGCCCACCCCACCTCCTCTGTTCATCCGCGCCTCGACTCTAATTGGAATTTCGCTGCTCCTGCTCGGTTGCCGGTCACTGCAGTGGAATTGCCTTGTCGACTCGGGCCCTCCAGAGCCCGTGGTCACACTCGAATCCGCCACGGAGACCAAGGAGTCGCCCTCTCGCGGTTTCCCCATTCTGGCGTTACCACTTCCCAACTATCCGCCCGACTTGCGCCGGGCCGGAATCACTGGCGACGTCACCGTGCGCCTCGCCATACGCCCGGATGGAACCGTCTTGAGCTCGTCCATCCTGAAATCGTCGTTCCGCGAATTTGAAGCCTCCGTGCTCACCGCTACCAAGAGTTGGCTCTTCCGCACTTTACCCGACGCTCAAATCTCCAGCGACAAACGCCTCGTCATCGACTGCCAGATCAAATTCGCGCTGGTGGCACAGTAGTTCCCTGCCCGTTCCGTTTTCGTGACTTTAGCGTGTTTCGTGGGCCAACTCTGCCGTCCCTTCGTTCGCCGCTCTGCTCACCCAAGAATTTGCAGCATCCGCTCAAACAGCCGGTTCACCTTGGTCTGATTCTCCTTCACGAGATCTTTGAACTTCGCGAAGTCGATCTCGGTGCCCTCCAGGCCGTTCGCATAGTTGTCGATCAGCGCGAGGCTGTTGTAACGCAGGCCTGCCTCAGTGCAGAGATCGGCCTCGTGCGCCGCCGTCATCCCGATCACGTCGCCCCAATGCTGCACGATCTTGATCTCGGCCTTCGTTTCAAAACGCGGACCGCGCATCTGCACGTAGGTCTTGCCGGTATGAATGCGAAACTCCGGCGCGAGCTCCGCCACCAGCAGAGGAATGAGGTTATTGGCGATCACCGGCGCTCCACCTTTCAGTTCCGTATCGAAAAACGTCGCCGGCCCCTGCTGCAGCCCGACGTAGTCGCTGCACGATACAAACGTCCCCGGCGGCAGATCTTTCTTTAGCGAACCCACCGAGTTCAGCGACACGATGTCTTGGAAGCCCAGCACCGCCAGCGCCCTGATGTTCGCCCGGTAATTGATCGAGTGCGGCGGCAGCGGAAACGCGTAACCATGGCGGTTGATCAACGCGTGGTCCCCGCGCGACTTGTAGGTCACCACGCCGTATTGTGTCTCGACGGTCTTCACGTCCCACGACGAAAAAAGCGTTGAGTTGACGATGCTCGTGCCACTGATGAATGCGACTTTCATGCGCCGACTCACGCGTCACACAGCCGGGATGACAACGCGAAAAATCCCATCTCCCCTCATCGGTCTCGGTGCCCTCGCCGCCGCGGCCATCGGGCTCGGAGGCTGCGCCACGCCGGGTCCTCTCCATACTTACATTCTCTCCACCTCTGACTCGGCCACAGCCATCCGCGACCGCGGCACCGATGCCACGAGCGCCAAGGTGCCCAGCTTTCTGCAGGACGGCGACAAACTCGTCGGCTTTGCCTACGACCCGTTCACCGATCACTTCTTCCTCCGTCTGGCCCCCGGCAACACCATTCGCGTCGTTGATCGCCCCGCCCGCGCCATCAAACGCGAATTCACCGTCGCCTCGCTTCCTGCGCCGAGCGGCGGAGACCTCGCGATCCGTCCGCGCGACGGCCACGTCTTCGCCGCCCACCCCACCCAGCCCGCCATCATCGAGTTCAATCGCTTCGGCGAAACCATCCGCACCTTCACGCTTGCCGGCACCCGCTCGCCCGCACTGGGACTCGCCTACGACGCCACGCGCGACCGCCTCTTCGCCCTCCACGGTGGCGATCTATCCTACATCACAACGCACGACCTGAGTGGGCAACGTCTGGCATCCGTCTCTCTCGACCGCGACGTCGCCCTGACGACGCTCGCCTACGATCCCGACCAGAGGGAATTCTACACCGTCCTCCGGGAAGGGGCCGCCATCGGCATCTTCTCGGAATCTGGCCACCTCGTTCGCAACTCGCCCCTCACTCCCCGCTCGCCCTCCGCACTCATCGATATCGGCCCCCGCTCCTTCCTCCGTCTTTTCTGAAATCAAAATTCGAAAATCCAAAATCGAAAACCTCCGCCATGCCCCTCCTCGACCTCCCCTTAGCCCAGCTGCTCACCTACCCCGGCCGCAATCCGCGACCGGCCGACTTCGACGCCTATTGGGCCGAGGCCCTGCGCGAACTCGACGCCACCGCACCCCATCCCGAGTTGCGCCCGGCCGCTATCGTGACGTCCCGCCACATCGAGGCCTTTGATCTTTGGTTCACCGGGGTCGGTGGCGCCCGCATCTACGCCAAATACCTCCGCCCGCGGTCCACCTCCGGCGCGCCGGGCCACAAGCACCCCACGGTCCTCCAATTCCACGGCTACTCCGGCCACACCGGCGAGTGGCTCGACAAGTTCGGCTGGCCCGCCGAGGGCTTCTGTTTCGCGGCCATGGAGTGCCGCGGCCAAGGCGGCCGCTCCGAGGACAGCGGCCGCGTCAAGGGCACCACGCTCCGCGGCCACATTGTGCGCGGCCTCGACGACCCCGACCCCCGCCAGCTCGCCTTCCGCCAAATCTTCCTCGACACGGTCCAACTCGCCCGGGTCGTGATGAGCTTCGCCGAGGTCGACGCCGACCGCCTCGGGTGCTTCGGCGCCTCGCAAGGCGGCGCTCTCTCCCTCGCGTGCGCCGCGCTCGAGCCACGGATCCGTCGTATCGCCCCAGTCTATCCCTTCCTCTGCGACTACCAACGCGTCTGGGAAATGGACCTCGCCAAGGAAGCCTACGAGGAACTCCGCTATTTCTTCCGGTCGTTCGACCCCCGCCACGAACGCGAGGCCGAGATCTTCACGAAACTCGGCTACATCGACTGCCAACACCTCGCGCCCCGCATTCGCGCCGACGTCCTCCTCTTTACCGGCCTCTCCGATCCCATTTGCCCACCGAGTTCACAGTTCGCCGCCTACAACAAGATCACCGCGAAAAAAGACGTCGTCGTTTACCCAGACTTCGCCCACGAGGCGCTGCCAGGCCAGCTCGACCGCACTTTCAACTTCATGCTCGGTCTCTGATCACCCGTGCCGCTCAGGCACCGGGCCCCGCGGCGGCTTCCATCCGGTGCGCCAGCTCGAGGTCTTTTGCCGTGACCTTATTTCCCGCGTCGTGCGTCGTCAGGCGCACTGACACACGGTTATAAACGTTGCTCCACTCCGGGTGGTGGTTCAACGCCTCCGCTTCGAAGCCCGCGCGCACCATGAAACCCATCGCGTCCTTGAAGCTGGGAAATCGATACGTCTTTTCCAGTGCGTCCGCCCGGTGGATCCACCCCGTCAGCCCCGCCCCCAGCTCCAGCGCCAGCTCGATCTCCGCCTTCGTCAGTGGTTTGCTCATGGCCCAAAGGTTGACCGGTCTTCCCCCTTGTCAACGCCCACACCCCCGCCCTAACTATCGCGTCCACGCATGAGCCAAGCGCCCGCGCCAACCACCGTCCCGCACCACGTCGCCATCATCATGGACGGCAACGGTCGCTGGGCGAAGCAGCGCGGTCTACCTCGGCTTGAAGGTCACCGCCGGGGCGTCGAGACCGTCCGCACCACCACCTTCGCCGCCCGCGACCTCGGCGTGAAGATGCTCACTCTTTACGCCTTCTCGGTCGAAAACTGGAAACGTCCCCAAGACGAGGTCGGCGGCCTGATGGGTCTCCTTGAGTATTATCTCAAAAAGGAACTCGAGACCTTCATCCGCGACCGCGTCCGCCTCCGCACCATTGGCCGCACCGAGGAGATGCCCTCCAGTATCCAAAAACTCCTCCGCACTACGATGGAGGAGACGCGCCACTTCAACGACTATACCCTCGTCCTCGCGCTCAACTACGGCGCGCGCACCGAGATGGTCGACGCTGCCCGCGCCTACGCCGCCGCTGTCGCAGCTGGGAAAGAAAAACTCAACGACGGTTCCTGGGCCACTTTCAGCCGATACCTCTACACGGCCGACATGCCCGACCCCGATCTCGTCATTCGCACCTCCGGCGAAGCCCGTATGAGCAACTTCCTCCTCATGCAGGCCGCCTACGCCGAATTCGTTTTCACCCCCGTCCTCTGGCCCGACTTCACCAAGGCCGACCTCGCCGCCGCCATCGCTGACTACAACCGCCGCGAACGCCGCTTCGGCCTCACCAGTGAGCAGCTCAAGGCGCCTACCGCTGCGAAATGATCCCCTCTCGCGCCCGTGGTTAAACGCACCCTCAGCACCTTCGCCCTCTGGACCATCGTCGGCGTCGCCCTCTGGAATTTCCGGACCAATGGTGCCCTCGTCCTCGTCGCCGTTATCTCCGCCCTGACCCTGCGCGAGTTTTATCAATTGATGCACGCGATGGGGCACCGCCCCTTCGACAAACTCGGCATCCTGTTCGGCACCCTCATCACCCTCGCCCCGTGGTTCGAAGCGACGTTCCACTGGCCCGCGCATCCCCTGCTCGCCCTCGCCACGGTCGTCGCCTCAGTCCGCCTGCTGGGTGAGCGCACTCCCGAAAACCGCGTGGAGTCTCTCGCCACCACGGTCTTCGGCTTGGTCTACGTCGCGCTGCTGATGCAATACGTCACGCGCATCGTTACCCCGCTCCCCGGCGACACGGTCACGCCCGACGGCCGCCTCCTCATCGCCCTCTGGGTCATCGTCGTCGCCAAGTTCTGCGACATGGGCGCACTCCTCTCTGGCATGGCCTTCGGCCGCCACAAGATGTCGCCGCTCATTTCTCCGAAGAAAACGTGGGAAGGCGCCATCGGCGGCGTCCTTTTCTCGATGGCGACCGGCGCCGTTTTTGCCCACTTCGCCCGCAGCGTCTTTCCGCCCCACATGACGCCCGTCGTCGCCGCCCTTTGCGCCGCCCCCATCGCCGTGCTTGGCATCGTCGCCGACCTCATCGAGTCCGTCATCAAACGCCGCGCCGACCGCAAAGACTCCGGCGCCACGATTCCCGGCATCGGCGGCATGTTCGACCTGAGCGACAGCATTCTCCTCGCCGCCCCCGTCGGCTACTTCCTCTTCAAGCTGCCCTGATCCCGCATGACCGTCCCCGCGGCCCAGAAGAAACGCGTCGTCCTCCTCGGCGCCACCGGCTCCATTGGTGAAAACACGCTGCGTGTGCTCCGGGCCCATTCCGACCAGCTCGAGCTCGTCGGCGTCGCCGCCCATCGTAGCGCCGAAAACCTCTTCGCCATCTGCCGGGAATTCGGCGTGCGCCACGCCGCCTTGGTCGACGAGTCCGCCGCCGCCCTCGCTCGATCCACCAACCGCATACCCGCGGGCACCACGCTCTACCCCGGCCTTGCCGGCATGACGGCCCTTGCCACGCTGCCCGAAGCCGATCTCGTGCTGGTCGCCGTCGTCGGCACAGCCGCCCTCCGGCCCACCCTCGCCGCCATCGAGGCCCGCAAGGACATCGCCCTCGCCTCCAAGGAAATCCTCGTCCTCGCCGGTAAATTCGTCCTCGCCGCCGCCAAAAAATCGGGCGTCAAACTTCTCCCCGTCGATAGCGAGCACAACGCCGTCTTCCAGTGCCTCGAAGGCCACCCGCACGCCGGCGTGCGCCGCATTATCCTCACCGCCAGTGGCGGCGCCTTCCGCGATTGGCCCGCCGACCGACTCGCCCACGTCACCCCCGCCGACGCCCTCAAGCACCCCAACTGGGCCATGGGGCCCAAGATCACGGTCGACTCCGCCACCCTCGCCAACAAGGGCCTCGAACTCATCGAAGCCCAGTGCCTCTTCGGCCTCCGACCCGAGCAATGCGCCGCGGTGATTCATCCGCAGAGCATCGTGCATTGCCTCGTCGAATTCACCGACGGCGCCATGCTTGCGCAGCTCTGCCCGCCGTCGATGACGTTCCCCATCCAGCACGCGCTGCTCCACCCTCAGCGCTCCCCCGGGGTCGACTCCGCCCTCGATTTTACAAAGTCCCTCGGCCTCGAGTTTCGCCCCATCGACGAAACGCGCTTCCCCCTCCTCCGCCTCGCGAAGCAAACCATGCAAAGCGGTGGGGTAGCCCCGGCTGTCTACAACGCCGCCAACGAAGTGGCCGTCGCCGCTTTTCTCGCCAGCCAGATTCCCTTCCTTGCGATTCCGCGCGTCGTGGAACATACTCTGGCCGCACTGCCGAATTTTGAACCCGTCGATCTCGACGCTGTCCTTGCCACCGACGCCGAAGCCCGGCGCATCGCCGCCCGTTCCCTCGCCAATTTAGCCAATGTCTGAACTCCTCTCCAACGTCTGGTCGTCCTTCCTCGTCGTCCTCTTTTTCGGCGGGTCGATCTTCGTGCACGAACTCGGCCACTTCCTCGCCGCCCGCAAACGCGGCGCGAAAGTCGAGCGCTTCTCCATCGGCTTCGGTCCCGCCATCTGGTCCCGCCGCGGCGCCGATGGCGTCGAGTATCGCATCTCGTGGATTCCCCTCGGTGGTTACGTCCTGCTCCCCCAACTCGCCGACCTCGGCCCAATCGAGGGCGAGAGCACGAGCGACGTCAAAAAGCTCCCTCCGATCGACTACGCTTCCAAGATGCTGATCCTCGTCGCCGGCGCGACGTTCAACATCCTCTTCGCCTTCGCCCTCGCCTGCGTCGTCTGGTTCGTCGGCGAACCCACCATCGCCGATTGGAACACCACCAAAATCGGCACCATCCGCCCCACGATCAGCCTCGCCGATGGCACCACGGTGCCGAATCCAGCCGCCGAAGCCGGCCTCCAAGCCGGCGACATCGTCAAGTCGATCGACGGACACAACGTAAAGGATTTCGAGGACATCCTCAGCGGCGTGCTGCTGGGCAAGGGCCGTGAAACGGACAATCGCCGCAAATCGCTTTTTGTGGTCGAACGTGCCGGCCAGACCCTCGAATTCACTCTCTATCCCCGGATTATTGGCGAAGATAAGATTCGGGTTGCCGGCGTAGAACCCGCCGAAGACCTCACCGCCGCGGCCACCCTTCCCGGCTGGCCCGCCGAACTCGCTGGTATCAAAGCCGGCGACCGGGTCATTGCCGTCGATGGCACACCGGTCTTCCAACGCGCCGCTATCAGCGAACACCTCGCCAAGCACCCCAACCGCGCCTCCGAGTTTAAGGTTCAGCGAGGCGCCGAACAGCTCACCGTGCGCGTTCAGCCTCGCCTCGACACCGACGAACGCACTGGGAAGCAGGTTCCCCGCATCGGCCTCCGATACCGCGAGAACATCGTGGTCCTTCACCCCGCGCCGTGGACGCAAATTGCCGACGACGTCAGCTCCACCTTCCGCACCCTCGGGGCCCTGATCAGTCCCAACTCCGACATCGGCCCCTCCAAGCTTAGCGGCCCCATCGGTATCGCCCGCGCCCTCCACCAACAAGCGCAGTGGGACATCCGTCGCGCCCTCTGGTTCGTGATCCTCGTCAACGTCAACCTCGCCATCTTTAATCTACTCCCGATTCCCGTCCTCGACGGTGGCCAGATCCTCTTCGCCACCATCGGCCGCCTCCGCCGCCGTGAGCTGCCCGCCAACTTCATCATGGCCACCCAGGGCGCCTTCTTCGTGATCCTGATGTCGCTGATCCTCTACGTGAGCTTCTTCGACGTGCAGCGCTGGGCTCGCGACATGAAGGCCGACCGCCCGGCCCCCGCTGCCACCGCCGCACCAGCCCCCGCTCCGGCCGCGCCCCCGCCCGCTCCCGCGGGCAAGTAACCTCCCATAGCCACACGCCTTGGCGTGTGATCCCTGCGAAATGTCCACTTAGGGCCTTGGTCATTGGGCCTTGGTCCTTAGCCATTAGTCATTAGACATTCGTCCTTCGGCCCTTTGGCCTTTCCACCATGTCCTACTGCGTCTCCCGTTTCTCCACTGTCCGACGTCATACCTTTGAAGTGAATGTCGGCGGCGTCGGCGTCGGCGGCTCGAATCCGATCCGCCTCCAGTCGATGACCACCAGCGACACCCAGGACATCGCGGCCACGGTGAAACAGTCCATCGCCCTCGCCGAGGTCGGCTGCGAGATCGTCCGCATCACCGCACCCAACGTCTCCGCCGCGAAATGCCTCCGCGAGATCCGTGCGCAATTCTCCGCGGCGGGCTTCCCTCACGTTCCCCTCGTCGCCGACATCCACTTCCTCCCCAGCGCCGCCATGGAGGCCGTCGAGCACGTGGAAAAAATCCGCGTCAACCCGGGCAACTACGCCGACAAAAAGAAATTCGCCGTCCAAGAATACTCCGACTCCGCCTACGACTCCGAGCTCCAGCGTCTCCACGAGTCGTTCACCCCGCTCGTCCTCCGCTGCAAGGCTCTCGGCCGCGCCATGCGCATCGGCACCAATCACGGCTCACTCTCCGACCGCATCATGAACCGCTACGGCGACACGCCGCTCGGCATGGTCGAAAGCGCCCTCGAATTTCTCCGCATCGCCGAGTCGCACAGTTACAAACAGATCATCCTCTCGATGAAGGCCTCGAATCCCAAGGTGATGATTCAGGCCTACCGGCTCCTCGTGCAGCGCATGGCCGCGGAAAACATGCACTACCCGCTCCACCTCGGCGTCACCGAGGCCGGCGATGGCGAAGACGGTCGCATTAAGAGCGCCATCGGCATCGGCTCCCTGCTCCTCGACGGCCTCGGCGACACCATCCGTGTCTCGCTTACCGAGGACAGCGTTTACGAAATCCCCGTCGCACGGGCGATCGCCGAAAAGGCCATGACGCTGTGGTCGCCTCAGGCCGAACTCCGGACTGCGTCAGTCGACTCGATCGACCCTTACCACTTCACCAAACGCGCAATCGCGCCGCTCGCCCTAAGCGACACCTGCCTGATCGGCCCGGAGCAGCCGCCGCGCGTCATTGTGCGCGTGCCGTCGGTTGCCGCCTTACCCACCGCCGCCCGCGAACTCGCCTCACCGAAACTCAAGGACACACCCGCCGAGGGCCTGCTTGTCCCGGTCAGCACCGCGGGAGATCTCGCGACCCTCTGTGCCACCGCCGCCGGCACGCCCCTGCCGATCTCGTTTCTCGCCCTCGAACTCGCGCCTTCCCTCACGCCCGATATCTTACAGCCCCTCCTGGCCCTCAGCCGTGGTCGGCTCGTCCTCCTCCGCGAGTTTGGCGCCTTCGATGAATCGAAGCTCCGCGCCTTCACCACGCTCGTCCGGTCCCACGGCCACATATTGGCCTGCGCCTTCTCCGCCTCCGCCGCCACAGCGCTCTCCCCTACCCTCCGCGCCCTCGGGGAAGACCAACTCTTGGCCACCCTCCATATCGATCCGCTCACGACCCCGTCGACGGCCACCGCAATCGGCCAATATCGCGCGCTAACCGAAGCTCTGCGCTCCGCTGGCTCGAAGTTGCCTGTCTGGATTCGGAATACCGCGGCAACCGCCGTGCGCGACGAAAACAGCTTCCTCTCCAAGCTCCTCGAATCGTCGTTCCTCACCGGTAGCCTGCTCTGCGACGGTATGGGCGACCTCGTGAGCATCGAAACCGAGGCCGATGTCACCCGCTCGACCAAACTCGCCTATAACGTCCTTCAAGGTGCCGGCGCCCGCATCTCGAAGACCGAGTTCGTCGCCTGCCCCAGCTGCGGCCGCACCCTCTTCGACCTCCAGACGACCACCCAGCGCATCCGCGCCCAAACCGGCCACCTCAAGGGCGTGAAGCTCGCCATCATGGGCTGCATCGTAAACGGCCCCGGCGAAATGGCCGACGCCGACTTCGGCTACGTCGGCGGCGCCCCCGGCAAGATCAACCTCTACGTCGGCAAGAACTGCGTCCAATACAACATCCCGCAGGCCGAGGCCGATGCCCGCCTCATCGCCCTTATCAAGGAACACGGTAAATGGATCGACCCCGATCCCACCCAATCCTGACCGGATGCGCGTTTCCCTGCGGCTGCGCGTATTCACGAACACGAACGCCGTAACCGTATCGTAACCGGCCGCGCACCGGCCAGTCGGCTTGCCAAGCCGCTTCCAGGTCCACGTAAGTCTCGCCAAATTACAGCCCGCACTACCCCGTGTTTCGTCGCCAAAACGCGCCCAGTTCTGGCAATGAAAAAAGCGGAAAAGTTATGCCCAAACGCATTGTGAGTAACTTGTCGGAAAGTTCGCCTTGAAATGGTTTTTCCGTTCACCGTTACTCCACCCTCCTTCAG
>CANGHW010000123.1 GCA_947453695.1 Opitutia bacterium
GCTCATCGCTTGCTGCTGCGCGGTCAGTCTCGCCGTCTCATCTCCGGGCAACGCTGGCTCCTCCCGGGCAAACACCTCCCGACGCTGCGCCCACCCGCCGCGCTCGTAAGCCCAAAACGCGTCCCACAGCACGGCGGACACATGGTAGATATTGCGCGCGTGGACCGGCGGATTCGGCACATCCTTGCGAATACCATCGAGCAACGCCTCGTTCCACCACCGCGCGACGCTCTTGGCCCCGAGATCCGCACCGACACTCACCCGCGCCCCCTGGCTGGTCACCGCCCCTGCCGAATTGACCAGCCTCACGGTGTAGACACCCGCATCGAGCGGCTGGAGGTGCGCGAGCGTGAGTGTCGGACCGACCTGTCCGGGAATGATTTCTCCATCCTTAGCCCACGCATAGACCGGCGCCGGAACTCCGGTGCCCTCCACCCGCAAGACCACCGCGCCGTCCTTGAAACCCGCCACGCCTACCGGCTGCGAGGTGATGCGCGGCAGTTCAGGCGTCTGCGCACACACCGCGACGAGCACGCCAAAAAACCAGCCGAGCCAGCACCACGTTCTTTCTCGGCGCAGGCGTCTCATGGCTCTCGGAATTTTCCTGCGCGATCGTCGCCGCGATTCACTTCGCCGGCGCCGCTTTCTTGCCAAATGCCGGGTCGATCTTAAGCCGCGACACCACGATGAACGACGGAATCGTGCACACCAACACCCAGATGAAGAAGTTCACGTAACCGATGTGGTCCTCGATCCAGCCCGCCGCCATGCCCGGCAGCATCATCCCGAGCGCCATGAAGCCCGTGCAAATCGCGTAGTGCGCGGTTTTGTGCGGCCCCTCCGCCACCATCATCATGTAGAGCATGTAGGCGGTGAACCCAAAGCCGTAGCCAAACTGCTCCACCGCCAGCGCCGAACCCACCACCCACAAACTCGTCGGCTGGGTCAACGCGAGCAGTAGAAACGCCACATTGGGCGCATGCATGATCGTAATCATCGGCCAAATCATCCGCTTCAGGCCGTAGAGCGAGATGACCCATCCGCCCACCAGCCCACCCAAGGTAAGCGAGATGATCCCAACCGTGCCGTAAACAATGCCGACTTGCTGCGTCGTCAGTTCGAGGCCACCCACCGCCCGCTTATCCAGCAAAAAGGGTGAGATCAGCTTCAAGGCCTGCGACTCCGCCAACCGGTAAAGCAGCAGCAACGCCAGCGTGGTCACGACTCCGGGTTTTTTCAAAAACACCGCGAACACTTCCCAGAACTCTCGCACAAAATTCTGTCCGCTCGCCGTCGGCCGATCGCTTTCCGGCTTCGGCAACGCAAAAAGATGGAGCGTCGCCACCACGATAAACACCGCCGCGAGCAGGCCAAACACCAGCGACCAAGCCTGCGTGATGCTGCCCGTCGACTCCTGCCACATGCCCGCGAGATAAACCAATGCCCCTTGCGCCGTGAGCGAAGCCAGCCGGTAAAACGTGCTACGCACCCCCACAAACGCCGCTTGTTGCCCGGGCGGCATCGCCAGCAGGTAGAACCCGTCCGCCGCGATGTCGTGCGTCGCTGAGCTAAACGCCATCAGCCAAAACACCGCGAGCGAGAGCTTGAAGAAACCCGGCCCCGGCAGCGTCAGCGCCACGAGCGCAAACGCCAGCCCGATGGCAAACTGCAGCGTCACGATCCAAAACCGCTTCGTGCGAAACAGGTCCACCAGCGGCGACCACAGCGGCTTGATCACCCACGGCAGGTAGAGCCAGCTCGTGTAGAGCGCGATGTCGGTGTTCGAAACGCCGAGATTTTTATACATCGTCGTCGAGAGCGACATCACGACGACGTAGGGAATACCCTGCGCGTAATAGAGCGTGGGAATCCACGCCCACGGGTTGCGACGCGACGGGGTGCTCGGGGTATCCACGGTCAGGGAATCAGCCCGGCTTTCCGCTTCAACGCGAGCACGCGTTCATACGACTCGGCGATCCGCGCCTCAGAGAGCCGCCCGGACTGCACTGCGCGCTCGATAATCGCGATCGTCTTTGGCGCGATGTCAGCGTCGTAGCTCAGGTTGTTGCCGAAACACAGCACGTCGATGCCCGCTTCCAGCGCCGCCGGCATGGAATTCTCCAGACCATACTGACTCGAAATCGCCTTCATCTCCATGTCGTCGCTGGTGATCACGCCCTTGAAGCCCAACTGCTCCCGCAGCATCCCGGTGATCACTCTCTTCGACAGGGTCGCAGGCCGGTCCGGGTCGAGCTTCGCATTAAAGACGTGCGCGCTCATGATCATGTCGCACAACCCCGCCTCGATCAGCCGGCGAAACGGCACCAACTCCCGCTCGTGCCACGTCGCCGTCACATCCACGAGTCCAAGGTGCGTGTCGCCCTTGGCGCTGCCGTGTCCCGGGAAATGCTTCGCGCACGCCACCACACCCAGCGCCCGGTGCGCGCGCACAAACTCCGCCGCGTGCCGTGCGACCACTTCCGGGTCCGCCGCGAAACTGCGCTTCTTGCCCTTGATGATCGGATTATCCGGGTTCGCATCGAGGTCCACCACCGGCGCAAGGTTCAGGTTAAAGCCCACACTTCGCAGCGTCCGCGCCGTCGCCTCCGCGTGCCGGTAGGTCTCACCTACGTGCCCAAGCTTGCCGAGTTCCTCGTGCGAAATGCTCTCGGGAAACCCGTAGACCGGCTTGAGCCGATTCACGCGCCCTCCCTCCTGATCGACCGACACCAGCAGCGGCACCTTCGCCTGTGCCTGCAGGTGAGCGATCAACGCCTTCACCTGCTCCGGCGACTCCACGTTTCGTTTTCCCGCCGAGCCATCGACCATCTCCTGATCGAAGAAGATCACGCCGCCGACGTGATGCTCGCGAATATCGCGCACCACCGCACCCACCTCGGACGCGTGACACCCGCGAAACCCGACATTCAGCAATTGGCCGATTTTCTCGCGCAGCGAAGGACTCGTGACGGAAACACTCATGAGGAAATCACTTTTTCTGCGGCACTACGCTGTTGCCCGCCGGCCGCATTGATTGCCAAGCGACCATCCGCCAAGCGCCACCTTCCTCGCGCCACACCGACATGAACCGCAGCTTTACCTCCGACCACGTCGGTCCGAGCCGCTTCCGCATCTCCTGCGCACCGATCAAAATCACCACCCCCGGCGCCGGCTCCATCGTGCGCACGTCTTTTGTGATCACGTCCGCGTAAGCCGTATCGCCCGCCAAAACGTTCTTCACGTAATCGGCCTTCGTTTCGATGCGTCCGTCGGAGTGCACAAAAGCCAGCTCCTCCGACATCACCTTACCGAGCGCCTTCGCATCGCCCGCCATCATCGCCGCGAGTCGGGCCTGATCGATCCTCAACACGGCGTCCGCCGGCTTATCGGCCGCCTGCAGCGTTACACTCATCACTCCGAAAATCATCAGCGCGACCAATCGTGCGAATGCGTAGCCGCACGCCTTAGCGTGCGGTCGCCGGCCAGTCCGCCCCGTCACCGGTGCGGCTACATCGACCCCTCGCCCGCTTTTATCCGAGTTCATCCGAGTAATCCGTGGTGAAAAAATCATTCCTTTCGGTAGGCGTCGCGCAACACCTGCATCGTGTGCCGCACTTTTACCGGCGAGCCGCTCTGCGCCAGATGAACCTTGAGCTGCGTAAGACAACCAATGTTGCCGCTCGCTACCACGGTCGCACCCGTCGCAGCCACCGCTTTCGCCTTCTGCGCCCCGAGCGAGGACGCCGTCTCCGGCTGATCGAGGTTATACGTCCCCGCACTGCCGCAGCACAGGTGTCCGTTCGCCACTTCCTTCAGCTCCAACCCCGGAATCGACCGCAGCAACGCTCGCGGCTCCTCCCGCACGCCCTGTGCATTCGCGAGGTGACATGCATCGTGGTAAGCCACTTTCACCGCGCCCGCGCCACTCGCCGCGGCCCGGGGCTTCTCGCGCAGTCCGATCCGCCCGAGAAACACACTCACATCGACCACGCGTTTACGAAACGCCTCCGCGCGCGCCTCATCCGGCGTGCCTTTCAAAATCAAATGATACTCGTGCATCGCCGAACCACAGCCTGCGGCATTGGTGAGAATCGCGTCCACGTCCGCCGGAAACGCATCGAGATTCTTCCGCGCAAAGGCCTGCGCCGCCGCAAGGTCGCCCGTGTGCCACGAGAGTCCACCGCAGCAACCCTGCTCCACCGGGACCACGACTTCGACGCCGTTGCGCGTCAACACCTCGATGGTCGCGACATTGATATCCGGATCGAGCACTTGCTGCGCACAGCCCGCGAGCAAGGCCACCCGCGCACGGCGCTCGCCCTGCGCCGGATACACCGCCTTCAATTTTACCTCCGCTGGCACCTCGCCCGGCGCGAGTGAGAGCATGGGCCGCAACATTCCCGGCACGATCGGACCGAGCGCGCGCCCGACCTTCGCCCCGACGAGCGCCCAGCGAAACCGCCCCGGATAAGGAATCGTCTCCGCTGCGAGCCAGCGGCGCACTTTCTCTCCCGTCGTGCGCTCCACTTTGTTCTGCGTCTGCGCCACCGCGCGAAACGGACTGATTAAATCGCGATACGGCACACCGCTCGGACACGCCGGCTCGCACGCCAGACATCCGAGGCAGCGGTCCACGTGCACCTGCGCATCCGCCCATGGCAGGTTGCCCTCGAGCACCTGCTTCATCATCACAATGCGTCCGCGTGGCGAATCCATCTCTTGCCCGAACTCCTGGTAGGTCGGACAAGCCGCGAGGCAGAATCCGCAATGCACGCAGGTCTGCACCGCGTGCGCCATCGGCTCCGTCAACGGTCCGTGTTCGTTCGGTTTGATCGTGTGCTGCATCGTCAGGAATCCAAAGCGGGATATCGACCTTGCGGATCAAGCGCCGTCTTCATCGCGCGGAACACATTGTAGTTCACAGGTGATCCCGGCCACAGCGGACCGGCTCCTCTCATGGTCACCGCCGGCCAGTTCCACGGCGTAGCCCGCGATTTACCGGGCGGCAGGGATACCCATGCGACATTGCCCCCCGCGCTGATCCACGACCGCGCCTCCGGCAAACCACTCACGGCCTCCACGACCGCCGGCACCGCCGAAGGCGTGATGGCCAGCTTCACCAGCGTGCCACCCGCGTGAGCCCAGGCGCATTCGCCGGCCTCGCGCCACAACTGCCGGGCCGCCTCCGCTGTCAGCGTCGCGCCCGGCCAACGCGCAAAAATCTCTCTCGCCAGCACCTCTAGCGCTTCCTCTGGTCCGGCGAGCCGGGCATAGACGAAACCTTCACCCGGCGTCGCGTCGAGCGCATCGAGCTCCCAGCGCGTGTTGGCCGCATCAGTCAAAATCTTCGTCAACGCCGTCGCATCGCGTGCGAGCAGGCGCAGCGTCCGCGTCGCCTGCGCCCGCGGAAACACCTTGAACGTCACTTCCGCCAGCGCGCCAAACCGGCCAAGACTGCCCACGAAAAACTTCGGCAGGTCGAAGCCCGCCGCATTTTTGACCACCTTGCCGCCCATGCGCATGAGGCGCCCGTCGCCGTCCACGAAACGCACTCCGAGGATGAAGTCACGCAGCCCACCAAAGCGAAACCGTCCCGGCCCGCTTACGCCCGCCGCCACCGTCCCGCCGATCGTCGCCCCGGCTTCCGCGAACAACGGATCGAAGGGCAAATACTGCCCGCACTTGGCCAGGGCCGCGGAAATTTCCCTCAACGGAGTGCCTGCCAAGGCCGTGAACGTAAACTCACTCGGCTCGTATTCGACGATCCCGCGCAGCTTCGTCGTCGCGATCCGCGCAAAATCCTCCGACACCCGCGACAACCGCGGCTTCGTGCCTGCTCCCACGATGATCGCTCGCGGCGCCGCGCGAATCGCGTCAGCCAGCTCAAGGGGCGTCGTTGGTTGGTGGATCGTGGCGCTCATTCGCGGGAAATTACGCCGGCCTTCTCCAGCGGGTGCAGGCCGTGTTGCGCCAGCACCGGCGCCTCGGCGGCGGGAAACATTTTACCGGGGTTCGCGATCGTTTCAGGGTCAAAGGCCGCCCGCACCCGCTTCATGCAGTCGAGTTCATCGACCGTGAACATTTCCGGCATGTAGTCGCGTTTCTCCACGCCCACGCCGTGCTCGCCCGTGATCGAGCCGCCCATCGCGATACACATCCGCAGGATCTTTCCCGCGAGCGCCTCCGCCCGCGCCAGTCCGTCCGGCTCCCGGCCATTATACATGATCAGCGGGTGCAGATTGCCGTCGCCGGCGTGAAAGACGTTCGCCACCCGCAGCCGCGCTTCGGCCGCATACTCGCCGATGTGCTTCAACGCCTCACCCAGTTTCCGCCGCGGCACCACGCCGTCCTGCACGATGAAATCGGGCGACAAACGCCCCACCGCGCTGAACGCACTCTTGCGGCCTTTCCAGATCGCCAGCCGCTCGGCCGCGTCTTTCGCCACGCGCACTTCCATCGCGCCGCTGCCTGCCAGAATCTTCTCCAGCCGCACGCGGTCTGCCGCCACCACTTCCCGCGGCCCTTCGAGCTCTACAATGAGCACCGCGGCCGAGTTCGGCGGATAGTCCGCATGCACCGCCGCCACCGCCGCTTCCAGCGCCAGCGCATCCATGATCTCGATCGCCCCCGGCAAAAGTCCGCTCGCGATTACCGCCGACACGGCCTCGCCCGCGGCCTCGAGTGTCGCATAGCCCGCGAGGACCGTGTGAAACATCTCCGCCCGCGGCAGCAGTTGCAGCGTCACTTCCAGCGCGATGCCGAAGAGTCCTTCGTTGCCGCAAAAAAGACCGGTCCAATCCGGTCCGACCTGCTCGCGGCTCGACCCACCGAAGGTCACCACTTCACCCGTCGCCAGCACGGCCTTCAGCCCGAGCACGTGGTTGGACGTCATCCCGTATTTCAGGCAATGGGCACCACCGGAGTTAAACGCCACGTTGCCCCCGATCGTGCAGATCGACTGGCTCGAGGGATCGGGCGCGAAGTGCAGCCCATACGGCTGCGCTGCGAGCGTCACATGTGTGTTCACCATGCCGGACTCCACGACCGCCACGCGCTCGATCGGATCGAGCCGCACGACGCGGTTGAGGCGGTTCAGCGTGATCACGATCCCATTCGTCACCGGTAGGGATCCACCGGACAAACTCGTGCCACTTCCGCGCGCCACGAAAGGCAGTTTTTCCGCGTGGCAAAAGCGCACCGCAGCGATCACCTCGTCCTGCGTTTCCGGCACCACGACCGCCAGCGGCGCCGCGCGAAACGCGGTCAGCCCATCGCTCTCATACGCCGCCATATGCGCCGCTCCCGCGAGCACGCGGCCGGGCGGCAGAAGAGCGAGCAAGCGTTTGATTGCGTCGGAAGCCATCGCTGTAGCGGCAGTCTATGACCGCCGTGCTCGTGCGCCTCGGCTGTCACCGACCGCCGCTGCAGCAATTTTGTTATCTCCCATGTGGACCGCCTCGCTTACGCCAAGACGTTCTTCAACGCCGTCAGCACCAGGTCCACATTGCGCACCGTCGCACCGTGCCCCATCAGGCCGATACGCCACGCCTTGCCGGCCATCGGTCCCAAGCCCGCACCAATCTCGATGCCATATTCTTCGAGGAGGCGACGGCGCACCTTCGCGTCATCCGCGCCCGCCGGGATGCTGATGCAATTCAGCGAGTGCAGCGAGTGCTTCGGGATATACGTCAACCCCATCGCCTCCAATCCCGCGCGCAGACGCCGGTGCATCTGCGCATGGCGCTCAATGCGCGCATCGAGTCCTTCTTCGAGGACAATCATCAGCGCCTCGTGCAGCGCGTAGGTCATGTTGATCGGCGCGGTGTGGTGATAAACGCGTCCGCCGCCACCGCCGCCCGTGTAATACTTCCGCAGCATCGACACATCGAGATACCACGACTGCACCTTCGTCTTGCGTGCATCCATCTTCGCGAGCGCTCGCTCGCCGAAGCTCACCGGCGACAAGCCCGGCGGGCAGCTCAGGCACTTCTGTGTGCCGCTATAAATCGCATCGATCCCCCAGTCGTCCACGCGCAGTTCGTGGCCGCCGAGGCTCGTGACAGCATCGATCGCCAGCAACGCCCCACGCGAGTGCACCAGCTCCGCGAAACCTGCCAGTGGCTGGAGCGCGCCCGTGCTCGTCTCCGCGTGCACGATGCCGACGAGCTTAACCTGCGGATGCGCGTCGAGCGCGGCCTTGAGTTGTTCCAAGGAGATCACGTCGCCCCACGTCGCCTCGAGCGCGTGCACCTTGGCCCCACAGCGCTCCATCACGTCCTTCATGCGCGTGCCGAAGACGCCATTCACGCCCACGATCACTTCGTCGCCGGGTTCGATCAGATTGACCGCCACGCACTCCATACCCGCCATGCCTGTGCCGCTCACGGGAAATGTCAGCGCGTTCTTCGTGCGAAACACCTCGCGCAACATCGCGCAGGTGCGATCCATGATCGCCAGGTATTGTGGATCGAGATGTCCCAGCGTCGGCGCCCCCAACGCGCGCAACACTCGTTGCGGCACGGGACTCGGGCCGGGGCCCATCAAGATACGTTCGGCGGGGATGAAGGCGGAAGCGGGGGAAGTTTCCATGGAAGAACCCCGATACTTGCGCGCCCACCGCCGCGCTGACGAGCGCGGACTTTTCTCCCCGTGAAAAAGTCGCCGGGCTGCTAACGCGAATAAACCACGAACCACTTGTCCGTATAGAGTGCTGGTTCTTCGACGGGTTTGAACCCGAGCGCGGCGAACCATGCGTCGGCCTGCGCCTTCGTCACCTGCAGTGTCGGATCATTCTTGTGCGGCCCCAGCTCCGGATGGAAATCGATCACGGCAATGCGCCCCGTCTTTTTCAAATAAGGCACAAGGTTCTTCAGGTATTCGGTGCGGTTCTCGATGTGGTGGAGCACGTCAAAGATCATCGCGAGGTCCACGTCCTTCGCGGGCAGCGCCGCATCGGTAAACTTCCCGAGCACGCCCACCACATTCGTCAGCTTTTCCCCTTGGGTCCGCTGCGTGATGTGATCGACCAGCCCCTGCTCGATATCGACCGCGTAAACTTTGCCCGCCGTGACCGCCCTCGCCAGGGGCACGGTAAACACCCCCGAGCCTGCGCCGATGTCCGCCACCACGGCGTCAGGCTTCAGCTTCAACGCCGCCACAACCTCGGCCACCTTCAGCTTCGCGACGCGGTTAGTGGCCTCGAGGGTCTTCACCCACTCCTCCGCGGAGCGCGCCGCGAGCTGGGCCGACGCCGTTGACGTCAGGGCCAGGCCCAAAATCGAAACTACGAAAAATAGCGTGCGCATAGGGAGTAGCCGTTTCTCCGCTCAACACGCCCGATCGCATCCCGCAACGCAAGCCACCACCGGCCACGACACTCCACCCGCCCACTCTCGCGCGCTGGTGCGCCGCCACTCCGCGCTTTCGTTTTTCCTCCGCACGCCTTCCCTGTTCTTTACCGATCCTTCGCCATGGCCAAATTCGTTCCCTCGCTCACGCCCACGCACCTCGCCTTCATCGCGGAACAAAAGATCTACTTCACCGCTTCCGCGCCGCACCACGGCCGCGTCAACCTCTCGCCCAAGGGCATGGACACCTTTCGCGTCCTCTCGACCACGTGCGTGGGCTATCTCGACGTCACCGGCAGTGGCAATGAAACCGCCGCCCATCTCCTCGAGAACGGGCGCATTACGCTCATGATGTGCTCGTTCACGACGTCGCCCCTCATCTTCCGCATCTACGGCCGCGGTCGCGCCGTCCACCTCGGCGAAACCGACTGGTCCCAGCTCCGCCCACTCTTCGGTCCGCCGCTCCCGGGGGAGCGCCAGCTCATCATCGTCGACATCGAGAGCATCCAGACGTCCTGCGGTTTCGGTGTCCCCTTTTTCAACTACACCGGCGAGCGCACGACGCTCATTGATTACGCCGTGAAAAAAGGCCCCGAGGGCATGGCCGCCTACCGCACCGAAAAAAACCAGCGCAGCATCGACGGCCTCCCCACCGGTCTGCCCGTCTCCTCTCCATGATCCGTGCCCTCGTCTTCGACTTCGACGGCCTCATTCTCGATACCGAGTCCGCCCTGATTCGTGCCTACGCCGATGTCCACGCCTCGCACGGCGTGCCGTTCGACGAAGCTGAGTTTCTCCGCTCGGTCGGCCACGCCGACTACGCCTTTGACCCGTGGCACGCCTTTGAAAAACGCACCGACCGGGTCGCCCTGGAAACGGCCCGGCGCGAGCGCAACCGCCTCCACGACCTCGCCCTCCCCGTCCTCCCTGGCGTGGTCGCACTCTTCGACGCCGCCCAAGCCCGGGCTCTCCCGATCGCCCTCGCGTCCAATTCCCCTCACCCCCACTGCGAACGCCACCTCGCGCGTCTCGGCCTGCTCAACCGCTTCAGTTTTCTCGCCTGCCGCGAAGATGTCCCGTCTCCCAAGCCCGAGCCCGATCTCTACAAACTCGTGCTCAATCGCTTTGGCCTGCGCGGCCACGAGGCCATCGCCTTCGAAGATTCCTTCACCGGCTCCCTCGCCGCCACGCGCGCTCATCTCCACACCGTCGTCTGCCCCGGTCCTTCGACCGCCCACCACGATTTCACCCACGCGAGTCTCCGCGTGGACTCCCTCGCAACGCTCACGCTCGACGGGCTGATCAGCCGCTTCGCCCCAACTCCGCCCGCGACTCACCCCGCTCAGTAGGCCTTCCGGAAAATTTCGTTATCCTTGTTCGTGAAGTAGAGCACGCGCTCCACCGTATCGATGCCGGCGAAACTGAGCCCCAGCGGCCGGTTCACCACTGCTCCGGGCTTCACGATGAGATTGTCGATGAACAACCGTGGCGGATCACCATCCAGCACCGCACTGATCTTCAACGCATCAATCGCCTCACGGTAGACCGACGTGTCTTTGGCCGCCGGTGTGCGCACGACGGGCTTCGGCGGCGGCGGCGCTTCTACGACCACAGGCTTCGGTGGTTCCGGCGTCGCCTCGATGATCTGATTGAGATAATCGACCTTGGCATCGTTCTTCGCGACCGTCACCCGCGCCTGCTGCACAGCCTGCACGAGCGGTGAGGCGGTCTTATCCACGACCACCGGTCCCGGTGCCTTTGCCTTCTGCAATTCTTGCGCTACCGGAAAAAAAACATGGCGCATCGCATAGTAGCCGCCGCCCAACACCACGCCACCGATCAGGCCCCATTTCAGAAAGAGGGAAAAGGCCCGGATCGCCGCCGGCTTGCCCGAAGGTTTGAGAATCGCCTCCGAGGCCTCCTCCTCGACCGGGGCCGCCTCCGGTTGTTGCGTGGCAACCTCTGCGTGCACCATCCGCAGCGCTACCGCGCTCGCCGCCATGTCTGGCGCCGCCGCTACCGGAGCCACCGAGCCGTCTGGCCCACCACCTGCCCCCGTTGCACCACCGGCCAAATTCTGCACCGGCGCACCTGTGTCTTCGCCAGTCACCGTCGCCGATGTCAAAGCCGCGGCCGGCGCGGTCTCCATGTTGGCCAAGGCCTGCGTCCGATCACCACTAAAGACCGCGTCGAACTTCGCGACGGGTTTGTCAGTCTTCTTGAGGTTGATGCGAACGGCCATGGGAAAGGGTGCGGTGCAAAGGAATCGCTGCCGATTCCCTACATCGGCCCTTACCTTCAAATGTAAAGTGCCTGTGAATCAAGACTGCCGCGGGAGAAAGACTACGGATTTGCCCCCTGCGCAGTTTCCCTACTCGACCTTTCTCCTATCGCAGCGCGTCCCGCAGCCCATTTCCGCTCCTCTTCCCCTATCTGGGCTCCGCTCAACCGCATTGAGCGACCATCCGCGCTTCGTTCGCCCTCAGACAGAAATCCTCCGGCAAACCGCTGCCCGCCCGCTTGGGACCCAAACGGGCCTGCTGGCGATCACGATGGCGGGTGGGTGCTTCCCCGGTAATACGACGAAACACGCGATTGAACTGCGAGAGTGATTGAAAGCCCGCGGCAAACGCCACCTCGCTCACCCGCCGATTCGCGTCGAGCAGCATCGCCTTGGCCGTCTCCACCCGCACCCGCGCCAGATACGCCGTAAAGGTAAGTCCGGTCGCCGCTTTGAAGAGCTTGCAGAAATAAAACGGGCTGATGTTCACCGACCGGGCGGCGTCATGCAGACTCAAAGGTTCGCTTTGGTGCGCCGCGATAAACGCGCGGATCTTGGTCAAGAGCGGCGAATCGGCCTGCGTTCGACCGACCATGAGCTGATTGCTGACCGCGCTGAGATGCTCCGCGAATACGGCGAGCAGACGTATGATCATCCCGTAGTTTTTTCGCGCGATGACCCGCGTTTGAAAGTAAGCTTCCGTCCACGCTCTGGCGCCCGCCTTCGTCACCCCTCCCGGAATCTCCTTCAGGACCCCTGCAAAACCCGCTTGGGTCGGCGACCGCAGAAATACCTGCCCGGTTTGCAGGTAGCCGAGCACCACGGTGCCCACTCGCACCGGCACAGCCGACTCAGCCAGACCCGCCTGGCACACGATCGTCTTCGGCCCCGCCACCGCCTCCGTCTCTACTCTCGCTTGCAGGCGCAGGCACGCTGCGCAGGTGGGCCCCGCCTGCGTCATTTGTGCGCAGAACGGATTCACCAACCTCGACCCCTCCAACGGCGGACGAAACGAACCCGCCTCGCGCAATACCAGGGGCAGCCCGGTCGTCACTTCGAAGGCTTGGCGATACTCGCGGAAGAGCTCCGACTCCTGCAGCCGGCGGATGACGAAGGTGCGATCCGCAGCAAGCGGGTCGGCGCTCAGTCGCGGCGCGGCGATCAGCCGCTCAGTCAAGAGAACCATGTGGGAGAAGGAGGATGGGTTGAACCGTTCGCTGTCCCCAGCCCTGGGGTCAGCTAGTCCAACGCACTATGTCCTACCTCCGCCTGTCGTTCTATGGGGTGTTCACCGCCTAGCGTTGGAAGCTCCTAGCGGGCCGTGCACCACTACCTGCCCCAGCCTACGGTTCGATCTTCGGAGCGGCCTGAAACGGAAAGGAGGAATGACTCCCCGCCCCCGGCAAATAAGCGCGCGTTAACTCCTTCACGCGCCACAACGATATCCTCGTGCCCGTCACCGTGCGCAGCCAACTTCCCGCCGCGGTGTCCCTCAAGTAGTCGTTCATCAGCGAATGGGCGTCGCGCATGTCCTTGGCCGTTGCCAAACTGTCGAGGAGTCGTCGTTCAGCCTCAAAATGGCTTGAGCGGACCCCGCCAAGCAGGGCCACGAACGGCCAGGCGTAGAAGGGCAGGAGTTTCCACCACAGAGCCCGCTTGAAATGGATCTGCTGACAGGCGTTCTCCTCACAGAAAACCGTTTCAAAGGGTTTCACTTGGATGAAAGAAAAAAAGGGGAGAGGAATTAGGTTAACGAAGGCCCAACCTGTCGTCGAATTCGACGACCCGACTCCCAGACTATACCAAACCCGGCTGCGCGTCTGTCCGGCCAAACCCTACGCTATCACCGGCGCTGCGGTCTGCCCTACTCCAACTCCGCCCATCGCGCATACGCCTTTGCCAGCTCGGCTTCGATTTCATGGAGCCGCTCGGTCGCGTGGGTGACCTCCACCGGGGATTTCTTGAAGAATAGCGGGTCCTGCAGCTTCGTCGTGAGATTCGTCTGCTCCGTTTCGAGCTTCTCGATCACCTTGGGCAATCCATCCAACTCTGCCCGCTCCTTGTTCGTGAGCTTGCGGGTTTTCTTGGCCGCGCCACCGCCCGCCGCCGCTTCCGCCGCTTCCTTGGCTTCGCGTTTGGCTTTTTCTTCCGCGGCTGCCGCAGCTGCGGCCCTGGCCGCCTTCTCCTTCTGCCAGTCATCGTAGCCACCGATATACTCCACCACCCGCGCCCCCTCTTCGTAGACGAGCAGGCTGGTGCAGACTTCGTTCAGAAACGCGCGATCATGGCTCACGAGCAGCAGCGTGCCGCCGAATTCCACCAGCAAATCTTCGAGCAGTTCCAACGTCTCCGCATCGAGGTCGTTCGTCGGCTCATCGAGCACCAGCACGTTGCACGGTTTGGTAAACAACCGCGCGAGTAACAGCCGATTCCGCTCTCCGCCCGACAGAGCCTTGATCGGGGTGCGAGCCCGCGTCGGATCAAACAGAAAATCCTCCAGATAGGAGATCACATGCCGCACGCGACCGTTGATCGTCACCGTCGGATTGCCGTCGGCCACCGCGTCCTGCACCCGCATGGTTTCATCGAGTTGCGCGCGCAATTGATCGAAGTAAACGACCTCCAACCGCGTGCCTTGCTCGACGGCACCTTCCGTGGGATTCAACTGCCCGAGCATCAGGCGCAATAACGTCGTCTTGCCGGCGCCGTTGGGCCCGACGATGCCGATCTTGTCGCCGCGCTCGATGCGCACGCTCAGATCGCGCACGATCCAGCGTCCCTCCTCGGAGTAGCGGTAGCCCGCCTCCTTGCACTCGATGACCTTGAACCCGCTGCGATCCGCCTCCTGGGCGGTGATCTTGGCCGTGCCGGTGCGGTCGCGCCTCGCCGCGCGCTCGGCGCGCATTTTCTCGAGCGCGTGGATGCGGTTGTTGGCCCGCGAGCGCTGCGCCTTTACGCCGCGCCGGATCCACACCTCTTCTTGGGCGAGTTTCTTGTCGAACTGTGCCCGCTCGACCTCCTCGGCTTCCAGCACCGCCTGCTTGCGCACGAGAAACGTGTCGTAGTCGCACGCCCAACCAATGAGCTGGCCGCGATCCACTTCGATGATGCGCGTCGCGAGCTTGCGCAGAAATGCCCGATCGTGGGTCACAAAAAGCAGTGCCCCACCCCATTCGAGGAGGAACTCTTCCAGCCACTGAATCGACGCGAGA
>CANGHW010000124.1 GCA_947453695.1 Opitutia bacterium
ATGCTAGGCCTGCAATGTCGTTCCCCTGCCCTGCTCCCCTCTCGGGTTCTTCCCGCGGCAGTAGCGACTTTGGCACCCCATGAGTCTGACACCCGTCGGGCACGCATTTTTCAATCCCCTTCCGCGCGAGGGGTTGTTCGATCCGGGGAGTGTATTTGCGCCGACCGAACTGACGCAACGCGTTCTCTCAATGTTTTGGCGCGATTGCTGTTGTCCGCCCTATTTCAATCGCGCACCTGCACCGGTGCTGGAACTGGAGGGTGCAAACGCCGAAGAGCCGCCGCGTATCCTCCGCGTATGGTGGCTCACTAAGGAAGGAATAACGTCTGAGGCCGAAGCACCTTCCGCTCCACGGTTGGAGTCATCTCTACCACCGACCACCTGTGAAGGACTCTTCTGGCCACGCTATGATTTTCGCATTTTGGCCAACCCGTTTGACGTGGAAATGATGTTCCACCGCAGCGCACTGGCCAGTCAGGGGCACCGCACGCGGCTGTTTGTGCAGCCAGACGGCCGCGTGCGCGTGCTGACGCGATCTGAGTGGTGGGTAGGATAAGGTTTACGCCAACCAACCTGCATTGGGCCAAATTCCTGAAACACCACAAACCGTAACTGTTTCAGCCTTGGCTCACTCCGTGCTCCCTGTCACTTCACCCGCGCCCCTTGAACTGATGCCGCTCTTGCTGCGCACCCTCGAAGACTGGACCACGCATCAAGACTACCTCTGGTTCTTGGCGGCGCTGGCTTGGCTGATCGTGGCTTTTGGCATTAGTCGCGCCGACAGAAGGGCCTCGGGTGATCAGACTTGGCTGCTTGTTTTCGCCTTTACGGCCATCCTCGGCGCAGCGCTCGAACTTGTGCTCTGCGCGCAGAATTTGTCGGTGCCCTACACGAAGTTTGATTTTGCGATGGGTTTGACCGATGCCGCCGGCGTGGCTGCGTTGTCTTGGCCTTGGCTGGAACGGCGCTGGCGCAAGAGCACCGTGCGCATTGTCACCCTCTTGGCGGCCCTCCTCTCGGCGGCTCTACGCGTGCCTTGGCCGACCGTCTCGGGCACGGCATTGGCGGTTTTGGGGATCGTTTGCGCAGGGTTGGCCGGCACGCGATGGCTGCTCAAAAACGATTCGCTGAGCCTCGAGCCGCTGGAACGCCGACTCCTCGTCATCGGCACTATTCTGGCCGGCTTGCTTCCGTTGATCGCCACTCACGGTCCACTGGCACTCGCCGCCCACGAACCGCGCATCAACTCGGATTTCTCGCATTTTGCCCTTTTTGCCGCGGGCTTCGAAACGCTTGCCGGGGGCTTGATCGCCTTTGCTCTTTGGCGGGCCCGGCTGCGCGATCTCCACGGCCGCGCGGAACTCGGCCGCAGCCTCGCGTTGCTCGCTCTTTGGTTCGTCGTGGGTTTGGCTTTCGCCGTCTGGACCGGGCGTCAGGCGCGCCGCGTGTTTGAACAAAGCTTGCTCAGCCGGGCCGTCACCGCTGCCACGTTGCTCGAGCCCGCGATGCTGCGCGCCGCACTCGGCTCCGATCTCAAGGTCACTGCCGTGCGCACTCGCCCCGCACCGAACAATTTGACCCACGACTGGGCGACAATGCCGCATACCCTGACCGAGGCCGTTGCCAGCCTACGCCCGCGACTGCATCGTGTTCAACAGGCCAGTCCCGATGTGGCGTCGGTCTACATCGAAATCATCCGTGACGACCTGCGAATCATCCCGGTAACCCGTAGCCTCATGCCCACGTATCCGGGCGAAGGCGCCGTTTACGGCAAAGTTACGCCCGCCGATCTTGCTCGGCTCGAAGCCAAGACTGCCTTCCTTGAAGGACCGGTTACCAACGAATGGGGCACCCATTTTTACGCCAAGGCTCCGCTGCTCGACGGCCCCGACGGCAAAATTCTCGGCTGGCTTGTGCTCAACGCCGCCGCCACCCGGTGGACGGTGAGTTTTACGCAGACTCGCCTGCAGGCCATGGCGCTCGTCGGCCTCGGGGTCGGCCTGTGGGGGCTCGCCATTGCCTATCGTCTGCGGCGCGCGGAATCCGTCGCCGCCGATCAACGCGCCGCCGCCGCCGCCGCCGCCGACCGGATGAAAAGCACGTTTCTCGCAAAGGTCAGTCACGAGCTGCGCACCCCCATCCAAAGCGTGCTCGGTTACTGCGATCTCCTACTCCGAGAACCCATCGGCGAACCGCATCGCCGCTGGTTGGGAGCCTTGCACGCCCATGGCGAACTCATGCTTCGCCTCGTCAACGACCTCCTCGATCTCGGATCGCTGCAGGCGGGCGCATTCAAGCTGCGCAACGCGACCGTCCAACTGCCGGAACTCGTGGCCGATTGTGTGGCCGCCCTGCGCCCCCAGGCGGAGGCAAAGGGCCTGTCCCTCACGCTCGATCTCGCGCCCGCCGTGCCCTGTTGGGTCGAAACCGACGCCGTCCGGCTCCGCCAGATTTTGCTCAACCTACTTGCCAACGCCGTGAAGTTCACGGTGCGGGGTCAGGTGCGCCTCACGGTGCGCCTAGCCGCGCAGGAAGTTGAATTTGTCGTGGCCGATACCGGGCCCGGCATTCCCTCGGACAAACGTGCAGCGCTCTTCCAGCCCTTCATGCGTCTGGACGATCAGGCGACCACCGAAGGTTCCGGCCTGGGTCTCGCCCTCGTGACCGGCCTGTGCACCGCCATGGGTGGCAGCGTGGCCTGCCACGAAAACCCGGAGGCGGGAGCGACGTTTGTGGTGCGCCTGCCCCTGCCGGCCCAATCCGAACGGGACGCTGCGGCTACGCGCGTCTCGGCAACCGCAGCCTATCGGGAACTTCGGGTGGTGCTCGCGGAAGACAATGTCCTCGTCCGCGATTTGCTCGAGACCTTCCTCCGTCGCAACGGTGCCGAGGTCACGGCAGTGAGTGACGGCGCAGCTGCGGTCAAAGCCTGCGCCTCCGCCCAGCCGGACATAGTGATTCTCGACGTCGCCATGCCGAAGCTCGATGGCCTCGCCGCCGCCCGGGCCATTCGACAACTCCCATCCGGAACGGAACCGCGACCCTGGGTCATCGGCCTCAGCGCCCACGCGCAACCCGCCGACGAAACCAACGCCCTCGCCGCTGGCATGGATCGGTTTCTCGTTAAACCCGTCAGCCTCGATCGCCTCGACGACACGCTCCGGCTCGCACCCAAATTCCACCAACGCCCTGCCGCCGTCCGCGTGGCCACCGGTCTGGGCGATCTCCGGGAATCCATGCTCGCCCACTACCGGCGCGAGACCCCCACCATCCTGATCGCGTTGCGCCAAGCGGTGCTCAACCGCGATTGGCCTACCGTGGCCGCCCACTCCCACTACCTGAAAAACAGTGCCGACATTCTAGAAGCTGCCGAGCTCCGCCTCGCCTGCGAGGCTCTTCACACCTGGTGCCTCAACCCGGGTGACCCGGTCCACGTCGCCACTCTGCTTGCTTCGGTCGAATCCGCCGCGCAACTCCGCTAACTTAAATTGGCGGCGCCTGACCACCGCGGCCAATGCACTCCCCTCGGTCAACCTATCGTCCCACCGCAGAAGATATAAGCAAAGATCCCAAAAAATCGTCACGCCCCGCCAAACCTAGCGACAACGTCCAACACCCGGGACCAAAGGTCCCCCAGCGACGCAAACCAAAACCGACCAAGAAACCGGGCGACAATGTCCAACATCCGGGCGACAACGTGCAGCACCCCGGCCCTAGGATAAAGCGCCGCCGCTACCTCCCTGAAGACAATGTCCAACATCCCGGAGATAACGTGCAACATCCGGGCGGTAGGCTCAGCCTATTGGCGGGCTTCAGTCACCCGGCAGGCTACAAACCCGAGTATTGGCCCATCGAGAAAGTCGAAGAACTAGTCGCAAAGGCGTTTCCCGGCCGGTGGACGAAGTATCAGGAATACTACCGCAAGCCGATCCTCGGTGACGCTGAATACTACCTCCCCACTTTGGAGGAAGTGAAAGCCATCGTCACCAACAGTCTGAAGACACGCCACACCTATGCGCCCGATCGATATGACTGCGAGGACTTCGCTTTCGTCCTCAAATCGCACTTCTGCCAAGCGGCCTACTGTCGTGGCGGCGAGTTGGGCTCCGCTTACTGTATGGGAATTGTGTGGGGCGAAGGCCTTTGGACTGGGGAAAAAGGTGAACCTCACGCAATGAACTGGGTGATTACTTCCGATCACTACCTTTTGCTGATCGAACCGCAAACTGGAGACATGCGCTGGATGAAAGATGCGAAGAAAGCCGACAACGGCGTTTACTTGCTCCTCGGCTGATCATCGTAGGCTGCGGCTGCGCCGATCACTGCGCCGCAGCCATTTCTGTTCGCCACCCCCGCCCATGCCGCTTTCGTTGCGGGCATGGGCTTTTTTGACCGCTTCACCTCGAAGAAACCGACTCCCACGCCGGCCAACGGCTCTGACGCGACCCACGCCGCCCTAGCTGCTGCGGCTGCCTCCTACCCGGCTCCTGCGCCCGATGCCGCTCATTCCGCCTCCGCGCCAGCCTCAACAGCGGCGGCAAGCTCCGCCAACGTCAAATCCCGTCTCGGCACCGCCCGGGAGAAGCTCACCGCCAAGGACCTTCCGGCTGCCGTCGCCCTTTACGAAGAGGTCCTCGCCACGCCTGCAGGCGACCGCCCCGATGTCCTCGTCGCCATCTCCGGTGATCTTGGCTCCCACGGGCATGTCGCCGAAATCATCGAGCTCATCGCCCCGCGCTACGACGCAGAGCGCCACGGTCCCGCCACCGGTCTCAATCTCCTTCAGGCTTACCTCGCCGTGCGCAACCCCGACGCCGCGCAGCACGTGCTCGACCTCCTCTTCGCGCTTGAGCGTCCCGAACTCGAGGAGCGTCTCTACGGCTTTTCCAACGCCATCGCCGAGATGATTGCCACCCCGCACGCCGCGCCTCCGCCCGGCGTCGTCGGCGGCCCGGCCGCCGGAGCCGATGCGCCCAAGGTCGCGCTCGTCAGCATCAGCAAACCCATTTGGTTTTACGGTCTCGAACCTCTCGCCGCCCAGCTCCTGCCCCCCAAGGAAGGCCGCCTCCGCCGCATCGCCTTTGCCCAGCTTGCGCTCCCCGGCTACCCCGATTCCGCCGCTGCGATGAAGAAACCCGAGGATGAACTCGGCCGCCTCTCCCGCGCGATCCCGCTCTGGTTTGCCGAGGCGTTTTATTTCTCCGCCGCCTACGCGCCCATCGCCGCCGTAGGGATTTTGAATCCCCCCGACGGTGCGCCAGCGCAGCCGATGATCTTCGCCGCTGAGTGGACCACGGACAACCTTCGCCAACTTGTCGACACCGCGGGAGAGGGCGTCGACTTCATCGTCACCGGCGCGCTACGCGTCACCGCTGGCGACTACGAAATCCTGCTCCGCATCTGGGAGGTGAAAACCTTCCGCGAGCGCAAGACCTTCACCGCCCGCTGGACGCCTGCCACCGCTGACGACGGACTCACAAAACTCTCCGCCGATCTCCGTGCCTACATGGAGTGGTCGCCCGCCAGCGCCGCGTTCGCGTTTTCGCCGACCATGAAACCCCGCGCTTGGCTCGACACGCTCGGCGCCTCGCTCGGCCTCTTCCTGGTCGAGAAAAACATCCTCCCCGCCGGGGCGCTTCCGGCACCCGCGCTCGCCGTCGCCCACGCCGCGCAACACGCCGCCACCGGCGAAGCCGCTTCCTTTGCGTATCTCACCACGCGCGCCCGCACGCTCGCCCTCGATCCTGCAGCAACAGGTCCCGATGCGACGCTCGCCCGTTCTCCTCTCGTGAACGAAGCGAAAAAGCTCTTCGCCTGACCGGTCAGCGCCGGCGAGGCGAAGATTTCCATCTGACCAAGAACCTGCTGGAGCAGTCCTTACTTCGCAGCTACTTTTACGTTTGTGACCGTATCAGGGTAAAGCGTCACCTTTCCCGTCGCGAGATCATACATCCCCCCGACGATACCGATCTGCCCGGCGTCCAGCATTTCTTTCAGCACCGGACTGCGCTCGCGAATTTGCTGCACGGTCAATCGCACATTGGCCTCCGCTACTTTTTCGACAAACGCAGCGTTCTTTGAGTTACGCGGCGTGCCATCGTCTTTCACCGCCGCGACCGCCGGGCGAATCTTCGCTAGAGTGGCCGTGAGATTGCCGAGCTTCACATCATCGCATGCGCCTTTCACCGCGCCGCATGCGGAGTGGCCGAGGACCACGATCAGTTTCGCGCCCGCCGCCTTGTGCGCAAACTCCAGACTACCGAGGATGTCTTCGTTCACAAAATTACCCGCCACCCGCGCGCAAAACGCCTCCCCCAGTCCAAGGTCGAACAAATACTCCGCCGAGGTGCGCGAATCCAAGCACGTCACAATCGACGCCACCGGATATTGCCCAGCCGCCGTCTGCTTCACCTCCGCCGCCAGATCGCGCGAGCTCGCGTGACCCGCCGCGAATCGCGCATTGCCCTCCATTAGCCGATCCAGCGCCTGTTGCGGCGTCGTTGACTGCTGCGCGGCAGAGCGCAGATTAGACACCGACTCGGCCGCGGACGCGAACGACAGGCCGGCGACCGACCAGACGATGCAGTGGAGGAAACGAGAGAGAAATAAACGGGAGTTTTTCATTTTGGGCGCAGAGAGTATCACGACGCCGATTTCTTTCATCTGGAATTTCAGTGTCTTGATTCCACGCCCCGTCCCGGACTGCATAGAACTCTCCATGCCGCACCGCACCGCCGACCTGCGTATTCGCATTCAAAAGCCGCTGCTCGCGCCTGCCTCCCTCGCCGCTGAACTTCCGCTGCCCGACGCCTCCGCGGCTCACGTCGCTCACGCCCGGCGCGACATCGTGCGCATCCTCGCCGGCGAAGATGACCGTCTGCTCGTGCTTGTCGGCCCGTGTTCAATCCACGACCCCGACGCCGCCCGAGAATTCGCGGAGCGCCTGCTCGCCGTGGCTCCGCTCTACCGTGGCGAACTGCTCCTCGCGATGCGCGTGTATTTTGAGAAGCCGCGCACCGTCATCGGCTGGAAAGGCCTCATCAACGATCCGCTCCGCGATGGCACCCACGATATCAACCTCGGCCTCCGCCTCGCCCGCCAGCTGATGCTGGACGTCGTCGCTCGCGGTCTGCCGGTCGCGACAGAATTTCTCGAGACCACCTTCGGCCAATACTACGCCGAACTCGTCGCCTGGGCCGCCATCGGTGCCCGCACCGTCGAAAGCCAGATTCACCGGGAGATCGCTTCCGGCCTTTCGATGCCGGTTGGTTTCAAAAACCGCACGGATGGCGACATTCAGGTCGCCCTCGACGCCATCCGCACGGCGCGTCACCCACACTGGTTTCCGTCGGTCACGCGCGAAGGCGTCTCCGCTGTCCTCGGCACCACCGGCAACGAACACGGCCACCTCGTCCTCCGCGGCGGCTCCCGCGGTCCCAACTACTCGTCCGAACACGTCCGTGCCGCCGCCGCCCTGCTCGCGAAAAACGGTCTGCCCGCGCGCCTCCTCGTCGATTGCTCGCATGCCAACAGCGCGAAAGACCCCGCGCGCCAGCCCGCCGTCGCCGCCGACCTCGCGGCCCAGATCGCCGCCGGCGAACCCGCCCTCGCCGGCGTCATGCTCGAGAGCAATCTCCTCGGCGGCACCCAGAGCCAGCAGGCCGAGCCGCTGACTTACGGCCAGAGCATCACCGATGCCTGCCTCTCTTGGGAGGAGACCCTACCCGTTCTCGCCACGCTCGCCGAAGCTGTCCGCGCCCGCCGTAAAAAATGAACCTCCTCTGCGACGCATGCGGCAACCTCGGCCTCCCGGAGTCCGTCCGTCTGATCGCCCACCTGCATTCGCTACGGGACGAGGCGAACATCGCCGGCCAGCAACGCTTCGGCATCACCTCGGGCGCCCCCCAGCTCGGCCTCGCCGTCCCCGACCTCCGCCAGCTCGCCCGCGCCCACCGCCGCGACCACCGGCTCGCCCTCGAACTCTGGGACAGCGGCATCCACGACGCCCGCCTCCTCGCCACCTTTGTCGCCGATCCCCGCCGCCTCACGCGTAACGAGGCCGAGCGCTGGGTCCGCGACTCCGATAACTGGGCGCTCACCGATGCCCTCGCGTTTCTCGTCGACCGCACGGAATTCGGCGCCGACAAGGCCCACGCTTGGAGCGCGCGCTCCGCGGAGTTCGTGAAGCGCGCCGGCTTCGCCGTCATGGCCGGCACTGCCATCCACCGCAAAGAACTCCCCGACGAGGTCTTCCTGCGGTTTCTCCCGGTCATCACCCGCGAGGCGACCGATGAACGCAATTTCGTGAAAAAGGCCGTCAACTGGGCCCTCCGTCAGATTGGCAAACGCAATCCCGACCTCCGCAAAGCTGCCATCGCCGAGGCCAAAGTGATTGCTCGGCTCGATTCCCTCGCCGCGCGCTGGATCGCGTCCGATGCACTCCGTGAACTGAAAAAGTAGGGCACGGTCCGGTCGTCCGGCGAGTTTAGTTTGGATGCTCGATTTGAAGCAGTCCGCGACATTCCTCCGGAACCAAGAATTTGCCTCTTAAACTGGAGCGAATGCGCCTAGTCCCCCGCCGCAAGCATCGCGCCCGGCAGGCGGGGCTTGAGGTCTCCCCAGTAGAGCCGGCTCACCGGCATAGACTCCGCCACACCCTGCACCTGTAGCGTGATCGCCTTTTGCGGGTCACGCCGGTAACCGGTGAGCCTAGCCAGATTCACGATCACCGTGCGATGCACCCGCATAAACTGCGTCGCCGGCAACATATCCTCCCATGCCTTCAAACTCCTCCGCACGAGCACGCTCGAGCCGTCGACGAGGTGGACGAGCGAATAATTTTCCTCCGCCTCTATCGCTCCCAGATCGCTGATCGGGGCAAATCGTGCCGTGGAGCCTGAACTCAGATGGATGATGTCGTCCGCCCGGAGTGACACTCCGCCAGGAAGGGCCGCCACCTCGGCGTCTTCGGCGGCTGGCAGTTGGATGCGCGTGAGTGCCCGGGCTAGGCGTTCCGCCTTTACGGGCTTCAACAGGTAGTCGAGGGCATTGACCTCAAACGCCCGCACCGCGTGTTCGTTATGGGCCGTCACAAAAATAATCCTCGCTCCCGCACGCACATTGGGCACGAGATCGAAGCCCGTCCCACCCACGATTTGAATATCAAGAAACACGAGGGCGTAGTCCTCGGCCGCGAGCAACGCTCGGGCTGATTTCACCGTGGCAGCCTCGCCGACGATCTCAATCTCCGGGTGCGCCGCGAGCATCGCGCGCAGGTCCATGCGGGCGGTCTTTTCGTCATCAATGAGCAGGGCGCGGATCATGAAGGCTTGGCAGCGGTTTTCAGCTCTAGGCGGACATGCACCCAACCGTCGACTGCCGAATGCGCGAACGCAAATGCGTCGGGGTAGTGGCGACGCAGGCGTTCGCGGAGATTTTCATGGCCTATACCAGTGGAAGGAATGCCCGGCAGCGAACCGCGCTCCACCCAGGTTCCGGTGTTTGAAACCGTAAACACAACCGCATCGGCGCCGTCCACAGTGCGCTGCGCGGAGATCTTCAGCCCGAGGGTATCTTCGCTGGTGGCGTGGCCGTATTTGAGCGCGTTCTCCACGAGCGGCAGCAACAGCAGGCGGGGCATCACTACGGTGTCCAGGGTGTGATCGATCTCGAACTCCACGCTCAACAGCTCGCCCATGCGCGTCTGCTCGATGTCGAGATACGCCCGCAGCATCGCGATCTCCTCGCCGACGGTGGTGCGTTCTTCCGCTTTGCGCCCCGTGAGCGTGAGCCGGCAAAAATCCGCTAGCCGGTCGAGGGTATCACGTGCCGAGCCGAGCGTCGGCGGAATCTGACTGCGGATCGATGTGAGTGAATTGAACAGGAAGTGCGGGTTGAGCTGGTAGCGCAGCACGTCGAGTTGGGCTTTCTCGGCGGCGAGGCGGGCGGTGATCTTTTCGTCGAGCTCGAGCTTATGCAGGCGGGCGAGTTCGCCGTTTTGACGCCGGAGGTCTTCGGTGCGTGTCGCGACAACTTTCTCCAACTGCTCGTTCTTCTTCCGCAGAGCACTCGTGCGCAAGCGCACCGAGCCGTAGATCGTCAGGCCTAGCACTGTTGCGTAGCCGCCATATGCCCACCACGTCCGCCACCACGGTGGGAGAATGGTAAACGCCAGCGTCGCCGGCGCACTCAGGTGACCATCAATGTCGCGAGCCTGCACTTCGAAGCGGTAGGCGCCGGTATCCAAGCGAGGAAACTCGCGTCGGCGCTCGGTATCCCAAGCCGCCCATGCGGTTTCCACGCCGATGAGCCGTGAGCGGTATTTCACCGCGTGGTGCGGGGCAAATCTTGGTGCAAGGTAGCGAAACTCCACCGAGCGGCTCTCGTAGGGCAAATCGCTGCCGTCGCGGAGGCCGGCGACTGGCGACCACACCGAGGCGGCGTAGGCGACAGGTGGAGTCAACGCTCGCGCTAGGTCCACGCGCACAACTCCGGTGGTGCCGGCGATCCACAGCACGGGACCGTCGGGCCCCGGCTCTTCATGAAACCAGGTCGCCGACGTCAACAGCTGCTTCACGCTTTGCGGCAGGGTTTGAATGCCGCCGCCGCGCGCGAACCGATGGATGCGCGATTCGCTGAGCGATGTCCTGAAAGTATTCGCGACCCAAAGCGCGTCGGGATTGTTCGCCCCTATGAAATTACCGCCGAATTTATGGGGCCCCGGCATCGCGTCCACGCCTCGCAACGGCACAAACTTGCGAATCGCCGGATCGAATTCCAAGAGCGTCTGGCTCACCGAAGTCGTGAACACTAGCCGCTCACCCCATCGGACCACGCGGGCAGGAGTCGGGTGGCCTTCGCCTGGAGAAAAAAATTCAATCGTGGGCGTGATGCCCGTGGCGTTCTCGGCGGTCCCCGGGGGCAGGACGACGCGGGCAAACCCGCGGTTGGTGGTCGAGACCCAGATCGCACCGTCAGGCGCCTCGGCCATTCCTTGCAAACGCTCGTTGTCGAGTTCCTTGACGCGAAAGGCGACATGCCAGCCGCCCGAGTCCGGGCGCAACACCGTCAGGCCAACACTTTTGGCGAGCCACAGCCACGAGGGATGTGATGACGAGCGGTGCAGTGCGTAGACAGTGCCGCGTTCGGGGCGCTTGGCTGACGTCAGCTCGCCGTTGGCACTCAATTGAAAGATCTTCTCGGTCGTAGCGGCCCGCAAAGCCGTCTCGTCGGCGTGGAACGAGAGGAAGGATCCTTCGATTACTTGTTCCCATCTCGCCGGCTGCGTCAGGCCCTCCGCCGGGCGCAGGCGATAGATGCCTTGGCCCGTGGAGGCATACAGTGAGCCGGCGAACCGGCCTAGCGTGCGGACCGTGCCCTTCGGCAGGCCATCCGCGTCGTCGAACACCGTAACGGCTGGCACCCAGCCCACGTGTGCGAGGCCGCGGCTCAGACCCAGCCAATATCCGCCCGTGCGTTCCGGCGTAAGGCTGACGACAGCGTCGGCCGGCAAGCCGTTGGTGTCATCGAGGACTTTGAGAAAGCGCCCGTTGGCAGCCAGAAACCACAGTCCCTTACGGCCAATGATCTTGATGGCCAAAGAGCCGTCTTGCAGCTGCCAGATTTGGTTAATCTTGAGCCCGCTCAGCACCGTATCGAGTCCAGTGGTCCAAGGTGTAATTTTTTCGTTCCGCAGCGTGTAAAACAGCGCTCGTTCCGTGCCGATCAACACCGCTCCGTCCGGCGTCTTGCCCATGAACAGCACGATGTTCTTCAAAAACAGGGGATCGCGGTGGGCGACCGTGAAACGGGTGCCTTCGACGAGCATGAGCGGTCGCTCCCTGGCTTGAAAATAGAGCTGGCCGTCGACGACATGGAACAACCCCGGGTCGTCCAGTTTTTGCACCGTGAGTTTGCCGTTTCGGCAGACCAGCAGACTCGTCGGCGTCACCGCATAGATGGTGTCACCGTGGGCGATCATATGGTTGATGCTCTTGAAATCGCGCGCCGACTCCGGGAGTTGCTCGACCAATGACTCGAGCTTGTGCGTCCCATCCCCTTGGTCCCGCAACGCCCCGAAGACGCCGTTACCTCCGACATAGACGACTCCGTCCTGCCCGAGCACCAGCTCACGGCAGCCAACTTGAGATTTCGGAATCCGGCGCCACGTCGCACCGTCGAAAGAGATCAGACCGGGGCCGTCGCAAAAGAAGAGCATCCCCGATTTATCTTGGACAACAGCCATGATCTGAGCGCTGGCGCCGTTAAAATCCTGCTGGGAGTAAGTTTTCAGCACGAGCCGGCCGAGCTCATCGGCGGGCGGAGCGGACTCGGTGCGTCCCACCACAGTCCAGCCTGCGAGGCAGATCATGAGAACGAGGTAGAGCAAGGTGGGTCTCATGCGGAACGGGGCGGAACGCGGAGCTCGAGTCGCACACTCACCCAACCGTCGTTGGCTGAGTGGGAGAACGCGTGCGCGTCGGGATAGTGGCGGCGCAGGCGTTCGCGGAGATTGTCGTGGCCGATGCCGGTCGAGGGAATGCCAGGCCGCGAACCGCGCTCCACCCAAGTGCCGGTGTTGCTGACTTCGAAGACGAAGGCGCTCTCGCCCACCTCGGGCAGCCGTTGCACGGAGATTTTGAGGCCCAGGGTATCTTCGCTGGTGGCCTGACCGTATTTGAGCGCGTTCTCCACGAGCGGCAGAAAGAGCAGGCGGGGCAAAAGCGCGGCGTCGAGCGAGGAATCTACGTCGAATTCTATGCTAAGTAGTTCGCCCATGCGCGTTTGTTCGATGTCGAGGTAGGCGCGCAGCATGGCGATCTCCTCGCCGACCGTGGTGCGCTCTTCCGCCTTGCGCCCGGTGAGCGTGAGCCGGCAAAAATCCGCGAGGCGGTCGAGGGTGTCGCGGGCCGAGCCAAGTGCAGGTGGAATCTGGCTGCGGATCGACGTGAGCGAATTGAAGAGAAAGTGGGGGTTGAGCTGATAGCGCAGCACGTCGAGCTGGGCCTTTTCGGCGGCGAGGCGGGCGGTGATTTTTTCGTCGAGCTCGAGCTTGTGCAGCCGGGCGAGTTCGCCGTTTTGGCGGCGGAGATCCTCCGTGCGCGTGGCCACGATTTTTTCGAGCTGCTCGTTCTTCTTCCGCAGTGCGCGCGTCCGCAGCCGCACCGAGCCGTAGATCGTCACACCCAGCACGGCCGCGTAGCCGCCATACGCCCACCAGGTGCGCCACCAGGGCGGGAGCACGGCAAAGGCGAGCGTGGCCACTTTGCCCAGCCGTCCGTCGGCGTCGCGCGGTTGCACTTCAAACGTGTAGGAGCCTTCGGGCAGATTGGTAAACGAGCGACGGCGTTCCGGCGACCACGTGCCCCAGTCGCGATCAAAACCGACAAGACGCGTGCGATAGTCTGGAGACGCATAGGTCGGCGCGGTCGGCGCGACGAAGTCGAAATCGACCGAATTGTTTTGAGCCGGACGGATTTCGCCGGGAGCGAGCTCGCGACCATAGACGAGTGCCGTGAGCGGCGGGAGATTCGCCCCCACCCGGGCGAGGTCGACGCGCGCGACTCCATCGGAGCCTCCGATCCAGAGCACCCCGGCAGCAACATCCTCGTAGAGTGCGGAGTTTTCGCGGAGCGCGCCGGCGATGGGATGGGGCAAGCGCTCCTGCCGGTCGCCTCCGAGCCGGTGCACACCAGGGCCAGGAGGTGTTTCGCGATCGTGGTCCAGCGTCAGGCACCACAGATGGGCGGGATTTTGTGGCGCGAGCGCGACGGCGTTGAGTTCGAGGTCGCCGAGATCGGGCAGGCCGGGAAAAGGGGCAAAGGTGCGGGCCGCGTCGTCGAAACGGAGCAAGTGGTGGCTGTTGCCCAGCAGGAAATAAATCCCGTCGCGCCACTCGCCGAGTCGGGCGCGGCTGCGTTTCATGATGTCCTCCGTGGCGGGGAGAAACGTTTCCACGGTCGCGCCCTTCGCCGGCGCGGTGGCGCCGGGGGTTACGCGGAAATATCCTTGGCTGTCGATGCCCACCCAGAGTTGTCCGGTGGGTGTCTCGGCCAGCGCACGCACCAGGCCGGAGATTCCAGGCACGAGGCCCTCGTCGCGCCAGCCGTCGGGCGTTTCCCGAAAGGCCCGCAGTCCGTCGGCGTGTCCGATCCAGCGCAACGTCGGGTCGCGCCGTGAGCGCACCATCGTATAGGCCAGCGTGGGCAGCGGTGTGACGGTCGTGAAACCGGTGGGCGTGAGCCGGATGATTTTGTGGTCAGCGACGCCGTAGAGTTCGGCGCCCTCGGAGACGAGGGCGTAGACGCCACCAGTGAACACGCGCTCGAACCTCGCCGGCGTCTGTGGCGCCCTGCCGGGGACCAGGCGAAAAAGCCCCGAGCTGTTGCCCACGTAGAGCGTGCCGTCGTGGCGCCGGACAGTGGTGACGATGGCGCGTTCGAGGCCGTTGGCGCCTTGAAAAAGCGTCGCGGCGGCCGGCCAATCCACGTAGGCCGTGCCGTAGTCGAGGCATAGCCAGAGTCCGCCGTGGCGGCTGGCCGCGAGGCCGTAGACGATGCTGTTGGGCAGGCCGGTGGAGGCGTCGAGGTAGTTGAGAAACGAGCCGTCGGCAGCGATGAGGGCGAGTCCTCCACCGGAAGCAGCGGCAAAGGCGACGGCCACCGAGCCGTCGGCTAGCCGGAGGGCGCGGTAGATCTGTTTCGTTTTGAACAGTTCATCGATGGCGGTCGCCCAGCGCGTGACTTGCCCGGTGGCGAGATCGAGCTGCGAGAGACCATGCTTCGCCGAGGCGACA
>CANGHW010000125.1 GCA_947453695.1 Opitutia bacterium
CGGGTCGAAGATGCGGCGGCGGGTCGCCTAGTCCATGCCGTGGCCTGTGTCGGTGACAGAGATTCGCACGTAGCTACCGGCCGCCGACCCGCCGAGCGATTGAGCGAGATCCGGTGTGATCTCAGTTGGCTCAACCACGATACTTAGCACGCCGCCGTGATGGCGCATGGCATGTGCGGCATTGGAGCCGAGATTAAGCATGACCTGATGGATCTGCGTGGCATCGCCGACGATGTTGGGCGTGTGATGCGCTATACGATGCTCAATGACTACATTAGCCGGCAGAGTAGCGCGGAGGAAACGACGCGCTTCTTCGACGACGAGACCAAGTTCGAGTGAAACGTGGCCCCCGCCGGCGGAATGACGGCCGAAGGTGAGGATCTGTTCGACGAGCTCGCGTGCGCGGAGGCTGGCATTGCGTGCCTCGGTGAGGCAGGCCCGAGCGGGATGGTCTTCAGGCACAGAATCAGCGGCGAGTTCATGGTAGCCAATGATTCCGGTCAGGAGGTTGTTGAAGTCGTGGGCGATGCCGCCGGCGAGCGTGCCGAGAGTCTCCATTTTTTGGGCCTGGAAGAGCTGGCCTTCGAGTTCGCGACGAGTTTCCTCGCTTTCGTGGCGGGCGGTAACGTCCTGGATTGCACCTTGCAGCAGAATTGGTTGGTCGGCGCGGAACTGGGCGCGACCGAGCACCCGGACCCAGATGCGGCGGCCGCGTGCGGTGACGAGTGGGAGCTCATGGTCGAGTGTCGAATCGGCGGGGGTGCGAGTGAAAAGCGACGCACGTAGGAGATCGCGGGCCTCGTCAGGGTAAAAGGAGAGACTCTCGTCGAATGTTGGCCGACGCCGGCTTTCAACTTCGTGAATACGGAAAGTTCCGTCGGTCCATGTGACTTGGTTGGTTTCAAGATTGAGTTCCCAGCCGCCGATCAGAGCAATGCGGCTGACCTGGTCGCTGAGTTCCTCGGTGCGGCGGAGACGTTCCTCGAGTTCCTTGCGAGCGGTGATATCGGTGTGGGTGCCAACCATGCGGAGGGCCCGGCCGTCGGGGGTGCGAGAGACGACTTTGCCGCGGTCCAGGATCCAGCGCCACTCGCCGGACTTCGCGAGCATGCGGTGCTCGTGCTGGTAGAACGCAGTGCGACCTTCGATGTGCTCGCGCGCGACCGCCTCGCAACTCGCGAGATCTGCGGGATGCACGAGGCGGCGCCAACCTTCGAAGTCGGTGGAGACTGTGCTGATTTCGTAACCCAGCATGCGGGCCCACTGCTCGTCGTGATAGAGGGTGCCTGCAGCCATGTCCCAGTCCCAAACACCATCGTTGGTGCTCGCGAGGGCAAGTTGCCAGCGCTGCTCAGCCAGATCGAGGGCTTCCTGTAGTTTCTTCTCGTTGGTGATGTCGCGGTTGAGGCCGACGATGCGCGTGGGCTTGCCCTGAGCATCGCGCTGAAGGTAGCCGTGGGCCTCGATGTGACGGATGGAGCCGTTAGAGTGATTAATGCGAAATTCGGTATCGTAGGCGTGGAACTCGCCGGCGAGCACAGCCTCCATGTGTTCGCGCATGGCGTCGATATCGTCGGGATGCACGCACGCAAGTGGCCGATCACGGGAGCCATCGAACTCCGCCCTTGAGACGCCGAAGAGCTCGAACATCCGATCGTCCCAAGTTAGGCGTTGGGTGCCCACATCGAGTTCCCAGACGCCGTAATTCGACGAACGCAGGGCAAGGCGCAAGCGTTCGTTTAGCGTCTCGGTTTGGCGGACTGCCTCGACCTCAGTGGTAATATCTCGTTCGGTGCCGATGATGGCAAGGAGTTCGCCCGCGGAATTGCGGTGTGCGATCGCTCGGGTGCGGACGTGACGAAGTGCGCCATCGGAAAGGCGATAGATACGGAAGCTGTAGTCTGCCTCGCGGGCGCCATCGATGAGCTTCTGCACTGAAGCGAGCGCTGCGGCGCGGTCGTCCGGATGGAGGCGGTCAGTCCAGTCGGTCGAGCGGCCGCGGAATTGATCCCGGCGCACGCCAAATATTTCGAGCGTGCGGTCGTCCCACGTGCTTTCCCGGGACCGCGCATCCCATTCCCAAACGCCGAGAGCGGCGGCACGCGTGGCGAGTTCGAGGCGCTCGTTGAGCCGGCGCAGGCCTTCCGTGGCATCACGCTGGGAAGTAATATCGGTCTGCACCGAAATGAAGTTAATGACCCGGCCGCCCTCGTCGCGGATGGGTTGGAGATCGAGCACCTGCCAGTAAGCGCGGCCGGTTTTGGTATAGTTGAGGATCTCTAGATTGCATGCATTGCCGGTATGGACTGCGGCGCGCAACTTGGCGACTGATGCAGGGTCGGTTTCGGGCCCCTGGAGAAAATCGCCGGGTTTGCGGTCTTTGACCTCATCAATCGCGTAGCCGGTCATCCGTTGAAACGCAGCATTCACCCATTCAATGCGACCGTCTGGTCCAGTAATGATTACCCCGTTGGTCGTGTGTTGTGCGAGGAGGGCTAGCCGAGCGTTGCTGTCGGCGGCGGCGCGAAGTTGGGCGTTGGCCTCGCGCAGCTCACGCGTGCGTTGGGCTACCGTTTCGTGGAGTTGAGACGCCTGCTCTTGGAGGCGGGCGGTGAGGAGTAATCGAGACTCTTCCGCTGCGGCGCGATCGAAGTCGATGCCCAAGGCGGACTCGGATGAAAGGAACGCAACCACCATGCCGGTAAACAATAGCAGTAGCATCAGTAGGGCGACGCTGTAGCGGGTATCGATTACGCCGAATTGCATGGCGAGCACCACCACTCCGATCACCCCCACGGGCACCAGGGTAATGCCGTAAAAAAGACGACGGGCCAACCCGCCGGGCGCCGTGCGGGAAAAAAGAATTTGGACTAGGGTCTCCTTCGGGCGGCTGAGAAGCCCGCCAATACCCAGGGCTAGTAAAGCCAAGGCCGCAGGTAACGGGATCTGTAGTGGCCGGGCATAAGTGGTGGCGGAGCGTAGACCGGCGAGGAGAAGCGCCGTTACTGCAGTGGCGATGACGGCGCAGGATAAAAAGGACGTTAGCCGGCGGCGGTCGTGCTTTCTTGATTGATTCAGCGCGAGCAAGCTAGACGCGGCGAGCACGAGCGCGAGCGGCGCATGGGGCAGGGCGCGAGGTGATGTGGACGAGCCCGTAGCCATAGGTTCGCGGAGGATGAGTTCATCGGCTCCGAGGTCTCCATCCGCGACGAGTTTGCCTAAGGCTCCAAATGCCAGGGCCAGGGCAAGTCCGGCGGCAAGAAGCATGGCCTGAGGCGAGCGGCGGCGGGCCTCCAACCAAAGTGAGATTCCCGCGTAAAACAGGCCGAGCGCTACCAGTGTTCTAGGTAGGTGGACGAGCGGATCGCCAGGAAGGGAAAATAGGCCGAGAATACTTGCGCCGATGCCACCCCAAGCGGCGGAGCGGCGCATATTTGCTTCGAACGTCATACCGAGGGGAGAGGTTTGGTCGCTGGCGCCTTGTCCGCAATGTCAATGACAGTGGGACTGACCGGCTGCGGTGGACTCAAACTTTCGCTAGACGTCGATGACATGAGTAGTGTTTCGACAAATCGGTCCGAAATATCCGCTACTTGAGAGTAGTTCCCCAAGCTTACTGAAGAATTGCACTTAAGCTGGGGCGTGTCGGTGCCGATGGCCCTCACGTTTGTTCGTTCCTAACCGCAATGATTGCACCTATTCCTATCATGAAGAAACTACTCACCCTCGTCTCGCTTACCGGTCTCCTCGCTACTGTGCCGGCCGTCCTGGCCCAAACCAAGGAACCTCCTGTGCCGGTTCGCACGGTTCCTCCTGAATATCCCACTGAGCTACGCCGTGATGGCGTCTCCGGTATCGTAATGGTGAAATGCACCATCGATGAGCAGGGAAATGTGGTAGACCCAGAGATTGAGAAATCGAGTAACAACGCTTTTGAGAAACCGGCGATCGCCGCGCTTAAGAAATGGAAGTTTAAGCCGGCTAAACAGGACGGTGCGCCCGTCGCAATCAAGGTCTCGATTCCGATCAAGTTTGTTTTCGAAAGCTAAGGAGCGGCTCCCACTGCCTGCTCCAACTTCGACAACGTCACCTCAGTCACTCGCACTACCATGGAAAAACTCACGATCGGAAAGAAAATCACTCTAGGCTTCGGCCTCTTGTTCGCTGTGTTGCTGATCGTCGCTGTGCTCGCGCACACCGCGCTCGGCGGCGCCGGCACGCGGCTGGCGACGTTTGCCGCTAGCGCCGAGGAGACCTACACTGCCGCCACGCTAGAGTCCTCCATGCAGGAACTAAAGCTGCAGGTGTCGGAATTTCTTAGTAGCGGATCCGCGGGAGATGTGACGGAGTTCGAGACAGCGCGAAAGAATCTCGAAGCCCAACTTGCCGGTGCAACCAAGGTTATCGTAGAGCCAGAGCGCGCGGCACAAATTGCCCGCGCTCGTGATCTACTCGCGAGTTACAACGCGGCATTTGTCGATCTGGTCGCCAATCAACGGGCTGGTGACACGGTCGTGAGCAGCGTGCTCGCACCTCAGGAGAAAATCATCTCCGAAGGTCTCCAGAAGATGCTCAGTCAGGCGCAGACGCAGGGCGATACCAACGCGGCGTTTCAGATCTCCAATGGACTTAAGGCCTTCTTCGAGTGCGAAAGCCTCGTAAATGGGTTTCTCCTGACTGGTGATCCGAAGAAGGCGACGGCGGCGCATGCGGCCTTGGCAGTTACCGTCAAGCAGATCCAAAAGATGGAGAAAGATCAGGCGGAAATGGAAAAGCTGGATGCAACGCTGAAGGACGATGCCAAGAAAGCTCTAATTTATGAGCTGCAGAAGTCGGCCGAGGCTTACGGTCAGGGGCTGGATCAAATTGTTTCAGGCAAGCAGTCTCGCACGAAGATAATCGGCGAGCGGATCAATGTGGTTGCTCCCGAGTTTACGGCTGCGTTAGCGAAAGTGAAATCGGGAGTGCATGACTTCCAGGCTGACCTTGAGCGGCGTTCCCGCGCGGAACAGAGCCGCAATGAACTGATCGTATCAGGTGTCACGCTCGTCGGCTTGGCTGTGGGGGCGGTGTTTGCGTGGTTTATAACTCGCGGTGTCACCCGCGGCATCACCGCAGTTGCCGCCCGGCTCGCGACCGAATCAGAAAAGGCCAACGGCTCGGCCGCACAAGTTGCCCAGGCGAGTTCGTCGATGGCGGAGGGGGCGACCCAGCAGGCGGCTTCTCTGGAGGAAACGAGTTCTTCACTTCACGAGATGTCGAGCATGACGACCCGTAATTCCGAGAACGCTCAGAATGCCAAAGGCTTGGCCAATCAGGCGCGTCAGACCGCAGATGCAGGCGCGGCCGATATGGAGCAGATGAAAGCTGCGATGAGCGATATTAAGGGAGCGAGCGTAGAGATTTCGAAGATCATCAAGACAATCGATGAGATCGCGTTTCAGACCAACATCCTCGCGCTCAATGCGGCCGTCGAAGCAGCGCGCGCAGGAGAGGCTGGTTTGGGATTTGCCGTGGTGGCCGATGAAGTGCGCAATCTCGCCCAACGATGCGCAGGTGCGGCAAAGGAGACCGCGGAGAAAATTTCCGCCTCCACGGAAAAGAGCGAACAAGGCGTGCGCATCAGTGAAAAGATGGCGGGAAATCTTGCCGCGATCGTCGACAAGACCCGTCAGCTCGACGAGCGGATCGCTGAGATTGCACAATCTTCCCACGAGCAGAGCGAGGGTATCGGCCAGCTGAATAGCGCCGTGGCCAGCATGGATAAAATCACCCAAGGCAACGCCGCGCTCGCGCAACAGTCAGCTTCTGCCTCCGAGGAATTGAAGGCGCAGGCCGAGCAGGTTCGTATCGCTGTGGCTGAATTGATGCTCATGGCGCGCGGCGGCGAGTCGGAAGCCTCAGTAGCGGGGGCTACCGTGGCGTCTCCTGTGCGCCCAGCGCATGTTGCGCCGGGCGCCGGAAAACCCCGCGTCAAAGGGAAGAGCTCGCATAACTTGCGCGCGCCGGCAGCGCCGGAAATCGTTGCCCACTCGCCGAACGATCCTGAACTTTCGTTCCGTGATCATCCCTGATTCAGGGATCAGTCAGGCGGCGAGAAATCCGACCGCCTGACGAGTTTCCGTCCATCGTGCGCTTCGCTCCATTGGTTCAGTTCCACCGTCAAGTCTGTCCTGGCGTCGCAATGATGTCGGTCGCAGCGGGGATGTGGGAGCATGCTGCACTTAGCGATTCATGAAGTTCGACGTAGCATCGGGAGCCGTTGGGATTGCACTCACTGCCGCACTGGGGGGAGCGATTCTTGCGTTGCGGGGCCTTTGGCGTCGGCGAACCCGGGAAAGAGCGGAGATTCTCCACCGCTCCGTGCAGGCGCATATCGGCCATGCGGTAATCGGAATGCGTGCGGATGGAGTTATTGAGTGCTTTAGTCGCGGCGCGGAGCGGTTGCTCGGTTACGATGAGACGGAGATTTCCGGCTATCTGACCTTTCTTGCGTTGTTTGAACCTGCCGAAGTGAAGGCGCTGGCAGTCGACGTGGGCATCGAGAGCCCGGCATTCGAAGTGCTGGTCCAACGAGCTCGTGACACAGCTGGGGCTGACGAACGGGATTGGACTTTTCTGCGTCGAGATGGAGCCCATGTGCCCGTGCGGGTTTCGCTCACGGCCATGCGTGACAAGCGTGATAGGCTCGTGGGCTACTTAGCCGTCGTTACTGACTTATCCGAGCATCGTCGCGCCGAGGCCAAGCGGCAGGAGATTGGCGAACGTTTAAGCAAGATCGCATCGCAGGTGCCGGGGATGGTGTTTCAATACTGCCAGCGCCCGGACGGCACGCGGTGCTTTCCCTATGCCAGCGAAGGTATTCGCGAGATTTATGGACTGTCACCTGCACAGGTGGTGCATGACGCCTCGGCTGCGCTCGCGGTCATCCATGAAGATGATCGGGCGAGGGTGCTTGATTCGATAGGGAATTCCGGCCGCACACTCTCGCCCTGGCAGTGTGAATACCGGGTGCGTGTCCCGGATGGGCAGGTGCGCTGGTTGTTGGGAAACGCCCTGCCTGAACGCGCAACCGACGGGACGCTGGTGTGGCACGGACTTATCACCGATATCTCAGCTCGCAAGCAGGCAGAGCGAGCCGAAGAGGAGAGTCGCGAGTTGCTGCGTAGCATCTTCACGAGCGTGGATATTGGGGTGTTTGTCGTCGATGTGCTCACGGAAGGCGACTTTCGGTTCGTGGAGGCCAATCCCGCTTACGAAAGGATGACTGGCCTCGCCACTGCCGCGCTGAAGGGACGATGCGTCCGGGAACTAGTGCCGGCAATTCCGGCCGAGTTGGCTGCGGGATTCTCTGCGAATTTTCGTCGTGCAGTGCGAATAGCCGATGCTCTGGAGTTTGAGGAGCCGTTCGTTGCGCGAGGCGACATTCGCTGGTGGTTTACCCGGTTGACGCCGGTGCGCGATGGGGCGGGGCGGGTGATCCGTCTGGTAGGCCGCTCAATCGACATTACTGAGCGCAAGAGCACCGAGAGGCAGTTCCAATTGCTCACGGAGCGCTTACAACTGGCAACGGATGCGGCACAAGTGGGAATTTGGGATACCGATCTGGTCCAAAACAAAATTACTTGGGATGAGCGGCAACACGGGCTCTATGGCATTAAGGCCTCGTCGTTTGACGGGACGTTCAATGCCTGGCGTGATCTCGTTCACCACGCTGACTTCGTGCGAGTGGAGCAAGAATATCGTGCGGCATTGGAGGGCAGGGCGCCCTACAACACGTCATTCCGAATCGTGAAGCCGAACGGCGAGGAACGCGAACTGCGCGGCCGCGCCTATGTGCAGCGCAATCCCGCGGGTCGCCCAGTCCGCGTGGTGGGTGTCAACTGGGATGTCACCGCCGAGCGGCATGCGCAGAATGTGCTCTTGAAGGCCAAAGAAGATGCCGAGCGACTGAATGGCCGGCTCGAAGCTGCACTAAACCAAGCGCAAGACCTCGCCCGCGAGGCGGCCGCGGCGACGGTGGCGAAGTCGGAGTTTCTGGCGAATATGAGCCACGAAATCCGGACGCCGCTAAACGCCGTGATCGGGATGAGCGGTCTCCTACTGGGCAGCGGGTTAAACGAGGAGCAGCGCGAACTCGCCGAGACAATTCGTTCCAGCGGTGACGGTCTCTTGGAGTTGATCAACGACATCCTCGACTATTCGAAGATCGAGTCCGGGCGACTAGATTTGGAGCGCCGGCCGATTGATCTGAGAGATTGTGCCGAGTCGGCGATTGATCTTCTTGCTGCGCGTGCGGCTGAGAAAGGGCTGAATCTCCTTTATCACATGGATGAGAACGTGCCTGAGATGATTGTGTGCGATGAGACGCGATTGCGGCAGGTGTTGGTCAATCTGTTGAGTAACGCGGTCAAGTTTACGACTGAGGGACAGGTTTTTCTATCGATCCATCGAATCGGTGCACTCGAGGGGGCCACGGCCCGATTACTTTTCTCGGTTTACGATTCTGGCATAGGGATCCCGGCGAATCGTATGGACCGCCTCTTCAGGACGTTTAGCCAAGTCGATGCCTCGACGACGCGAAATTTTGGCGGCACCGGGCTCGGACTAGCTATCAGCCACCGCATTGTGAATCTGCTGGGTGGAAACATCGCCGTCGAGAGCACCGAAGGAAAGGGGAGCCATTTTCATTTCGAAATCGAAGTAACGCCCGCCGTCGGCCCGACCAAGCCGTATGCGAATGGGAAGGTGGTCGCTTTTGCCGGACGCCGGCTGCTTGTCGCCAACGGGAACTCGACTCTATGTCGGGTGCTTTGCCAGCAGGCCGTGACGTGGGGCATGTCACCGCGGGCAGCGCTGAGCGCAGCAGAGTTGCAGGGCCTGCTCGCGCGGGGCGAAACGTTTGATGTGCTGCTGGTCGATGCTCGGGGCGAATCTGGGGCGGAGGCTATGCGGTCGATGCTGGGTGCAGTGAAGATCCCGATTATTTTACTTACTAGTCCTGGCGCCTCGCGGCCGACCCATGGATTTTCAGTCGCGGCGTGCGTGACGAAACCAGTCAAGCCGGCGGCGTTGTTTGCTGCGTTGAGCGAAGTATTCAGCAAGGTAATCGCGCAACCGGTGGCTGCGGAGGCGCAGGAGGCCGCCACGTTGGCGACGACCCATCCACTTACGATTCTCGTGGCTGAGGATAATCCGGTCAATCAACGCGTCGCCAAATTGATGCTGCAGCGACTGGGCTACCGCGCGGATATGGTGTCGAATGGAGTGGAGGCGCTGCAGGCAGTTGAGCGGCGAGACTACGATTTGTTGCTCACCGATGTGCAGATGCCGGAGATGGATGGGGTGCAGGCGACGGAGGCAATCTGTGCTCGCTGGCCGCGGTCTGAGCGTCCGCGGATCGTGGCGATTACGGCCAATGCATCGACCGGAGACCGTCAACAGTGTCTGGCGGCGGGTATGGATGACTTCATCACCAAGCCGATCCGCACGGAGGACTTACGCGCAGTCCTCGTTGCTACGATTCCACGCAGAGCGCAGCTCGCCGCGGTGAGTTAGGTTAGTGAAAAATCTTTCGAGTGTGACGCAAATCCTGCTCGCACGCGGCGAGATATTTGATGCAGGTAGCTGGCATGAAGTTCGCGTTGGTGGAGGATCAGGTGATGTTCCGCAGTTTGCTGCGGCGACTATTGGTGGAAGAGTGCCGCGGAAAAGTGCTGTTCGAAGCGGGTAGCCTCGCCGAGCTGCGGGCGAATGTAGAGCAGCTTCGAGGAGTCGATCTGCTGCTTCTGGATATTCGGCTGCCCGACGGCGATGGCGTCGATTTTGTAGACGAGATGAACCTCAAGCAGATCGGCGTTCCGGTGCTACTTTGTTCGGCGTCGGTGGAAGATTATATCGTTCACCGGGTGAGTCGGAGTTTTGTGCAAGGATTTGTGCACAAGAACGAGGAACCAAACGTGCTCTTGACCGCGATCCAAACCGTGGTCGCTGGCGGTGCATTCTTCAGCCCGAGGTTCATCGAGCGAAAGCGAGCGCTGGCGGCGAATCCCGATACCTTTGAGAAAAAACTTTCGCCGCGTGAGCAGGAGCTGCTGCGGCTTATCGGAGCCGACTATACCGACGCCGAGGCGGCAGCAGCCACGGGAATATCTGTAAGCACGGCTGTGACTCATCGGCGAAACATTATGGCAAAACTCGGCCTCCATACTGCCCGGGAACTGCAGATTTACGCCCAGAAGGCAGGGCTATCGCCGAACGAGCGACATCTTGGTTGAGTAAAGCGATTTGGCGTCAGAGTCGGAGTAGGCGCTCGATACCGGCCATCAGTTCGGTGGTTTGCTCACCTCGTTCAAGCGCTCCCTCGAGCATCTCAAGTTGCTCGGCGACATCGATGCAGTGTTGGGCCCGGCAGAGATTGTTGAGCGTGTGTGCTCGTTTGGCCGCCAGCTGGGAGTCGGTCGCGGCGATACGCTTTAGTTCCCGCCACGCGAGTGCGATTTCCGGGGAAGGTGGAGTAGCGCTGGTCGCGACCGGGCGAATGGACGCTTCGAGCGAAATCTTCGTAAGCTGGCCTTCGCCCCAGTTGTAAACGGTGGAGCGGAGCTTTTCGAGTGTGATGGGTTTGCTGATGAAGCCCACCATGCCGGCGGCTAGGCATTCCTCTCGACGCTCGCGAGTCGAGTAAGCGGTGACGGCAAATACGGCCGGCTTGGGGTCAGGCACGAACTTCAGAATCTTCTTGGTGAGCTCGACGCCGTTAGTATCAGGCAGCCGATAGTCGGTGAGGATAATATCGTAACCATTTTCCCTGGCGAGGCGCAGGGCCTCTTCGCCGGTCGTAGCCCAGTCGACGGTGTAGTTCATCTTGGCGAGAATGTCGCCGAGGACGATGCGGTTGTAGTCTTCGTCTTCGATGGCGAGGGCGCGGGCGGGTAACATCGGTTTCGGCTCGGCCGCGACCGCCAAAGCGGACGCATCCGGGGTCGTGCTGGCACGCACGAACGGGATGTTGAGATAAAAGGTGGTCTCGCTGTTGGCGCTGACGGCACCGACCTCGCCGCCCATGGCTTCGGCGTAGCGTTTGCAGATGGCGAGGCCCAGGCCGGTGCCGCGGATATTGCGTTCGATGGCGTCATTACCGCGCGTGAAGCTCTCGAACATTTTGTCGAGTTTCTCCTTGTCGATCGTAGGGCCGGAGCTTGTTACACTCACGGTAACCCGCAGTCGCTCATCTGGGCTGGGCGATAGAATTATGCTAATGCGTGCGCCCGGAGGGACCCCGTATTTTAAGGCGTTGGTGAGGTAGTTGGCGAAAATCTGGCGCAGCTTGCCGGCATCGCCGCGCAGGGAGGTTCCGGGCGGTGGTTTTGCCTGAAATTTGATCGAGGTCCCGGTCGGGTCGACGGTCGCCGCCGCAGCCTCAAGGGTGTCGAGTAGATCAAAAAGGGATTCATCGACCTCGACACGGCGCGCCTCAATCCGGGAAAAGTCGAGGATGTCGTCTACGGTGGCGCGGAGTTGCTCGGCGCAGTGGTAGAGCTTGCGGAGGTGTTCCGCTTGTTTGGGCAGTGCAGGCTGTTCGCGGAGGATATTTACAAGGCCGATGACACCGTTCATCGGATTGCGAATCTCGTGCGACATGGATGCGACAAACTCGGTTTTTGCGGCGCTGGCCTCGGCCAGTTCGCGGGTGCGCTCGCCGACGATGCGTTCGAGCTCGGCGTTGCGGGCGCGGATTTGACGCGTGCGCAGGCGATACGCCGAGAAGCCAAGGACACCGACGAGCGCACCATAAGCGGAGAACGCCGTCCACGTGAGATACCACGGCGGCAGCACGACGAACCCATAGGTAGCCGTCGCGCCGGTATGGCCGAGATGGGTCGCCCTCACCTCGAGCGTGTAGCTCCGGGAGGAGAGGGACGGATAGGAGACTTTTTCGCTGGCCTTGGTGGGCACCCACGCCGTCTCCGTGGGGAGTAATCGCCGCTCGTAGGCGGGCTGCTCGCCGAACTCGTCGTAGGGGAGGGTAGCAGTGAAGGTGAGGGAGTTTTGGTCGGCGGGGAGAGCAGCGAGTAGAGAGGAGTTCGAGGTATCGTTCGAAATCCGAGAGCCACGATAACTGAATGTCATGCGCGGAGGGCTCAAACGGTCACTGGGTGTCAGTAGCTGCGCATTTAGCTCAAGCAGATGCGTGCCGCTACACAGCGTTAGCGTTTGGTTTTCGGCTGAGAACGACCTGAGGTCGCTCAGCTGGTTGAGGCCTTTGGCTTCAGTCGTTTCCCATCTGAGTATTTTCCCATGGCGGGTAAGTCGCCCGAGACGCATGACTCCCTGTTGTTCGCCGGCCATCCACAAAGTCCCGTCGGAAGTTCTGGCCATGAGCGGATTGCTGATGCCGACCGTATTTTCAACATCCGCAAAGTCGTCCCCAAACATTACCCGGTCACGCGTGAACAGGATGATTGTCCCGTCGACTTGATTTAGGTCTGCGGCGACTTTTCCGGGGATGTCCTTTCGGCGCAACAGGTGAAAAGGAGGCCTGACCGGTAAGGTGCAGAGCGTCCCGTCGTTGGTCGACACCCACAGCGTTTCGTTGTGAAGAGCGATTCCGACGACCTCGGGCGTTCCGATGTTGATGTGCTCGCCCTGCGCAGAAGCGGTTTCTACGAGGAAGAGCTTCTCGCCTGAAACGACCAAAAACCTTCCGTCAGGTAATTGAATGTTTTTGGAGATTCGTCCGCCTGGCACTGCGATTTTTTTTCCGTTTAATAGTAGCTCAGAAGGCAGACCGAACATGGGGCCTTGAGGTGTCTCGATCAGCTTGAATGCTCTGGGCAGTTTCTCAAACGAGCCATCGGCACGATAATATTCCGAACGATCCTCATAGCTGATCCATAGTCCGTTGCTTCGGACCACCCCAAGCGGAGCATCCTTGAAGACCGTTTTTGATCCGTATTTTGCCGATTCGAAGACGGTGATTCCATCTTTGTGCCCAGTCCAAAGGCGTCCGTTTTTGTCCGCGAACGCGGTGTAGAGCATCAAACTGGGGAGTCCGGATCCCTTTTTGTAGTATGATACCGTTCGTAGGGCTGGGTCCAAGACCGCCAAGCCGCTAAAAATTGTAGGAACAGCGACGCGCTGATCCCAACCCGTAGCGGTAGCGATGATGCTCTCTGTGTTCAACGCCTTGGCGTTCATGATGACGCTAAACTTGTCATCGGTTTTTTGGTAGAGCGCGCGGGTCGTCAGCAGGAATTTTGAGTCAGCCCAGAGCCAACTTGTATCCTTGGAGTCGGGTAGTGGGTTTTGCACCGAATCGGCAGCGTTGCCGACGATGCGCCAAATCGCTCCGCCGGGCTGAGAAATCCTGACGTCACCTTCCCAATCCACCGCCATCAAGCGGTCTTTGGTGGGAATTGTTATCTTTGTGAGTTGATGCGTAGTTTCATGCAGCAGCCACGCGGCCTCCTTGGTTGTCGCGACAACGAATTCCTTGGATTTGTAGAGGTCCCAGATTTCTCCGCTTCCGGAGAGTTCACTGCCGGAAACGACTTCGTAGGCACTCTTCGAATGCAGAGGGAGGTGGATCTTGCCGATCTCCCCGAGAGAGCCGACCCACAGCGTATCGCCGTCGACCAGAAGACCTCGGCAGCCGCGCGTGTGGCGCATATTCACCGCGTGCCACTGATTGTCTTCGTAATAAAGGACGCGCTCCCCTCCGGCAATTAATTGGCCGTTCTGGGTTTGGGCGAATTTGAAGATATAGGTTTCACCGTGCAATTGGCTGGGCGGAAAACTGTGGTTTATCGGCCCGGGCTGCGGTCGCTCAGCGAAGCACGCGGCGGTGACGACGGCGAAGCTGACGAGGGCGATACCTTTTAAAAGGTAGTGCATTACAGTGAGAATGGTATTCGGCGTGATAGCGACCGGAGCAGGAGGAGAGTAAAGTTTGGTTAGTTATGAAACAAACGACTAAACTCTTCTTCGCCATCGTTTCTACGATGCTACTCCTCGTCGGTGCAACCCGTGCGGCGGAAAAACTCGATCCTATCGCCGAATCAGTTGGCTCCGTCCAATCTACGGCAATGACCGAGCCTCCGACTTGGCCTTGTGGCACCACTGAAGAAACCTGACTTCAGCGTTGTTTAGAGCACTCTCATGTTCAGCCTCGCTGCACTCAACTATCGCGAAATTCTCTCCCGGGACGGGGGACCGATCGAACGGGTTTCGGCGGGCTCGCTCGACGTGCTCGGCAAATCCGAGCATCAGGCCAACGCCTACCTGCGGCCGGGGCTTATTCGCGGCAAGCCGTCGTTGAGCGTCTATGGCAATGCAGACGGCACTGGTTCAAACCGGTCGCCGCAGATTGCCCGGCACATGGCGATATCGGAGGCGCTGGAGCGCTGGGCGTTCTACGAAACGTCGCAAAGTGACGAGGCCGCACAATTTGGATTCGACGTCGACAACTCGACCAACGGCATGGCGGCGTTTCCCGGCCTCTTCAAATCTCAGGCGCGCAAGCGGGCTTATCATGAAGCGTTGGAGCGCTGGGCGTTGATCTCGTGGTGGTCGGGGC
>CANGHW010000126.1 GCA_947453695.1 Opitutia bacterium
CGAATGTCACGCTCGTCGGTCTCGTCGATGCCGACATGTCGATGCACGTCCCGGATTTTCGAGCCAACGAGCGGACGTTTCAATTGCTTGTGCAGGTGGCCGGCCGGGCCGGGCGCGGAGATAGGGCCGGGGAGGTGGTGGTGCAGACCTTTACGCCGCAGGCTGAAGCGATCCAATTTTCGCGCCATGCGGACTTTGCGGGGTTTGCTGCGTCGGAACTAAAGGTGCGAAAGGATTTTCAATACCCGCCCTACCGGCATCTGATTCATCATCTTTTCCGCGGGCCGAATCCCGAGAAACTGAAGTTTTTCGCGGAGCAATGGGCCAAGCTCGTGGAAAAGTCGCTGGGAGACCGAGTGGAACTGCGCGGCCCGTCGGCTTCGCCCATTGAGAAAATAAAGGACGAGTATCGTTGGCAGCTATGGTATTTTACGAACGCGGTGACCAAGGTGGTGCCGGAACTCGTGCGACTCCGCGCAGACTTCGCGTGGTCCGACGACATCACGCAGGTGCTGGACGTCGATCCGGTAAACCTCGTCTAGCAGGTAGGTGGCTTAGTCGGAACGCAGCGCTTCGACCGGACTAAGACGGGAGGCGCGGATGGCGGGATAGAAGCCGGCGATGATACCTACCAGTCCGCTGAACACCACGCCGATGAACAAGGCGGCAGGCGATAGCTCGGGCTTGTTCGATTCGACGACGACTTGCTGGAGGATCTTGATGAGTCCGATACTGGCAACCATGCCGATGATACCGCCAGCGACCGCGAGCGTGATCGTTTCAGCGAGGATCTGCACAAGGACATCGCTGCGTTTCGCGCCCAATGCGCGACGAACGCCGATCTCACGGACGCGCTCGTTGATGGACGCGAGCATGACGTTCATGATGCCGATGCCGCCAACGATGAGGCCAATCCCGGCGACGCCCCCGAGAGAGAAAACGTAGCTATTGCGCGTTTCTTCGAAGCGCTGGAGCAGGTCCTCGCGGGTCTCTAGCCGAACATCTTGAATGCCCCGATGGGTATGGGTGAGGACATTGGAAATCTGCTCCAAGGCCACGGGCATATCGGCGACGTCGGCGAGCTGGATGTTGAGAACATCGACGTTTTCATCAATGCGATAGAGCGTCTGGGCGGTGGTAAGGGGGATGAAGACGGCTTGGTTTTTTTGGTTGAACCGGCTGCTTCCACCACCGCCACCGGTGCCACCAAAGCGATATTCCTTGAGCACGCCGCAAACGGTGAATGGCTGGCCGTTGATGGTGATTACGCGATCAAGCGGATCGATACCCCGGGGAAACAACTGCTCGGCGATTTGGGAGCCGAGGACGACTACTTGAGTTTGGAGTTCCAGGTCGAGTTCGCCGATGAGCCGGCCTTGGGCCACCTCGAAGCGGTCCATAATGAAGGTGGCGGGCAGCACGCCGCGGACATTTTGGCCGGTTGCGCGGCCTTGAAAATAGAGGCGAGCTCCATTGGGGATCATCACCTCGGCACTCACGCGCTGTGCGAGGGGGACCGCCGACAGGATGGCCTCGACGTCGTTTAGCGTGCGTCCGGGAGAAAGCGGGGCGATCTCTCGCTGGCTATCGGGGGGAGGGCGGTAGGCGACACTGATACGTTCAATGCCACCCGTCTCATAGATCATCGTCTCCCAGCCGCGGAGGAGGCCCTTGACGACGCCCAGCATGCCCACAAGCGCGGCGGCACCAAGCACGATGCCGAAGAGCGTGAGAAAAGAACGGAGCTTGTGGGCCAGAACCTCGTTCCAGCCACTGCTCACACCCATGAAAAGGAGGCGCATGGGGTGCCTTAGTTGGCTTTCGCCCGGTTCGCGCGCGCCTTGGTCGGGGCGGCAGCTGCGGTGGCGACAGGCACTTCTCCTTCAAAGACGAGTGGTCGAGTGAGGGCGACTTCGTCGCCGACTCGAAGGCCGGAAAGGACTTGAACCCGCCGAGTATCGGCGATGCCGGTCTCCACCTGTCTAACCTCAAAGCCTTCGCCTTTGCGGATGAAGACGTAGCGAAGTGACTCGGCCGTTGAAAAAACCGCCGACAGCGAAACCGCCGTGGTGTCTTCCGCGCGCGCAAGGGTGAACATCACCGTGGCCGACATACCGGGTCGAAGGCGTTCGTCGGCATCTTCCAAAATTACATCGACCGGGAAGACGCGAGTGCGGTCGACCGTGCTTTCAAGCGCACTGGTCGCGATGCGTTTGATGCTGCCGACGAGCTGCATCGAGCGGATTGAGTCGACGCGAATTCGGGCCTCGTCGCCGACCTTGAGGCGGGCGACGTCAATTTCGTTGATGTTGGTGCGGACCATCAACGACGAGAGGTCAGCAACTTCACCGAGCATGGTGCCACCGTTTTGGGCCGCAGCACCGGTCACTACTTGGCCCTCGGTAAGGTCGCGGAGCAGCAGGGTGCCCAAATGAGGCGCGCGAATAACGGTTTTGGTCAACTTGTCGCGGATGTTGGCGGCCCGTGCTTCGGAAATAGCGGAGTCGTTTTCAGCCAGAGAGAGTGTGATCCGCGCCTCCTCATGATCCTTGGGCGCAATCAGGTTACGCGCCTTCAGATCGGTGAGGCGCTCGAAATCGCGACGTGCGCGCTGGGCCTTGAGCTTGGCTGCTTCGATGCTGCGCTCCATTTCCTGGAGTTGTGTGAGCAAGTCCTGTTGGTCGAGCCGCAGGATTTCTTGGTCGCGTTCCACCTTCTGTCCATCGACCGCGAGGATCTTGATGATGCGGCCGTTAATTTCAGAACGAAGCTCGGTCGAGAACACGGCGCGGAGCCGGCCAACGGCGACGATTTCTTCCGCGATGGTCGAGGTTCGGACGCGAGAAACTGGGACTTGCTCGGTGCGTTTGTTGCCAAACAGTCCGGGGCTTACCTGCTTCCACACCCAGCGACCGCCCCAGCCGGAAGCGGCGAGGATGGCGGCGATCACAATAATTCGGGTAACGAGAGCTAACGTGCGAGACTTCTGGGGTGCGGACGAAGACATGGAGTAGACAGAGACGAGCGGGAAGTCGTTTGGAAACAGTGGGGTGGACGATTTTTAGATCAAAAAACGGTAGGGGGCTCAAGACGGGGGTTAGAATGCCCAATTGAGGCCGGCGCTGGGTAAAAACGGCAGCTGTTCTCGGGGTTTCCGCATGTCGGTGACCTGTGTGCCGGATACCGTGACGCGATGCTCGTAACCAATCAGGTTCGTGCGATCGTAGGCATTGAACACGTCAAGATAGGCGCGAAGTTCTCCTCGTTTGAGCGTGAAACGGCGCGTTAAGCGAAGGTCCAAGCGGTGGTAGTCGGGGAGGCGCAAGCCGTAAACCGCACCGTTGGCGGATACGAGGACACGGCGGCCGTTGCTCAGACTGGCGAAAGAGTAGACTACATCGGTCGTGGGCCATCCGGAGTGATACTGCCATGAGGCACTGAACTGCCAGCGCGAGTTGGGTGCATAGGTGAAATCGGAATAGAATGAGTGCCGTTGGTCGCGACTGCGCGGAGTCCAGACTCCGGCGAGTCGTTCCTCGGTGCGGGATAGCCCGTAGCTGACGTGCCAGGCTAACCTAGAGCCCATGTGGCCGGCGAGTAGCAGTTCCGCTCCCCGAGCCCGGCCGCGATTGGGCGCGAGTCGAACGCGGTCGGCTTGGGCTTCCGGAAAGAGGTCATAGCCATTGTCGAGATTCTCCCAGCGCGGCCGAACGCGAGTGGTGACTCGTTCGTAAGCTTCTGCGCGAGCGCTGATCCCGGTGCCCAGAGGAAATTCAAGACCGATGATGCGGTGTTCGGCGAACTCGGCCCGGCCAAAATTCTTTTCGCCATCGGCGACTGCTAATTCATGCAGTCCCTGTGACTGGCGATAGACGCCCCAAGCTCCCCGAAGCACGGCTGGACCAAGATTGAAGGTGGCGTTGAACCGCGGACTCACGTTCGAGTCACTCGTGAGGCTCTGTCGATCGTAGCGGATACCGGGCTCGATCACGAGCAGGGACGTTGGCTTCAGGCGAACAGCGGCGAAAAGACCGGTGGATGTGCTGGTGGGTGCTAGCTCAGTATTTACCACCTCAGTGACCGTAGTTTGGCGACCTGCAGCCACGACCGAATGCTGGCGGTTAAGGCTGTAGTCGTATCGTCCTTCGCCGGTCTTGGCTTCGGCCCCGGCACGAACGAGGCAAGAATCTCCCCATGCTGCACTCCAGTCGCTTCGGGTGGCAAATTGACCGAGTTTTCGCTGGTCGTGGAGCGCGAAAGGAAATCCATCGAGAGAACCGTAGCCGAGGCGATTCCAGGTTAGGCGAGAATAGGAAGCGACCGTTTCGCCCTTTACCCCGGAGGCGAGACGTCCCTCCCACCGCCCCCAGAGATAGTCGCTGCCATAGCGGCTTGAGAGCGATGGGCTGTTGGTTCGGCGGTAAGTAAGTGTATCGCCAGCGTGCAAGGCATGGATGGAAAAAGTATGACTGGGAGCAACGGAGTAACTCACTTGAGCGGTCGCATCGTAGTAGCGCGGCGTGACTTCATCGTCTCGCCCCGCAACACGCAGGGCAATGTCCGGATAACCGCGTCGGGCGGCGACCAACCAGCGGCCTTGTGCCCCATGGAAACTGCCCTGATTTGAGGCGGCTAGGCCGGTGAGGCTGAGGCCAAGCGATGTTCGCGAGGAGGCGGCTTGCTTGGATTCCAACGCCAAGACTCCAGCGAGGCGGTCTCCATACTCCGCCGTGAATCCTCCGGTCGTAAGATCGAGATGCTCGATGGTTTGCGGATCGACGATGGAGAGTGCGCCATCGACGTCCTTGAGGTGAAAGGGCTCAATCAGATCTACCCCATCATAGCGCACTAGAAGCTGCCGGTTAGGGGCTCCGCGCACCCAAAACTTTGCGCTAAAATCATCTCCGGCTAAGCCGGGAAGTCGCGCGATCGAGCGGAAGAGATCATCACCCACTTGCGGGAGTGCTTCCAGTTCGGCTCCGGTCAGGGTGGCTCCTGCTGTGGTCCGATCTTCGACTACGCCGAATTTACTCGGCGATACGATCACCTCATCAAGTGCGATCGGCGGTTGCGCGAGGACTAAAGCGGGCAGTGCAATGGAGAGGAGGTAGCGAAGATAGCGGCTCATGGCAGAGCGGGGGAACGCGCCAGAATGTGAGCAGCTCGGGATGGAGCGAGCTAGAACCGAAGGGAATGAACCCTTAGTTACTACCGAGGAGCTTGCAGGATGCTCCAAAATCAGCAGCCCAGCGAAAGAAGGCCGACTCTAGTTGGTAATCTCCCGCCAGCCCGAAACGGCAAAAGGCGTATCAATACCAGGGAACACAACGTCACGTAGTTCCAAGTCGTAATGAATCGCAGGGGATCCGGAAATCGTTAGGCTATTTGCCACGATTGCACCGTAGATCGCGTTGCTGCTGAGAATTTTGAAGTTTCCGTTGGGGGTGTAAATTACCCCGTAAAAGTCTGCCGTGGTATTCATGTCCGGCGCTGTGCCTGCATTCGTGCTGAACAGGGCCATGCGTTTGGGATCCTTGGAGGTGTTGTTCATCCCATTACCGTAGATTGCGATATCTGAAGCGGTAAACACCTCGAGCGTGCCGGTGCTGCTTACTTCGATGGAAGCGGTGGAGGCACCGCCATAGAGGCCGATGTAAAACGTGCCAGGGACGATAAGCCGAACCGGACCGTTGATTACGATTTTGGTCGATCCGCGCAGGTCTAACGAAGCGTAGCGATAAACTGCCCAAGTTGTGTCCGTTGCGTTACCTAGCGTAGTTGTGGTGTTGTTACCCGGAGCGCTGAGAGTGGTGCCACCGCTAATCGTGCGGATGTCGAAAGTGGGCTGGTAGGGACTGCTGCTAAATTGGCGAACGTCTACTTTGGAGTTTGCCGGATTAGTGCCTTGGTAGGCGACCGGAATAGCCGTAGCACTGCCGAGGAGGCGAGCGCTGGTGCTGTAGGAGGGGCCACCGGAGTAGTTGGAAGCGACGTAGCCCTTAATCTGAGCATTGGTAATCGTAACCGATGCAGCGGTGGGCGAAGTTTTCATCCCAGCAATAATGGCTGAGTAGGTCGGGGTTTGCGAAGCGTAGGACCCCAGAGAAGAGTCATAACTGTCGGCGGTTCCGGCACTGCTAAAGACCACGGTGCCCGCTCCTGCCAGAGAAGAGGAAAGACCAGTAGCAGCAACGGCGTTGGTAAACAAGGGGGCCTGCGCGGCACTGGAAGTAAGGGTCCGGCTGGAGGTCGTGCCGTCACTCTGGGTCATAGTGCCCGTGACGGTGACAGTGCGCGGAGTTCCGGCCAAGCTGCCATCATAGTTGGTGACAGTGAGACTGGCTGTTCCCGTGGCACCATTGTCGTAAGTAAATCCGGAAAGAGTCTTGGTCGCGGTGGTGCCGGTGACGCCCCAGCCGGTCCAAGTGGATTTGTTGAGGGCCCAAAGTGCCTCCTCCATACCCATTTCAGCGAGCTCCACGCTATGGTTGGAGTTCATATTTCGCGTGCTCATTTGCAGCGAACGATAGCAGAGGCTGATGTAGCTCCCCACGGCGATCACCAGAGCCAGCATGAAGCACATCGTAACCAACAACGCGATGCCGCGTTGGCTGGTGGGTGACGTGTTTCGAGTATGGACGAGCGACATGGGTGCTATTTCTCCGCGCTCTGACGATTTCTACTTTGTCGACCGGATCGAGCCTAATGTAGCGAGAGAAACACCCAGTTGTATGAGTAGCGCTACGTAGGAGCATTGCTTGAAGGGGCCAAATGCCTCTTTTCCTTGGAAACTGCGCTGGATCAGGGCTGCGCGGACGGTATTTTTATGCGGCCAAGTCCGGATTCCCAATGCAGTTCGATTCGTGGGTATAATGGGGAGATGTTAGCATTTGAACGAATTTTGAGAAAAGTGCCTTCCCGCGCGTGCAGGATTCGCTCAGGGTGCAAATCAATGAACGAGGCTGAAAATGTGGTCGGTAGTCGTGAGGCGAACGGATCTGGCGCGGCCAAGTTACGGGTGTATTTTATGGGCATATGTGGCACGGCCATGGGCAATGCTGCGTTGCTGATCCGTGCGGCCGGTCACGAGGTGCTAGGGGCGGACACCAATGTCTATCCGCCCATGAGCACCGTCTTAGCTACGGCCGGGATTGAACTGCACGAGGGCTACGACCCGGTTCGACTGCAGAAGCTGGCGCCGGATCTCGTGGTGATTGGAAATGCGATGTCCCGCGGGAACCCTGAGGTCGAGTGGTTGCTCGATACGCGGGCGATCCGGGTTACGTCCCTGCCGGCGCTGCTCCATGATTTTGTGCTGCGTCAGCGCCATAACATTGTCGTTTGCGGGACCCACGGAAAGACGACCACGACCTCGTTGACGGCCTTCTTGCTGCGTGAGGTTGGGCGCGACCCCGGGTTTTTGATCGGAGGAGTGCCGCAAGATCCACCGGTCGGGGCGCATCTCGGAAACGCGCGCGACCCATTCGTGATCGAGGGAGATGAGTATGACAGCGCATTCTTCGACAAGCGCAGTAAATTTATCCACTACGCTCCGCGAATCGCCGTGCTCAATAACTTGGAGTTTGATCACGTGGATATTTTTCGGGATCTCGCCGACGTGCAGCGCACGTTCGCGCACCTCACGAGGATTGTGCCGCGCAATGGATTTATCGTGGTAAACGGCGACGATAGCAATTTGCGTGCGCTCGGCGCGATGGCGTGGACCAGGGTAATACGGGTGGGGCAGGGAGAGGGGTGCGACACCCAAATTGTGGAGTTTAAGGAGAACGCCGCGGGCGTGGAATTTTCGCTCAAGTGGCGGGGGCAGTTGTGGACGAAATTGAAATGGACCCAGCCGGGCCTCTTCAATGTCCGCAATGCGGCGATGGCCGCTACAGCCGCCGGTCTTGCGCTCGATGAGAATAATCCCACGGTCCTTCCACTCGACGCGTTGGTGCGGTTCCGCGGAGTCAAGCGGCGTCAGGAGACGTTATTCACGGGGCCAAAACTTACGGTAATTGAAGATTTCGGCCATCATCCCACCGCCTTGGCCGAAACCCTCCAATCGTTTCGCGCTCGGTTTCCCGGCGCGCTACTGACTGCAGTATTCGAGCCGCGAAGTAACACCGCTCGCTCTACCGTGATGCAGTCTGCGTTTATGCGCGCACTGGCGTTGGCCGATGAAGTTTATATCGGAGCGGTGAATCGCGCCGAAAAACTTCGACCCGAGGAGCGATTCGACCCGGAGGCAGTTGTGCAGCACCTCGAAACGCAGGGGGTTCACGCTCGTTGCGCTCCGACCAATGCCATTTTGGGCGATTCTTTGATCGCAGAAGCCGCGGGGAGAGTGACCCGGCCTCGAGTCGTGGTTTTCTTCACCAACGGCTCGTTTGATGGAATAATGGGCCGGTTCGTCGATGCCGCCCGCGCATCCTCGGCTCAGGAGTAGGTCCGGTGAAAAAGAACTGGGTTTTTGCCGCAACAATCGACTCTGGCAGTCAGACAAACCCGAGCTCACGGACGATTTGTTTGGCCGTCTCATTCAACACGGTTTCGAGCGCACCTACACAATCGGCTTTGTGGGCGAAGTGACTGATTTTCTGGCGACCCGCGTTTTTGGCGACCAATGGTCCGTTGCACGCAGGGCACAAGCAGCCACATTTGGCACCGGTCGGAACCGATTCCACGTTGACATACCGTGGGTCGCTTATTCGCAGGCCAAAGGGAAGTTTGGGATCCATGAGGTAAGAGAGGCAGGCCTAGCTGAGGCGCTGGTTGTTCCCTAAATGAGATTGGACCCGAAAAAACGTCTTATGCCATTTGGCGTGAATGCCTCAGTGCTTGTTCTCCCGTCTCAGGAAAATCACGGCGGTGGATAAATCTGCTTTGGAAACCTCGCGGACGAGTTTTTGCAGGGCTCGCAACAACCCGCCAATGTCTGACGGTGCGATGGTTTTTTCATCAACGAAGATCACGCCACCATGTTCGCGGCCTGCTTCTGCCCACGCCTTGAGCACAGGCGGGATGGTTTTGCGGTCATAGGTGACCAGAGTCGGTTTCTGCGCCGCCGCTTCGGCGAGGATCAGTTCGTCGGAAGCGCCCAAGAATTTTCCCTCTTCCCATTGTCCGAGGCTGAGCACGGAAACACCTTTCTGCTTTTGGCGCAGACCGTCCGCCACGTCCGGCGAAATGTGTTCGTCGAGCAGGAGCTTTAGCACGGGGTTAGTCGCGCGAATCGCTTACGGTAAATTCCTTCGCTTGCGGCAACATGCGGGAGAGGGAATCAAAATCGACCGCATCGTTGTCGGCGAGCGCGGCGGCGATCTCTTCGCGGTAGGCTTTGGCGTAATTAAACGCCGCCTGAACTTTCGCCTCCGGCCAGCTCAGATGCTTGGCCACCGCGCTCGCTTTGTTATCATACGAGCGCGCGAGCAGCATGACTTCCCACACAGTGAGCGAGCTTCCCTGCAAGCAGGCCAGCCGTCCGGCGCTGGAGTCACGAAAATCGATAAAAGCGAACTCCGCCCGCCGTAACCCTTCCTCCACCAGCCGTGCACTGGCATCGCTCGCAGTCCAGCCGTGGTTCGAAGCCATGCGTTTGAGGCGTTTACCACTATTAAACGGAAGGCGCATGCTGATGACGACCGAAGGGCTCTTGCTCATTGGGCTTCTCCTTGATTGTAACTGTTGAAAGCAGCGTAGCACGTCTTCAGGTGCCCGACAACGCCCTAGGGACGGCGTAGTCACTCAAAATGGCCCGCATAGTAAGCGGCATGCGTCGGAATCCGATGCGAGGAAGGGCCGCGAATCCATCAGACGGAGGTTTATCCCTCTCAAAACAGCCCCATTGTTGCGGCTTCTTATCGAATCCACTTTTTGCTGAAGTCAGGTGCAGCCTCCGGCTGCGACCTTGCTGGTTGGTGGTCTCGTCCTAGAGTTGCTAGCGCTTTGACTGACAGTGGCCCTACCGGAACCGTGTAACTTCCTGCTGCAAACGCAGCAGAACTTGGAGGCGCGGGCCGGAATTGAACCGGCGCATAGAGCTTTTGCAGAGCTCGGCCTTACCACTTGGCTACCGCGCCGAAAACTCCAAGAGCGGCGACGTTGGACGAAAAAAATCGCCGCGCAAGCGCCGAAATCAGATTGCGGGCGGAGCGGACGGAGTCGCTATTCCGGCCGGGGCCGCGGGGATAAATCAGGGCGTGGTTGGCAACGGGCGGCTGCCAGACGTGGCGCCGGTGATCTCGGCGAGTTTACGGAAGAAGCCGGCCTTGCGGGGGGAGCTGATGGTCCAATTGGCCGGGATGCTTTGGTAGCCCTCGTCGAAGCCCTCGCCTTTCATGCGGAAATCGAAATAGCCCCAGCCGCAGTATTCGTCGAGCGCGGCGGTGAAGTTGTTGACGGGGACGTCGAAGTTGAAGTGGTCGTCCTCATTGAAGAAAATCGGCATGGGGCGGTAGCCGGGAACCTTGCGCGTGAGTTGCACAAGTTCGGCGATGCGCTTCGGATCGCTCACGCCGTTGCCGTGCAGGAGGAGGTAGTCCGAGACGCGGACGACGTTTTCGTGGGGGACGTGGTTGCCGCCATAGGAGGTCGTGACGAGGAGGCGGTGGCCGTCGGCCGCGGTGGTGCGTTTCACGCGCTCGATGAGCTCGTGCACGCGGTCGGGCTTGAGGATCGGGTGGTCGTAGGCGCCGTTGCACTCGTTGTTCACCTCGATGAGGACGTTGCGCCAGCCGTGGTCGAGGACCCAGCGGGTGGTGGCGTCGGTGGCGCGGAGGATCGCGGCCTCGTCGGTGAGGCGCTGGTCCTGGCCGAAATAGAAATAACCGAGCACGACGACCATGCCGAGGTCGTCGGCGAAGTTGATGATGCGCGCCATGCGCTCGAGGTAGGCGGGGAGCGGGGTGCCGTCGGGGGCGAAGGCGGGGTTGCTCCACGGTTGCTGCTTCGAGTAGCCCTCGGGCGAGCCGCCTTGGAAATTGATCGCGATACCCAGCAGGCCATGGGCGCGCCAGACGGGCATGGCGGCGAGAAACTCGCGGTTGTTGCGCTCGGGGTCCCACTTGCCGGTGTCGGGGTAGGCCCAACGAGCGGCGGTGGCGGGATTGAGGTCGTCGAAGACGCCCTGGACGAGGCGGGCGTTGAGGAGGAGGCCCTCGATTTTCCGCCCCTGCCACGTGCGGCCGGCGTAGGTGGGGCGGCCGTTGATCAGAAACTGTTCGCCTTCGATGGTGAGGACGGTCCGCGGGGCGGCGCCGAGGGGACCGACGAGCAGCGCGAGGAGAACGAGGAGCGCGGGGAGTCTCATGGGGCGCGGGCGGGGCGAGCGAGGACGGGGCTATTTCTTCTTCTTGGCGTTTTTGGCGCGGTCGGCGTCACGGGCGGCGGCGCGACCTGTGAGCGGCCAGTTCGGGTCGTCGGTGTGGGCGGACGTGATCAACGCCTCGGCGCGAGCGACGAGCTCGGGCCGGGTGGAGGCGAGGTTTTTGGACTCCGCGGCGTCGGTCGTGAGATCGTAGAGCTCGAGGGCTTGGCCGGGGCCGTTGCGCACGGCCTTCCAAGAGCCGAAGCGGATAGCCTGCAGGGGCTTGTTGGTTTCGTGCAGTTCCCAGTAGAAGTAATCGCGGGAGGGGGCGGGACCGCCGCGGAGAAACGAGACGAGCGAGAGGCCGTCGGTGGTGGCGCCGGCCGGGAGCTTGGCGCCGGCGAGCTCGGTGGCCGTGGGCAGAAAATCCCAGAAGGCCCAGGGCTCGTCGCTCACGCGGCCGGCGGGGACGACACCGGGCCAGCGGGCGAGGGCGGCCTGGCGCAGGGCGCCCTCGTAGAGGCCGCGCTTGAAGCCGCGCAGGCCGTTGCCGGCTTGGTCGAAGAGCTTGCCCATCTCGGAGGTGGGTTCGAAGGAAGAGCCGTTGTCGCCGGCGACCATGACGAGGGTTTTTTCGTCGAGCTTGAGTTCGGCGAGCAAGTCGAGGAGCTGGCCGACATCGCGGTCGAGGCGCGTGACTTGGGCGGCGTAGGCCTTCTGCTGGGCGGTCCAGGGGCGGTCGGCGTAGATGCCGAGGTCATCGATCTCGTGGTTTCCGTGGGGCAGGGTGATCGCGTAGAAGAGGAAGAACGGCTTTTCTTTTTGGGCCCGGACCCATTGGAGGACGTCGGTCTGAATGACGTTTTGCGCGTAGATCGGGCCGACGCCGTTGCCGGTGTTGCCGGGGAGGTCGAACTTCACGCCATCGCGGTAAAGAAATTCCGGGAAGTAAGAATGCGCGTGGCGCTGGCAGTTGTAGCCGATCTGGTGATCGAAGCCCTTTTTCAGCGGGCTGCCGGTGGTGTCGAACATGCCCATGCCCCACTTGCCGGCGACGGCGGTGGCGTAGCCGGCGGATTTTAGCACCTGGGCGACGGTGAGCGTGGCGGCGGGAAGCGGGAGCTGGCCCTCGACGGGCACCTCCCAATTCCCGCGGACGGGGGAGTGGCCGGTGTGCAGGCCCGTCATGAGCGAGGTGCGGGACGGGGCGCACACGCTCGTGCCGCAATAGGCCTGATTGTAACGCGTGCCCTCGCGTGCCATGCGGTCGAGGCGCGGCGTTTGAATCAGCTTCTGGCCGTAAACGCCGACGTCGCCCTGGGCGAGATCATCGCTGAGGACGAAGATGATGTTCGGCCGCGCGGGAAGGGAGGAGGCGGCAGCGAGCAACGAGGTGGTGCCGATGAGAGCGGCCGCAGCCAGGAAAAAGCGGAGGAGTGAGGGCATGGGTGACAGGATGGGGGACGGGTAAAGGGGAGGGAAACGAAGCGCGGCGGACCTAGGGCTTCAACGGGGACGGCGCGAGGCGCGTGAACTCGATGTCGTAGGTTTGCTGCTGAGACGGCTGGCGGTATTGGCCGACGAGGCGATCCGTGGCGGGGTCGAAGTTGATGATGTAGGTTGAGCCGGCGTAGCCGACGTCGTTGAGCTCCACGAGGAGCTGGAGGCGACCGCCGGCGTCGATCCACGCGGCGCGGCCGACGTTGATCGGGCGGGGGTTGAAATACTGGGCGCGGAGGATGCCGCCATTTTCGCCACCAATAATGGCGAGGGTGTAGTCGCCGTCGGTGCGTTGCCAGCGACCGAGGACGCGCGAGAGCACGGCCGGGGTGGCGGGCGTGGCCGACGCAGTGGCCGGGGTGGTCGCATCCGCGGGAGCGGCGGCCGAAGTGGAGGGGGTGGCCGAGGCGTTCTTTTTGTCGCAGCCACCGAGGGCGATGAGCGCAGTGGCGCTGAGCAGCGGCGCAGCGAGACGGAGGGCGGAGGGTAGCGGTGAGGTGAAGCGCATGAAAAAGTGGGGAAGATCCAGAGAGACGGAGGGGTAGGGGGAAAAGTGACGGTCGCCGCGTCGCCGCCGAGAAAAATTGCAGGTGACCGGAGAGATTTGTGTGATGGCTGGATTGCCCCGTTGCGCATGCCCATCCCGCTGTTCGTTCGAATTTTCGTTCAATTCCTGCCGGCCCTAGTGCTCGTCGCTGGACTCAGCCACGTGCGGGCGGCGGAGGCCCGGCCGAACCTCGTGGTGTTTCTCACTGACGACCACTCGCGGGCCGATTCGAGTGTCTACGGTTCGCCGGACGTGAAGACGCCGCACATGGAGCGGGTGGCGAAGGCGGGCCTCGTGTTTGACCGGGCGTTTGTGGCGTCGCCGAGTTGTGCGCCGAGCCGGGCGGCGCTGCTGACCGGTCTCATGCCGGCGCGCAACGGAGCGGAGCCGAATCACTCGAAGCCGCGGGCGGAGCTGAAGAAGCTGCCGGCCTATCTGCAAGAACTCGGCTACGAGGTCGTGGCGTTTGGCAAGGTGTCGCACTACCAGCACACGGGCGACTACGGCTTCGATCACTTCGCGCACGACAAATACCACGAGGACATCGCGGTGCCGGCGGCGCTCGACTGGCTGAAGGCGCGGCGGAGCGACCGGCCGCTGGCGTTGTTTGTCGGCACCAACTGGCCGCACGTGCCGTGGCCGGAGAAAGCTGAGGGCTATGACGCGGCGAAGATCGTGGTGCCGGCGAACCACGTGGACACGCCGCGCACGCGGGCCGCGCGGCTCCGCTACTACGCCGCGGTGCGCCACATGGACGACGAACTCGGCGCGGTGTTTGACGCGGCCAATGCGGTGCTCGGCGCGAATACGTTTTTCCTCACGACGTCGGACCACGGCGCGCAGTGGCCCTTTGGCAAATGGAGCCTTTACGACGGTGGCATCCGCACGCCGATGATCGCGGTGTGGCCGGGGAAAATTGCCGCGGGTTCGCGCACGGCGGCGATGGTGAGCTGGGTGGATATTTTGCCGACGCTGGTGGCGGTGGCAGGCGGACCGGCGCCGACGGGCCTGGACGGGCGCTCGTTTGCTGCCGTGCTGCGGGGCGAGACGGCAGAGCACCGCGACCGGATTTTCACGACCCATAGCGGCGACGGGCGCATGAACATCTATCCCACGCGGAGCGTGCGCACCTCGGACTGGAAATACATCCGCAACCTGCATCCGGAGTATTACTA
>CANGHW010000127.1 GCA_947453695.1 Opitutia bacterium
CAAGCACGCCCGCGAGGAATTCATCATCGTCAAGGAGGGCACGCTCGAGGTGCACATTAATGGCCAGACCCAGCCCGCCGGCCCGGGCTCGCTGCTGTTCTACGCCTCCAACGATATGCATGCCGTCCGCAATATCGGCACCACGCGCGCCACCTACCTCGTCTTCAATTTCGAAACGGTCGCCACCCGCAGCACCGCCCCCGAGGGCGCCGCCGTCGCCAAGCTCCCGGGCAAACTCGGCTCCACGGTTTTCAATTGGGATAAACTCGCCGTGAAGCCCACCAAGGTCGGCTCTCGCCGCGACATCGTCAACTCCCCCACGCCCACCTGCGAAAGCTTCGAGTGCCACGTCACCACGCTCAACGCCGGCGAGGTGCCCCACGCCGCCCACCGCCACCCCGACGAGGAGATCGTCGTCGTCAAAGAGGGCGTCATGGAGGTCACGATTAACGGCGTCACCCAACGCGGCGGCCCCGGCTCCATCTTCTTCTACGGATCCAACGACGAGCACGGCATGAAGAACGTCGGTGGCACCACCGCCAGCTACCACGTTATCCGTATCGTCACCGCCGCCACGCCCAAGGCTCCGGCGAAGAAGTAGTCCTCTGCCCTGTCCCGTCTCCGGCCGGGATTGCTGAGACTCCCGTCCGCGTCCGCCCCGCCTCGGCCGCGCCCGTCACTGCTTCGCGAGCTTCGCCTTCCACGCGTTGTAGTCCCGCGTCACTACGCGCCGCGGCGCGGCCGCATACCAGCCGGAGCCCGTGCGCCGCTCGCGATCCACTTCCGCGAGTGAGTAGACTTTCACGCCATCGCGGCTCGCGAAGATCGGCCGGTCCGTGCCGGGCTCGACCATGCGCGCCCAGAGCGGCAGCGCCTTCTCATCCGCCACCACGACCACGTCGAAATCCGTCTTGTGCCGCACAAACTCCGCAGGCGGCGCCGGCACCCGTTTCACCGCGATGCCGTTGAGCTGGGTCTTCTTCAGCCAGGCCACCGCGGCTTCTACCGCCGTCACGATCTCCGCCGAGGGGCGCTCGTAGCGCATGAGAAACTGCACCACTTCCGCCGTGTCGCCCGGTGCGATGCAGGGCAGCTCAAAGGTCCGCGCCCCCACCGTCTCGAAGGTCGTCTCGTCGTGTTGCTGCCCCCAGCCGGTCCGCACGCCGTTGGCCACAACCTGGGTTTTCATCAGGCAATCCAGGCCCTTCGCCTCCGCCGCCGCACAGCGCGCGCGCAGGGCTTCATCGATCCACGCAAAGTGCGGCGCGCGATCCGCCGCATCTTTGAGCACATTCATGATGCCCATCATCACGCCGTCGTTAAACGTGATGCGCTTGGCGATCCCGCCGGGCTTGGGCCACCACTGCGGGAAGCCTCCGTTGGCATACTGCGAGGCCAGCATAAACTCCAGTCCGCGCCGGCACGCGTCGCGCAGCGCGGTGTCGCCCGTCAGCGCGAAGGCCCGCGCCAGATACGCGACCTGGCTGTGCGTGTTGTGATTGTCGTAGCTCGTGTCGTTCTTCGCGTGGCTGTCGCGCACGAGTTTCTTCTGCTCCTCGGTGAGGATCGCGAGCATGTCGTAGTCCTTCGGCCAGCCGCCATTGTCGCGTTGGAAGAGCAGAATGTTCGCTGCGATTTCCTGCACTTGGTCGGCCCGGTAGGCCGGCTGGTCCGGCCCCGTCGCCTGCATGAAGCGCTCCGGTTGGATGATGCCCCGCCAGTGATGGCGCGAGTCATCGAAGCCCGAGGTATCGATCGTCCCTTCCTTCACTGGCGCGGTCGCGGCGTGGACCGCCATCGCGATCAGCGCACACGCGCATCCCAGACCAAGGCTCAGCCGACGGGGTAAGTGGGGCATGCCTCACCGTCAGCTTCCCGCCCCGCCTGACGCAACTCTGTTTCGCCCCGTCGGGCTTGCCGGTTTTTAGCGCCCGCCCGCCGCCTTGAACTCCATGCCTTCGATCGCGCCGAGCAGGTCATTGTAGGGCGCGCTGTTGAAGCCATCGGCATTGATCGCGACTTCGATCAGGACATCCGGCGCGAGCCGGATCAGGCCCACGCTGATCGTCTTGTAGTCGCCTTGCTTCGCCGGTCGCCCCACGAGGTTGGGGTCGGTGAAATTGCAGTAGAAGCCGCTGCCCGAGCGCAGGGAAAACTCCTGGGCCCGCGCCTTCCCTTCCACGGATTGGTCGGCAAACTTCATCCCGTCGATCTCCACGCGCATCTTCAGGCGGGCATTCGTGTCGAAGCGGTCCGTCTCGGGAAACGTGATCGTCATCTCACAGTGCGCATTTACCCCGCTGCCTTTGGGGGAGATCTTCACGATCTTGCGATCGCCGAAGTCCGAGGTCTCAAAGGTCCAGGTGTCCGCGAGGTAGATGGTCAGCTTGCCGCGCCCGCCGAGATCGATCTTCTCGGATTGGGCCCAGAGGCCGGCGACACTGAGGCAGAAGAGCAGCAGGAATTTTTTCATGACTGGTGGGAGAGGAGCGCGCCCCACCGTGCCACGCCCGCCCCGTTTCGCCATGCAAAAGTCGCCGCCCGGTCCACCCCGCCGCGCCACCCGCGCCATAAGCGCTCAAAATAGCCCCGGTGCGGTGGAAATAAGTGGCGCCTCATTCGCAAGATCTGCGCCGCAAATGACTTTGACCGTCCGGTGCGCCCCTCTTTGATACTTCGCTCCTTTCCTCTCGCCTCTAAACGCTTACCCCGCACCTCTTTTATCACCATGTCCGCCAAGCCGACCATCATCTACACGAAAACCGACGAGGCTCCCGCGCTCGCCACTTACTCGCTGCTGCCGATCATCCAGGCGTTCACCAAGCACGCCGAGATCGCCGTCGAGACTCGCGATATCTCCGTCGCCGGCCGCATCCTCGCCGCGTTTTCCGATGTCCTGCCCGCCCACCAGCGCGTGCCCGATGCCCTCGCCGAACTCGGCGCCCTCACGCTCAAGCCCGAGGCCAATATCATCAAGCTGCCCAATATCTCCGCCTCCGTCCCGCAGCTTAAGGCCGCCATCGCCGAGCTCCAGGCCAAGGGCTACGCCCTCCCGAATTTCCCCGAGGTCGCCACCACCGACGCCGAGAAGGACGCCAAGGCCCGCTACGGCAAGGTCATGGGTTCCGCCGTGAATCCCGTCCTCCGCGAGGGCAATTCCGACCGCCGCGCGCCCAAGGCCGTCAAGGAATACGCCCGCGCCCACCCGCACTCCATGGGCAAGTGGTCGCCTGACTCCAAGACCTCCGTCGCGACGATGGGCCACGACGACTTCTTCTCCAATGAGAAGTCTGTCACCGTCCCCGCCGCCACCACGGTGCGCATCGAGTTCGTCCCGAAGCCCGCGGCCGATGGCAAACAGGAGCCCACCGTGGTGCTGAAGGAAAAGACTCCGCTCAAGGCCGGTGAGATCCTCGACGGCACCTTCATGAACCGGAAGGCCCTCGGCGCCTTCTACGCCCAGCAGATCAATCAGGCCAAAAAGGACGGCACCCTCTTCTCCCTCCACCTCAAGGCCACGATGATGAAGGTCTCCGACCCCATCATGTTCGGCCTTTGCGTGCGCGTCTTCTTCAAAGACCTCTTCACCAAGCACGGCGCCACCCTCACCGCCCTCGGCGTCGATCTCAACAACGGCTTCGGTGACCTCGTCGGCAAGATAGCCACCCTCCCCGCCGATCAGAAGGCCGCCATCGAGGCCGACATCGCCGCCATCTTCGCCGAGCGTCCCGCCGTCGCGATGGTCAATTCCGACAAGGGCATCACCAATCTCCACGTCCCCTCCGACGTCATCATTGATGCCTCCATGCCCGCGATGATCCGCACCTCGGGCCAGATGTGGAACGCCGCCGGCAAGGGCCAGGACACCCTCTGCGTCATTCCCGATAGCTGCTACGCCGGCGTCTACGCCACCACCATCGCCTTCTGCAAGAAGCACGGCGCCTTCGACCCGAAGACCATGGGCACCGTCCCGAACGTCGGCCTCATGGCCCAGGCTGCCGAGGAATACGGCTCCCACAACAAGACCTTCACTGCACCCGGCAACGGCACCATCCGCGTCGTTGATACCGAGGGCAAAATCCTCCTCGAGCACGCCGTCGAACAAGGCGACATCTGGCGTGCCTGCCAGACCAAGGATGCCCCCGTGCAGGATTGGGTGAAGCTCGCCGTCAACCGCGCCCGCCTGTCCAACACCCCCGCCATCTTCTGGCTCGACGAAAAGCGCGCGCACGACGCCCAGATCATTGCCAAGGTAAAGACCTATCTCAACCAGCACGACACCACCGGCCTCGATATCAAGATCATGGCCCCCGCCGCCGCCTGCGAGGCCACCCTCGTCCGCCTCAAGGCCGGCCAGGACACCATCAGCGTCACCGGCAACGTCCTCCGCGACTACCTCACCGACCTCTTCCCTATCCTCGAGGTCGGCACCAGCGCCAAGATGCTCTCCATCGTTCCCCTCATGAACGGCGGCGGCCTCTTCGAAACCGGCGCCGGCGGCTCTGCCCCGAAGCACGTCCAGCAATTCACCGAGGAAAACTTCCTCCGCTGGGACAGCCTCGGCGAATTCTTCGCCCTCGCCGCCAGCTTCGAGCACCTCGGCATCACGCAGAATCACGCCAAGGCCAAGATCCTCGCCGAGACCCTCGACGCCGCCAACGGCAAGTTCCTCGAGTTCGACAAGTCGCCCGCCCGCAAGGTCGGCGCCGGCATCGACAACCGCGGCTCGCACTTCTACCTCGCCCTCTACTGGGCCGAGGCGCTCGCCACGCAGCACAAGGATGAGGAACTGCACCGCCTCTTCCTCCCGGTCTTCGCCGAACTCACCGCCGCCGAGGAGCAGATCGTGAAGGAACTGATCGCCGTCCAAGGCAAACCCGCCGACATCGGCGGCTACTACCAGCCCGACGACGCGAAAGCCTCCGCCGCCCTGCGCCCGAGCCAGACGCTCAATACGATCCTTGCGTCAGTCTGAGTCCTATCCACTGGCGGGCGTCGCCTGCCAGACCAAAGGTCCCATGGGTCAAATACGACCCATCGGACCTATTTCTTTTTTGGCTCCCTCGCCTGCCGCTCCCGCGCCTCCAGCCTCGCGCGCATCATGCGCTCCTTGAGCCCGCCCTCCTTCAGAAAATCCTGCTCCAGCCGGCGCACCTGCTGATCGAGCAAAAAGTTCGCCTGATGGATCAGGCAGATGAGTGCGTAATCACACTCTTGCTCTCCCGCGCTAACGGCACATTTCTTTGTCTATGCCACCATCCGCCATCATCCGCACGCGCATCGATCCGCGGCGCAAGGCTCGGGCCGAGAAAATCCTCAGTAAACTCGGCGTCAGCCCCACCCAGGCCATAACAATGCTCTATGCGCAAATCGAGTTGCGCCAAGCCATCCCCTTCCCGCTGCAGATCGAAGATAACCGCTCCTTGGTCGCCCCCATCGAGCACGTCGCTCACGTGTGGGATCAACTAGACCAGGAAGACTTCTCGCACCTCGCCAAGTCGTGACCACCAAGCCGGGCGAAATCTATCTTATCGACTTGGGCATGGTCGCCAAGGTTCGTCCTGCCGTAGTTGTTTCCCGGGCTGATCCCGACAGCCCGCGCGCCCTCTCTCTTTTCGTGCCGCTGACTACGGAAAACCGGGGCTCGGCCTACGAGGTAGCCCTCGGCAAGCCACACTTTCTCAACAAAGATTCGTGGGCTAATATCCAAGGCCTGATGGCCGTCGGTCACGAACGAATCATTCGGCGCCTCGGCACAGTGTCGGTGTCCCAGCTTTCCCAGATCAAAGTCGCACTCCGGCACGCCCTCGATCTGTGAGCCGCGTAGCCGCGAAAGCCCCCGCCGCCCTGCGCCCGAGCCAGACGCTCAACACGATCCTGGCGTCAGTCTGAGTCCTATCCACTGTCAGGCGTCGCCTGCCAGACCAAAGGTCCCATGGGTCACATCGATCTATGGGGCGTTTTTTCTGTTCGTTGCACTGCTCCACCCCGTCTCAGGTTGCTCTCTTCACGATCGAGACCAGCCACGCCCCGCCGTCCTTGCAAACATCCCGGTCGGCGTAACAAATCTTCTCAAACTCGAGGCTCGATGGTCACTTTGACGAAAAAAGTAAAACGAGAGATCACGGAGGACTGGCGCGCGCAGTTCCCGTCATTGGAAGTCTTTTGTCCGATGCACCTCTTGCGTCGATGCGGACCTGTGCTTCACGGCATCTGCCTGGAAAGTGACTCAGGCAACGCCAGCTACCTCCCAACCGCGCATATTCACTGCCTGTGCAAACCATTCCCGATCATTTCGCTGCTCCTCTCGCAACGTCTTCTCACGCAATCCGGTCGGTCCGATGACCGCATTCGCGCGGAGTTTCATGCTAGCAGGCTCGGCGACGCGGCCGAACGGTTGCGACACCAGTCCCTCCTCCCTCTCGATGGTCCACTCTCACTGAAAGGTATTGTTTCCGCCTGCGAACGGTATCGAACGATGGGAAAAGCGGATTCGGCTTTTCCCATTCATTACTTCGAGACCATCGTGCTGCTGCACGTCTGGGCCGGCGACTACGCCCAAGCGACCGACCGCCTCTCCGCCTACGCCACGGAGATGGCGACTTGGCATCCGGAAATCATGGAGCGCGAGGGCGGCCTCCGACGTTGGCACGAAAAGCTGCGTCACCGCATCGAGGCGAAGCAGGCCATCCACGACGTCGTCGCCGCCCAAGTGGCAGAGCATGGGTTAGGTGCCCTCAAGGACCATGGCCTGGCGATTGCGTGAACCTATGTGCGACGACAGTGAGGGTCTCGACTCTCCACCGACCGCGCTGACGCCCCTGTGCTGTGCGCCACGGTGAAAACTCGCGGGATTGGAGTAGCAGACCAGCGTATCACGAGGCCGATGCGGGCCAAGCTCGTTTGCCTCACCCTCCCGCCGATTCCGCCGCGTTGACACACACGGCGCCCTTCCCCCTCTTGCCGTATGGCTGCGGATCGCGACCTCGCTGTTTTCTACCGCACGCTCGCGGAGATGCTGCGGGCCGGCGTCATTACCAGCGTCTCCCTCGACGCGTGCGCCCACGTTTTGCCCGAGGCCGGGCCGGTCGCGCGCCTCGTCGAGCGGGGCCGTCCGCTGTCGGCCGCGCTGGCCGCGTTTCCACGGGTGTTCCCCGCCGATCATATCCGGCTGCTGCACATCGCCGAACAGAGCGGGAGCGTCGATGCCACGCTCGGCGACCTCGCGGACTACGCTGCTGAGATGCTCGCCGCGCGCCGCACCGTCATGAGCCGGCTCGCGCTCCCGGCGTTGGTCCTGCATCTCACCTTCTTTCTCGCGCCGCTGCCTGGCCTCGTGCTCGGCCAGTTGAGTGTCGCCGGCTACGGGTGGGCCGTCCTCCAGCCGCTGGCGCTGCTTTGGGGCGGCTTGGGTGCCGTCCGTTATTTCGCCCGGCGTGCGTCGCCCGAGCAACTCGACGCCGTGCTGCAACGCGTGCCCGCCGTCGGCCCGGCGTGGCGCGATCTGCAGCGTTGGCGCATGGCCAGTGCGCTGCGGATGCTCGTGCGCACGTCGCTCGGCATGCCCGCGTGTCTCCGGTTTGCCGCCGGGGTTTGCGCCGATACCCGCGTGGCCCGCGCTCTCCTGCACGCTGCCGACGTCACGGAGCGGACCGGCACTCCCGCCAGTGCCGTGCTCCCATCCACCGGGATCCTGCCCGCCGACGTGATCGCACTCTGGCGCAACGCCGAACTCACCGGCGGCCTCGACACGATGTTTACGCGACTCGCCAACCGCTACGCCGAAGACTTCCGTGCTCGCACCCACGCGGTCGCGGCCTGGCTGCCCCGCATCGCCTACGCGTTTGTGGTCCTCGGCGTGCTCCAGCAAGTCTTCAAACTGGCGGGTCCGTATCTCGGTCACTTCGACGCCGCGGTGCGCTAAGCCACCTCCGGCGGCGTTCGCCGTCCGTCGCGGTGCAGTTCGGCCGAAGGCGCCGACGAGTCCCGCCTCGACTACCGCCCCACTGCTCCGCCGAACGCCCCATCAGCGGTCGAGCCGTGCCCCTATCCGTCTCGCCTGGAATAGAAGTGGGTATGCGGTGAGGCGTGGCCGGTGAGTTGAGTCCACGCACACCCATGTGCCGACAACCTCGGAACATGCTCCGTTAAAACCCGACCGCTTTCAGCCCCCCTAGCCCTTCGTCCACACGCGGGTGTTCAAATCCAAGTCCTCGACGATTCCGACGAGCGAGCGAAGTCGCTCAAAATAGGTTCTGAGAATCTCGACCTCGGTTCCCGGGGTGAACGAGCTGGGTTCAAATCCGATTCCGCCCGCGGGGATCGCGACGTGCACGTGCGATCCGGCGAAGGCGAAGTGCACCCGGCCACCGAGCTTCGCGTCCACCGCCACCATCCGCTGCATGAGGGCCGGCGTCAGGAGATAGCGCGCCTCCACCTGGTCCTCACCATAGACGACGAATTTTTTCTCGAACTCCGGATCCTCGAGCCGGATCAACTGGCCCCGCTGCGGAAATATCGCTTGCAGCGCCTGGCCGAGCTGGCCCAAGCCACGCTGCAGCGTGTCCGGCAGCACCACCGTGTGCGTCGCGAAGCGCTTGTTGCAGTCGGCCACGAAATAGACGCCCCGGAAAAGGATCCCAGCGTCCGCCTCGTCCCGGTGGCCCTTCTCCGTCACGCACAGTTCGGAGAACTCGAACCACGTCCGCCCCAACCTGCCACTGAGATGGTGCCCGCCGTCGTAGCCCGCAATTTCCCCTTTGAACAATCCCCCGGCCATGAATCGTCCCCGCTTGACCGATCCACCCGGCGAAAAATCGAAGCCCGGGCCCGCACACGCGGCCACGGCCGGCAGGATCCGCTCACGCAGAGCCGCGTAAATCCGTCCGCGGCGATGCCAATAGAGCCCCCCGGCCACGATCCACGCCACCATGAGCACGAAGTAAAGTCCGCCCCCACGGTAGCGGAGCGCGATCAACACCACCGCGATCACCGGCGGCGCGAAACAGGCAAGAAACAGCCGACGCACGCTCCGCCTCAGGTCGTTTACTTCCATCAGGTGCGAGGGCAGCGCGTTCGCGCAAAATTCCTCGAATCTCAAGAGCGGCGATGCGGTGTCCGCAGGCGCGGGCCGGGAGGAATCATACATGATCGGAGCGGCGGGCGAATCAGCGCTTGAACGCGGAGTTCAGATCCGCCGCGACGCGTTCGGACTCCGGGGTGGCGAGCAAAGTCCGGCGCGTGTAGCCCATCGCGCCAGCCACGAGGCTGGTTGGGAACATCTCGACCGCATTGTTAAAGTCGGTCACGGCCGCGTTGAACGCCCGTCGCGCCGCCGCGATTTGCTCTTCCGCTTCGTTCAGCGCGCGTTGTAGCTGGAGGAAATGGCGGCTCGCCTGCAACTCCGGGTAAGCCTCGATCGTCGCGAACAACCGGCCGAGTCCGGCGGAGAGCTCGTTGTCCACCGCGACCTGCTCGTCACTGTTGCGCCGCTCGCGGCTCTTCCCCGCCCGCAACTCGGCAATTCGCGTCAGGGTGTCGGCTTCATGCCGCGCATACTGCCCGACCGTTGCCACGAGATTCGGAATGAGATCGAAGCGCCGCTGCAGAAAGACATCGATCGTAGCGAACGCGTGCTCCACGGCGTTTTTCTTGCCGATGAGCATGTTGTAGAGCGCAAAAACAACCAGCGCACCGATCGCAAGTATGACAAGCAGTGGAGTCATGTAGGCAGAAGCGGGGGAACGAGCCAACGCGTCAAGAACGAGCCAAGGCTTCATGTCTCAAGGGCAGCCAACCGGGCCACGCCTCGACCCGTGGCCGACTGTTCCAACAAACGCCCGGTCAACGGTCGAGACGTGCCCCGTCCGTCTCGCCCGAAGACCGGCCGCCGCTTGCCCACTCCGTTTCGCTCAGCGTGCCCACGCGTTTCTGCGGCTCGTGGGGGCGGAGACGCGGCTTCAGACGGCCCGGCAGAATAGAGAAAGCGGCCGGCCCGATTCGTTGCCCGGCAGTTGCTGTCGGCCTCTCGCCGCATTCTCTTCCGGCTCCATGGACGTTGCCGCATCGTTTCCCCGCACGCGTGTAGAGGCATTGGCGCGTTTGCGCGAATTCCTGCCCGTGGCGCCGCACTACGCCGCCGAGCGCAACTTCGCCCTGGCCGGGCATCCGCACGTGTCGCGTTTGTCGCCGGCCGTGCGGTATCGGCTGGTCGCTGAAGACGAGATCCTCACCGCCGTTTTGGCCGCCCACGCCTTTCCGGCCGTGGAGAAATTCGTGCAGGAAGTCGTCTGGCGGACCTACTGGAAAGGCTGGCTGGAGCTGCGCCCCGGCGTGTGGCAGGACTATGGCACCCAGGTCGCCCGCCTCCGCGCGTCCGCCCCGCAACCTATCCTGACCCGCGTGGCGGAGGTCACCTCCAGCCGGAGCGGGGTGGCGATCATGGATCGTTTCGTCCGGGAATTGATCACCACCGGCTACCTGCACAACCACGCCCGCATGTGGTTCGCGAGCTATTGGATCCACGTCGAGCGTCTGCCGTGGGCGCTCGGCGCCGACTTCTTTCTCCGCCACCTGCTCGACGCGGATCCCGCGAGCAACACGCTGTCGTGGCGTTGGGTCGCGGGCCTGCAGACGAAGGGCAAAACCTACCTCGTCCGCCGCTCAAACCTCGAGAAATACGCAGACCCCGCGTGGCTGCAGGACACCGCGGGCCTGGATCGGCTGGACGATGCCCGCGTCTCGGCCGCCCTCGTCGAGGACACCGCCGACTTGTCCGTGGTGCCGTTGGACCAGCCACCCGCCCAGCCGGAGGCCCTGTCCGGGCGCTTCGGTTTCTGGCTGCACAGCGATGATCTCTCCATCGAAACCTCCGCCCTCGCCGACCTGAAACCAACGTCCTGCCGGGCGTTTCTGAGTGGGCGCATGGTCGAAACGCTCGGGCTGAGTCCGCTACGTGAAACCTACCTGCGCGGCGCGATGCACGACGCGGTGACCCGCGCTGCGGCGCACTTCGGTTGTCCGGCCGAGTTTGAACTTACAGAAACGCTCCCCGCGGCGATTGCCGGTTGGGCGCGGCAAGACCGCCTCACCACCGTGGTGGCGTTCGCGCCCCTGGTCGGTCCGTTGCGCGACACCCTCCCGGCGATCCGCTCCGCGCTGGCGGCGGAGGGCATCACGTTGGTGCTCGTTCGCCGGCCGTATGACGTCGCGCTCTTTCCCCTCGCGCGGTCCGGCTACTTCGGCTTCTGGGAAAAGGCTCAGGCCTCGCTCAAAGCCGCCAAACGGTCCTGACTTTCCATGCCCGCCGGTCGCGGCGGAGCCGGTGGGGTCAGCCGAGGGGACCTGCCGGGAAACACCCCATGGCCCGTCGTCCCCTCGCGGCGTAGGCTGCCCGTGGGAACCATCGAAAGACCGCTCGAGCACCAAGCCATGGGTGGGCGGCCCGGTGCGTCTCACTCTCATGACTACAAAACAAATTATCCGTTTTGCCGCCGCAGCCTTGGCCACCGGTTCGTTCCTCGGCTTCGCGGCCTGCAATTCAACGTCCGTCGACCAAACGTGGACGGCGCCGGATCTCTCGAAAATCAGCTTCCGAAAGATCATGGTCGTCGCGACCTTTCCCGACGGTGTCACGCGCCGCGCGGCGGAGGATGCGCTCAAGGCTCAAGTTACCCGGACGGAGTGTATTACGAGCTACTCGTTGCTGGGGGCGGAATCTGATCTGCAGGACCTCACCAAAGTTGCTGGCGTGCTCAAGGCCGCGGCGGTCGACGGTGTCGTCGTCATGCGTCCCATCTCGGATAAGAACGAGATCACCGCCATCCCCGGCTCCGGCTACCCGGTGCCGTATCGCACCTTCAGCGGCTACTACAGCCGCAACTACGCGCTGGGCTCCTTTTACTACGCACCCGGCAGCTATGCGATCGACCGAGTCGTGCAAATCGAGACGAACATTTATGAGGTGGCCGGCGAGCGCCTCATCTGGTCCGGCGCGACGACCAGCACGAATCCGGGCAACCTCCCCCACCTCATCAAGGACGCAGCGGCGGCCATCCGCGAGAAACTGATGGACGAGAAACTGCTGCCGTCGTCGTAAGGGCCGCCGTCCACTAGAAAGCATCCTGCGCGTGCGCCCACGAGGGCTCACCCGAGGTCCAGAAGGCGGAAATTTCACTGGGCAAACTCGTAGCCAGGGCAAAGGGGTCGTGGGCTAACGAATAACAAGGCATGCTCAAGGTGGAGACGCGTCCCCGCTCGTATCGCTCATTGTCACGGGCCGCTCTGTCAATAGTCACCGATGACCTCTTCTAAAGTCCCCTTTTTCTTATTTGGTAGCGTAGGATTTGAAAAATTTTAGCGCGGCCTCGCGCGCCTCTTTGTCTCCTGCATCCAAGTAGTTGCTTTGGACTAACTGCTCAACCTCGTGCAAAAATTGCCTCTGCGATGGAGCAGCTCCCTGTCGCTTAAAAATGAGACAACCCTCCAGCAGGTTATCCAACGCATCGCGGATAATGTCGTCGGATTTGAAACCTGTGCTGTGTGCCCATTGCCGCGCTTCGTCAGAGAACTTGCCCTCCAACACTAGCAGCACCCACTTGAGCGGCGTCATGGGGATCGATTGCACGTCATACCTGTCCGTGCGCAGGCCAAACTTATCGTAAGTGATTGCGTAGCCCGTGACCGACTGAATGAACGCTTGGCGCCTCGCGATCATCGATTCTTTAGTCACCGTTTTTGCCGCCTCACTATCTCGAATCCTGATGCGCATTTGAGCCATTCGCACTTCGTGGTCAGCTGGCATCTCGGGGAAAGGTTCACGGATTTCGGCGTTCATCGCGCGCTTAAAGTCCCCAAGAGGCGTTGCAATCGCTGTCGAAACAAGGACGAAGAATAGGGCGAGGATCTTCATGGGGTTACGCGGACAAAATCCGAACGACTTTGCGAGTGGCAATTGCGCGGCCTCAAGTCACGAACCGCGCCCGCCTCGGAGCTGGCAAACCTGCCGGCGGAGCCGAACAGCAGGCGATACTTTGAGGGACCCGCGAGAGCTGCGTCGTGCCTTTCTCCGCAAGATGGAGAGTTGCGCGACTAGACTAAGGCCGGCGCGACCAGCCGAGACGGGAGCGCCGATGGAGGTGAAGACCGAAGTTTACATGGGGTGGTCAGGCGAGCGTTGAGGTGCAACCTGACAATCGCTATGATCACAAATAATTTCCACCGCACCCCACTGGCCACCGCCGCGACCTCTATGCATCCAACTGACGCAATGCAAAGCGCGAAACCTCACCGAGTCATCAAGCTCGGTGTCGATGTGCATTGGCGCGAACACGTCGTGGTGCGCCAGATCGACGGCACCTCGCCGCAGCCAGCGCAGCGCTTCGCGCCCGAGGCGTTCGTCGCATGGGTCGCCAAGCAGGTGCAGCAAGCCGACGTGGTGCATTGCTGCTACGAGGCCGGACCGTTTGTCTTCGTGCTGCACCGACGCTTGGTGGGGTTGGGCGTCAAGAGCCTCGTGGTGCGGCCACGCAACTGGGACGAATATGGCAAGAAGGTGAAGACCGACCGGCGTGACGCGCTGGCCCTGGTCTCGTGTCTAGACCGGTATGTCGCCGGTAACAACGAGGCGCTGATGAGCATTCGCGTGCCGACCGAAAACGACGAACTTGCCCGCAGCGTAAGCCGCCAACGCGAACAACTGCCGGAGCACCGCGAGCGTCTCGCCGCCCAAGGACTGAGCTGCGCGCGCTACTATGGCCACGACATGCCTGACGAATGGTGGCGAGCCCAGCAGTTCGAGGCGCTGCGGGCCGGCTATCCGGTGCCTTATCGCACCTTCAGCGGCTACTATAGCCGCAACTACCGCTGGGCTCCTTTTATTACGCACCCGGCAGCTATGCGATCGACCGGGTCGTGCTAATCGAAACGAATATTTATGAGGTGGCCGGCGAGCGCCTCATCTGGTCCGGCGCGACGACCAACACGAATCCGGGCAACCTCCCCCACCTCATCAAGGACGCAGCAGCGGCCATCCACGAGAAACTGGTGGACGAGAAACTGCTGCCGTCGTCGTAAGGGCCGCCGTCCGCTCAACTGCATCCTGCGCGTGCGCCCGCGATGGCTCGCACAAGGTCCACAAGGCGGAAACTTTCATTGGGCAAACTTGTAGATAGGGCAAAAGAAGCACGGTCTGAAGACTATCAAGGCACGCTCAAAGTGGAGACGCATTCCCATCCGTCCCCTGCTCAATGTCACGAGCAGCTCTGCCCATAGTCACCCCATGACCCCTGCTCCAGAGTTCCCCATGACTCCTACCAGAGTTCCTATCCGTCTCCTCAGCACGC
>CANGHW010000128.1 GCA_947453695.1 Opitutia bacterium
GTATCTTCGCAGGCGACGAGGTCTACGGCGCCGAGGATGGCGCGGGCTCGGGCAGTGAGGTCGGCGAGATTGCCGATGGGCGTCGCGACGACGTAGAGCGTGCCGGGTTGAGGAGTAAGTGAGGCGTTGGCGACGGGGGCGTCGAGCATGGTGCAGACACAAAAAATCCGGCGCAGGGCCGGATTTGCGAGAGTGAACTGGCTAAAGAACTCAGCGGCCGGAGGGTTGACCCATGCCGGGGATCTGGCCCTCCCAGCCGGCGGGGCGGCTCCATGGAATCGAAGTTTCTTTCTGCGTGCGGGTGGAGCAGCCGGTAAAAAGTCCGGCGGTGGCGAGCAGGAGGAGTGCGAAGAGGCGTTTCGAGAGCGAGGTCATGGTGTTCGGACTAATACGGCGGAATCGCCCTTCTGCAAGACTCCGCGCAAGCTATCTGGCAGGACCTGCGCGATGGAGAATTGCGAGCGGACGTCGGAAATGAGAACCGTGGCGACGATTTCGGTTCCCTGCGAGATGGTGAGTCGCTGGCCGAGTTGCGCGCCGCGGGTCGAGCCGAAGTTGAGGACCACGAAGGCATTTGAAGGGCCGACATTGAGGACGGTGGCGCGGCCGGAGCGATTAGTGAAGACGGCCGTCGAGGCTCCGATGCCGGTGGTCGCGCCGTTGCGGGCGGTGGCGAGCTGTTTCTCCAATTCGGCGATGGTGCTCTTGTATGCGGCTACGGCCTCGGGAGAGGCGTTGGAGTTGCGGGAGTCCTCGAGGTCGGCGCGGAGAGCGGCGACCTCGGCGGCGAGGGCTTTGGCGTTCTGCTCGTGCAGGGCGATGGTGCTTTTGGCGGACGCGAGGTCGTGATCGAGGACGACGGCGCGGAGCTCGACAGCAGAGAGTTTTTCGGTCGTGGCGGCGAGTTGAGTGCGGTTGGTTTCGAGGGATGACTCGAGTGTGGCGACCTTGGCTTTGAGCGAGCCCGTTTGCTCGTTGGCCGCGGCAAGGTCGGCCTGGAGGCGGGCGGCGCGTTCGTTGGCCGAAGACAGTTCGGCGGCGAGGATTTGTTTGGAGTTGCCGATCTTCAGGTAGAGCGCGCCAGAGAAGGCCGCTCCGAGGAGGGCGAAGGTGCAAAGGACAATGAGCGGGGCGTGGCGCACGGGGGCAAAAAAGGGCGGACTGAAGTCCGCCCGACCTTATTATCAGACGCGATAGGTGGAATTATACCACGGGGTCTTGGCGCGCTTCTTCACGCCGGTGGACTTGTTGGCGGCGAGGTGCTCCAGAATCTTGAAAGAGAGTTCGGTCTTCTCAGTTGCACCGACGACGGCGGCGAGTTCCTCGGCGGTGAATTGCTTCCCCGGTGAGGCGGCGAGGGCGGCGGAGAGCTTGAGCTTGAGCGCAATGACGCCACCGGCGGCTTTCTTGCCGGCTTCGACGCCGGGCTGATGGTAGGCGTTGATACCGACGAGGGAGGCATAGAGGCCGACGACGCGTTCGTAGAGGGCGATCACCATGCCGAGGGAGCGGGGAGAGACATCGGCGAGCGTGATCGTAACCGAATGGCGGTCTTTCTCGGAGAGCGCGTCGCGCGTGCCGAGGAGGAAACCCTGGAGATAATCGCCTGCCGTGATGCCGGGCTCGACCTCGAGGGAGGTCTTGGCGTCGCGGTCCTTGAGGACCTCGATGAAGGTCACGAAGAAGTTGTTCACGCCTTCGCGGAGCTGCTGCACATAGGCGTGTTGATCGGTGGAGCCCTTGTTGCCGTAGACGGCTATGCCCTGATTCACGACATTGCCGTGGAGGTCGAATTCCTTGCCGAGCGACTCCATGACGAGTTGCTGGAGATAGCGCGAGAAGAGGAGCAGGCGGTCTTTGTAAGGAAGGACGACCATGTCCTTAGTTCCGCGACCATCGGTGGCCCAGTGCCAGGCGAGGGCGAGGAGAGCGGCGGGATTTTCGGCAGTGACGGACTTGCGTGTGACCGCGTCCATCGCCGCAGCGCCATCGAGCATGGCCTGAATGTCGAGGCCTTGGAGGGCCGCTGGAAGAAGTCCCACGGCACAAAGTTCGGAGGTGCGGCCGCCGATCCAGTCCCACATGGGGAAGCGGGCAAGCCAGTTTTCGGCGACGGCGTTGGCGTCGAGTTTTGAGCCGATACCGGTCACGGCGACGAAGTGTTTCGAATGATCGAGACCGGCAGCACGGTAGGCGGCGATGGCTTCGAGCATGCCGTTGCGCGTTTCGGCGGTGCCGCCGGACTTCGAGATGACGAGGACAAGAGTTTTGGCGAGTTGGCCGCGGAGCGTGCCCAGGACGAAGTCGATACCGTCGGGATCGGTGTTGTCGAAGAACGAGACGGCGAGCTTGTCCTTGCGTGGTTGGCCGAGGGCGGCGGCGACGAATTGGGGGCCCAGGGCGGAACCGCCGATACCGATGACGAGGACGTTTTTGAATTTACCTTTAGGCCCGGCGATGGTGCCGATGTGCACTTTGGCGGCGAAATCCTTGATCGCAACGAGCGTAGACGTGATGTCGTTCGTCAGCTCGGCGGAGGGCGCGAGGTGCGGAGCACGTAGCCAGTAATGTCCCACCATGCGGTTCTCATCGGGATTGGCGATGGCTCCTTTTTCGAGGTCGGCCATCGCTGCGAACGCTTGCTGCATCGCGGCCTCCTTGGAGGCGAGGAAATCGTCGGGAAACGGGAGGCGCGAGAGGTCGAGCGAGACGCCGAGGTCCGCGTAGTGATAGGAGTGCGTTTTGAAGCGGGTCCAAGTAGACATGGCGCAAGAGTAAGCTGCCGCCGGGTCGCAGGAGGCAAGACTAGGAATGGCGGTCGACGATGGCGGAGGCTCGGCGCAAACGGGCGAGGAACTGCGATTCAGGTAGCATCTCGGCGCAACCATGCGCTGGGCGTCAGGCCGGTTTGCTGACGGAACCAGCGAGTAAAGTAGTTGGGATCGTCGAAACCGGCGCGAGTCGCCGCTTCGCCGATTGTGGGCTCGGCGCGCAGGGCGGACTGGGCAGATTCGAGCCGCAGTTGGTCACGCATGGCTCGCAACCCGAGGCCGGTTTCCCGTTTTAGTTTCCGGTTGAGGTGATCGGGGTGATAGCCAACGGCACGGGCAATCTTCGCTAGCGGAGCAGGCGAGCGAAGCTGGTCACGCACCCGCTCGAATACGCGGGGCGCACGCTCCGGTGCGGGGGCCGCGGGAGTTTGGTCGAGGAGCAAGGCCACGACCGCCAAGATGGATGGGTAATCTGAAAGCGTGAGCCGGCCCTTGGCGGGAACACGGGCGAGAAGAGCGTAGAGTTCGTTGATCTTCGCCGAGGGGAGCAGCCGGTGGCTGGAGCGAATCCGGCTGGCGTCTTCGACCTCGTAGTCGAGCACAAGGCAGAGCGGACGGCTGTGACCACGGAGGGCGAAGCCATGGGGCGTGCCGGCCGGAATCACGAAGAGATCGCCGGCGCGGGCCACGCGGCGCCGGCCGTGAATATGCTGCAGGCCCTCGCCTCCGAGGTAGAGAATGAGCTGGGCGTAGTCGTGGGCGTGCGGAGCGACCTCGGTCTCACGGTGGCGGTTGAGCTGGAGTTTACGCAGCACGAAGCCGAGCGCGTGGATTTCGATCTGCTGGATAAGAATTGGGCTCCAGGCTAGCATGAGGTCGGATTTGTGCTAGTAAAAGTCGGGTTTGTTCTAACGCAATGGTAGTGTTCTGCCTAAACTTAACCGCAGTCCTCAACCCCTCCAATAATACACTATGACCACGCACAAAGTCGGCATCATCATGAACGGCGTCACGGGACGCATGGGCACTAACCAGCATTTGCTGCGTTCCATCAAGGCCATCATCGACCAGGGCGGCATAAAGCTCGGCGATTCCGAAGTAATCATGCCCGATCCGATCCTCATCGGTCGCAGCGAGCCCAAGCTTGCCGCCCTCGCGGCTCGCGCCGGCGTGAAGCGCTATTCCACCAATCTCGATGCTGCGCTCGCAGATCCGGCGAACCAGGTTTACTTCGATTCCACCCTGACCGGCCAGCGTCCGAATGGCGTGCGTAAGGCCATTGCGGCGAAGAAACACATCTACTGTGAGAAGCCCACGGCCACGACGTCGCAGGAGGCTCTCGCCCTCGCTAAGGAGGTCACGGCGGCCGGACTGAAGAATGGTGTGGTGCAGGACAAGCTTTGGCTGCCTGGCCTGCTCAAATTGAAGTATCTGATCGATACCGGCTTCTTCGGCAAAATCCTCTCCGTGCGCGGCGAGTTCGGTTACTGGGTCTTTACCGGCGAACACGAGAAGCTCCAACGCCCGTCGTGGAACTATCGCAAGGAAGACGATGGCGGCATCATTGTCGATATGCTATGTCACTGGCAGTATGTGATCCAGAATCTCTTCGGCGAAGTGAAGTCGCTCACGTGCCTCGGCGCGACGCACATCCCCCAGCGTTGGGACGAAGCCGGCAAGCCCTATAAGTGCACGGCGGATGATTCGGCCTACGCGACCTTCGAGTTGATCAACGGCGTGATTTGTCACTTCAACTCCTCCTGGGATGTGCGGGTCCGCCGCGACGATCTCCTCACACTCCAAGTCGACGGCACGCACGGTTCTGCCGTTGCCGGTCTGCGCAACTGCACGGCCCAGCACCTCTCGGCGACGCCGCGTTGCACGTGGAATCCCGACATCGACAGCCCCATCAAATACATGGACGGCTGGACGACCGTGCCGGATCAGGGTGTTTACGACAATGCCTTCAAGGTGCAGTGGGAACTCTTCCTCAAGCATGTGGTGAAGGGTGACCCGTTCCCGTGGAATCTGCTGCAGGGCGCCAAAGGTGTGCAGCTCGCCGAACTCGGTATCAAATCCTGGGAGCAGCGCCGCTGGGTCGACGTGCCGAAGCTCGACTAAGCCGCGGCGCACCCCGCATCGGCTGGAAAGCCCCAAGCTCGTTTCCAAACGCGCGATTTGCTCTGGCGAATCGCGCGTTTTGTTTACCGTTAGCGGCGTGCAGTCGCTGCCTGAGAGCGATGGCACACCTCAACCAACTCATAACCCAATCACACCATGATCATCTGGATTCTCCTCATTATCGTTCCTGTGCTGCTCGGGCTCTACGCGCAGATGCGCGTGATGAGCGCTTACCGGAAGAACGTCGAGATTCCCTCGCGCCGTGGCATCACCGGCCGCCAAGCCGCTGCCGCCGTCATGGAAAGCGCGGGGATCTATGACGTCGAAATCGTCGAAGTGGAAGGGATGTTGAGCGACCACTACGACCCCTCGAATAAGCGCCTGGCCCTGTCGCCAGATAACTATCACGGCTCCAGCCTAGCCGCCGTTGGCGTGGCGGCTCACGAGGCGGGACACGCGATTCAGCATCAAGTCGGCTACTCAATGATGACCTTGCGGCAGTCGCTCGTGCCGGCGGTGCAAATCGCTTCGCCGATCGCAGGTCTGCTATGTGGCTTTGCGATCTTTCTCATCGGTGGCGCGATGGGCGGTCTGATCCTTAAGATTGCGATCGCCGCGCTGTTGGTCGTGGCGCTCTTCCAGTTCGTCACGCTCCCCGTGGAGTTTGATGCGACGGCCCGCGCGAAGCGTCAGTTGGTGAATCTCCGGATCGTCGATCAGGACGAGATGGAGGGCGTCAACGAGACGCTCGACGCCGCAGCCTTGACCTACGTGGCTGCCTTCGTGGCGTCGCTCGGTCAGCTGTTGCATCTCGTGCTGATGCTGACCGGCAACCGTCGTGACGAATGAGCGACGGCCTGTGTTAGACGAATCAAACTGCAACCCCGGCCGTGTAAGTGCCGGGGTTTTTTCTGTGCGGGAATCGCCCTATGCGGCCCGGGCCGCCATTTGCTCGACCAGGGCGCAGAGGAAGGCAGTATTGCCGGGTAGAAGACGGAGTTCGGCCACTGCTGAGGCGGAGCGCTGATGGGCGATTTCGCGTGAGCGCGCGAGGCCGTGCAACTTAACAAAGGTCGTTTTGTCGGCTTTCGCGTCCTTTCCGGCGGTCTTGCCCAAGGTGGCGGTGTCGGCCGTGGCATCGAGGATATCGTCGATGATTTGAAACGCCAGGCCCACATCGCGGCCCGCGCGACGTAAGGTGGCTAACTCAGCCAGATGAGCCGATCCCACCAATCCGCCTATCACCAGCGAGGACTCGATCATGGCGGCGGTCTTGTTCAGATGGATAAACTCCAATTCCTCGGGAGTCACATCCGCTTTCTTTTCGGCGAGCAGATCTTCCATCTGACCGCCAATCAGGCGTCGGCTACCGGCGGCGTCGGCAAGTTCCCGGATGAGCGCGTGGGCGAGGGTGGGGCGCAACGCGTAGCTTTCGGCGATGAGGCCGAAGGCGTGCGTAAGCAGCGCATCGCCGGCAAGCAGTGCGGTGGCTTCGTCAAACTGCTTGTGCGCCGTGGGTCGACCGCGCCGCAGGTCGTCGTTGTCCATGCAGGGTAGATCGTCATGGATCAGCGAATAGGTGTGCAGGCATTCCACCGCGACTGCGGCCGGGAGCGGAGTGTCGTCACGGACGCCGAACAATTCCGCCGTTGCGAGCAGGAGGACGGGGCGCAGCCGTTTTCCGCCGGCCTCGAGGCTGTAACGCATCGCCGTGTGCAAACGAGCGGGACGGGTGGAGGCAAAGGGCACATGCAGCGCCAATCCGTGCTCGACGCGGGCGACGTAGCGTTTCAATTCGGCGGAAAGATCCATGGGCGTTGGCGGCGAGTAGCGGCGAGTTACCGCGGCCCATCAAACAAAAAGACCGCGTGGTGCGTTGCACAATCGCACTCGCCAAGGTTGGGCGGGCATCCCATAACCTTGCTGGTCTACGCTATGCCAACCTACGAGTATGCCTGCCCCAAGTGCGGTCACGAATTCGAGCAGTTCCAGTCGATGCTCGACGAACCGCTCAAGAAATGCCCGAAGTGCAAGAAAGCCGGTGTCAAACGCCTGGTGGGTGGCGGTGCGGGGTTAATCTTCAAGGGCACCGGATTCTATATCACAGACTATAAGACCAAGAAGGGCACGCCCCACACTGATAGCGCCCCGACGAAAGCACCGGCGGAGAGCAAGCCGGCGGCGGCAACCCCGGCAAAGAAGTAACCTGCCTTTTCCCCTACCCCTATGAGCAAGAAAATGGATCGCACGGCGCACAACCCCGGTTGGATGGAAGTGATCTTCGGCGCCGCCCTCAGTGTCGCATTGGGCGCCGTGATCGGTGCCCTGGCGCTGGTTTTTCGTCCGGTTACCATCGTGAAAGAGACGCCGAAGGAGCCGATTGCTGGCCTGACCTATTTTGTCGAAGGCAAGCGAGACGCCGGCAAGGCCAAGCAGATTATGGCGAAGCGAAAAGCGTTCGCTCAGGGGGCCTCGGGCACGATTTCGATTTTCGAGGAAGAGTTGAACGCACTCGTCGCTCCCGCCACACCGGCCTCCAAGCCGACCAAGCCCGGTGAGAAACCTGCTCCGGCGGCTTCCGCGGCGCCGACTGAGGCTATCTCGGTCGGGACGGTAAATTTCAGGATCGGCGAAGGGCTGATGAAGATCGGCGTGCCGGTCTCGCTCTCCGCGCTCGGTATGGAACTCAAGGTGTTTGTCCAAGTGCACGGCACGTTCGTGAAAAAGGACGCGGCATTCTCGTTTGAGCCTCAAACCATCATCTTGGGGTCCTGTCCGTTGGACCGCCTGCCGTTTGCGGCGGGTGCGGTGATGAAGGCCTTTTCCTCCTCGCAGACTGTGGCGGAGGATATCGCGGCCACCTGGCCCAAGCTCACCGCTGTGGCGATCGACGGTGCGGCGTTGAAACTCACGCTGCCGTGATGCGGTTGCTCGGGGTCGCTATCGGATTCGCGCTCACGGGAGCGGTCCAGCTGGCAATAGCCGCCGAGCCGCAGGCGGTAATGTTTCAATCGGCTCCGGGCCGGTTCGAAGTTGCCGCTGTCGAGCCCAACGCCGCCCAGCGCGTCGTAGCGCAAGCGACCGAGGCGTGGTTTCACTTGGCCCAGCCCCTCGGTCTGCCCGAATCGTTTTCGTCGCCCGTCCTAGTCCGCCTAGTCCCTGCGTTGGATTGGTCCGGTAGTGCGCCCTTTCGGGTCCTGGTAGAAACGGGCGGGCTCGTCTCCGTGCGGATCCGGTGGGAGGAGACCATCCCGGAAGATTTTGTGCGCCGCGCCTTGGTGCAGGCGCTCCTGATGCGGCTGGCCGTGCATCTTCATGGAGTGAGTCCGCGGCTCGCCGCTCCGCTCTGGCTGGAGCACGCCTGTGTGGGCTGGTGGCGCACGCACGCCGAACCAGCACAGCTCGACGCCGTTAAACAGGTGAGCGCGAAGTCCCGGCCACCTGCGCTCTCGGCCTTGCTCGACTGGCAGCGCGGCGAGGCGGAGCCCGCGGACTTGCGCAATGGTGCGCTATGGCTGCTCGGCTTGGTGCAAAGCGATACCGGACGTGGAGGCGAATGGCCGGCGTTGCTCAAGCGCCTGGTCGCAGGCGATCCCGCGGCCAGCGCCTTCGGCGAAATTCTGGCCGGACGATTCGGAAACGAGACCGAGCGAGAGCTGTGGTGGCAAACGGGCTGGCACCAATTGCGCCGTGCCCGCGTGTTGCCGTCGCTTGAGGCGGCCGAATCGCGGGCAGAGTTGGCCACGCTGGCGCGTTTCGTTTTTCTCCAGCACGATACCGAGCGCATGACGCCGCTGGCCGAAGTGTTGGCTCACAGCAGTGAGCCGGAGGTCGAGACGGAACTCAAACAGCGTGCGGCGGCGCTGGCCCGAATGCTGCCTGTGCTGCATCCGTTTTACCGGAACGCCGGTCTCTCGCTGGGGGAAGTTTTGGCGCTGCGGGCGACGACCCCGGAGCGTTGCGCGGCGGCCGTCGCTGCGTTTGAGGATGATTGGCGTGATGCGAGAGAAATCGAGGCCGACACCGCTGCGGCGCTCGATGCCCTCGAACGCAAACTTGGGGCGAACCGCCTGTAAGCCGCTGACCGCTGCGCCATCAGGCTTGCGGGCCTGCAGGCTCATCCCGAAAACATCCCGGTGTCGAAGAGCCTCAAAAACATTAGCCTAGTCGCCGCGTTTACGAGCGCGTCCCGCGTGCTCGGGCTCCTGCGGGACCAGCTTGCCCTCGGCATCCTCGGTGCCAGCGGGATCAACGACGCCTTCGTCACCGCCTTCAATCTGCCCAACCTGTTTCGCCGGCTCCTCGGAGAAGGAGCGCTGACTGCGGCGTTTGTGCCGACGCTTCAGCACGAACTGAAAGACCATGGACGCGATGGCGCTTTCGCGCTGTTGAGCCAGGTGGTGAGCTGGCTCGCGGTGGTTACGAGCACACTCGTGGCGGTGGCGATGTTGGTGTTCAGCCAGTCGCGACTCCTGAACGGGCACGAGGCCAAGTGGTATCTCGTGGCCGATCTCACGGCGATTCTCTTTCCGTATCTAGCGTTTGTGTGCCTCGCGGCGGCGTTTGGCGCAGCGCTCAACGTCCTCGGACGCTTCACCGAGCCAGCTCTGTCCCCGATTTGGCTCAACCTTTGTATGATCGGCTCGCTCGCGGGCGCCGGATTACTGTGGCATGCAGGGGAATCGTCGGTCGCGGCGTGGTTGTGCGGCGGTGTTCTGCTCGGCGGTTTTTTTCAGATGATTGTGCCGGCGGTGGTGCTGGTGCGTCTAGGGTGGCGGCCTCGCTTCGACCTCGGGCGTTCCACTCGCGTGCGGGAGATTGCCGCGTTAATGGCACCGGGGCTCTTTGGCACGGCCATCTACCAGATCAATGTCTACGTCTCGCGGTTGTTCGCGTTTTCCATTCAGGAGGGCGAGGCGTCGCTGTTGTTTTACGCCAACCGCCTGATGGAACTGCCGATCGGCGTTTTTGCGATCGCCGTCTCGACGGTCGTTTATCCGCTCCTGGCGCGACACGCTGCGGAGCGTAACCATGCGGCCCTCGCGACTGACTATCGGCGGGGCGTGCGGCTGATTTTACTGCTAAACGTTCCTGCGGCGGTGGGGCTCGCGGTTTTGAGCACGCCGATCGTTCGCCTCCTATATGAGAGAGGTAAGTTCACGGCGGCCGACACTGCCACGATGGCGCCGCTGCTGCTGCTGTTTGCGCTGGGCATGCCGTTCTTTGCGGTCACGAGCCTGATGACGCGGGCGTTTTACGCGATGAAGGACGCAGTCACTCCGGTCAAAATCGCCGCGCTGAGCTTCGTCGTGAACATCGGCTTAGGCTGGTGGTTGAAGGACGTGTGGGGCGCGCGCGGCCTCGTGGTCGCGAGCACGGTCGCCGTAGTGGTGCAGGCTGTCGCACTGCAGCACCAACTCGGAGTTTCCCTGCCCGGGATGGTGTTTGGCGACCTCTGGGGCACGCTCGGCAAAATCCTCCTCGCGACGTTCGTGATGGCGGCGGCGGTGGTCGGGGGCTGGCGGTTGGTTGCCGGAATCTACGGCGCCGATGTGATCGCCGTCGCGGTCCTGATCCCGCTGGGCGTGGCGATTTATGCCGGCGCCTTGTGGCTGCTGCGGATCGAAGGGCGTGAGGAACTGGGCGCCTTGGTGGCGCGCGTGCGGCGACGGGCGGGGTGAACGTCCGCGGATAAAGCGATCAAGCGCATGAAACTTAAACCGGACTGGTTTCTCCTTGGTATGATCGGCGCGACCGTGCTTGCTTGGGCAGTGCCCGAGCCGGGAGCGGCAGGCGGCTGGATGCACCCGGAACTGCTCACGAAGGCCGGTGTGGCCCTCATTTTTTTTCTGCACGGCGTCGCGCTGTCATTTGCCGCCCTGAAGGCGGGCACGCTCCGGTGGCCGCTGCATCTGCTCGTGCAGACGAGCACGTTTGTCCTCTTTCCGCTGCTCGGACTCGCGATCAACGCCGCGCTCGGCGACGCCCTTTCTGCCGAACTGCGCCTCGGTCTCTTCTTCCTGTGTGCGCTGCCCTCGACGGTGTCGTCGTCGGTCGCAATGACCGCCACCGCCCACGGCAACGTCGCCGGAGCAGTGTTTAACGCCACGCTGTCGAGCTTACTGGGAGTTTTTTTGACACCGCTTTGGGTGGCCGGAGCGATGCATTCCGGGGGGCAGAGTGTGCCCGTGGGCCCGGTGATTCTCGATCTGGTGCGATGGTTGGTGCTGCCGTTGGTGGTGGGACAGGCCTGCCGCCCCTGGTTGGCGGCCTGGGCGAAGCGTAACAAGCCGCGCATCAGTCTGATCGATCGCGGCACGATTCTGCTGCTGGTCTACACGTCGTTCTGCGACTCGTTCAAACAGGGCATCTGGTCGGGTAACAGCCCGGGCCAGCTGTGGCTGGTCACCGGTATCTGCGCGGTGCTGTTTGCGCTGGTGCTCGGGGTGATGGCTCGCACGGCCCGCGCGCTACGCTTCTCGCGGGAAGACACCATCGCCGCGATCTTTTGCGGCTCGAAGAAGACCCTGGCTTCGGGGGTGCCCATGGCGAAACTCATCTTTGGCGCCCATCCTGGCCTCGGGCTGATTTTGCTGCCAATTATGATCTATCACCCGCTCCAACTCGTCGTCTGCGGTTTGCTCGTGCAACGTTGGGGCCGGACCGCGCCGACCGTGTCCTCGACATGAAACCGGATTCCGCCGCACCGTCCGCCCCGGCTCTGGAGGAAATAGTGGTTCGCCACAATCCGGCCGCCCGGCGTTTCGAGGTGAGTGTCGGCGGTGTCCTCGCGGTGGCCGACTACGAACTGGCCGGAAATGATGTGGTTTTTACGCACACCTTCGTCCCAGAGGAGTTCCGCGGTCGCGGCATCGCCGAGCGATTAGTGCGCGCGGCTCTCGGGTGGGCAGCTGCCGAGCAGCGCCAGATAGTGCCCGCCTGTTCCTACGTCGCCATCTTGGTGGATCGGAATCCGGAGTTTCAACCGCTCCTGCGCCGCGATCCGTAGTCGACTCCATTCTGACGTTATGTCTCACCTTTTCGCTCCCTTCACGCTTAAGTCCGTCACGCTACGCAACCGCATCGGCGTCTCACCCATGTGCATGTATTCGGCGGAAGACGGTCTGATGAATGACTGGCACCTTATGCACCTTGGCGCGCGTGCCGCCGGCGGGGCGGGTCTCGTGATTGCTGAGGCGACGGCCGTCGTGCCCGAGGGGCGTATTACGCCGGGCGACGCGGGCCTCTGGTCCGACGCGCATATTGAGCCGCTCGCGCGCATCAACCGCCTCATCAAAGCCCAGGGCGCCGTCCCCGGCCTCCAACTCGCCCACGCCGGACGCAAGGCCAGCGCCGCGCGTCCGTGGGGGGGTGGGGCGCACCTCGCTGACTCCGCCGGCGGCTGGCCCACCGTCGCCCCGAGCGCCGCGGCGTTTGGCGACCCGCTCACTAAAATCCCTCACGCCCTCACGCTCGAGGAGATCGCCAGCGTGCAGACCGCTTTCGTTGACGCTGCACGGCGCGCGCTCATCGCCGGGGTGGAGTGGCTGGAACTACACGGCGCGCACGGCTACCTTGCGCACCAGTTTCTCTCGCCACTCTCCAATTGCCGCACGGACCGCTACGGCGGTAGTTTTGCAAACCGCACGCGATTCCTGCTCGAAACCACGCAGGCCGTTCGTGCGGTTTGGCCCGACCATCTCCCGCTCACGGTGCGTCTCTCTTGCACCGACTGGATCGAAGGTGGCTGGAGTCTCGATGAAAGCATCGAACTCTCCCGCCAACTCAAAGCTGCTGGGGTGGACCTGATCGATTGCAGCTCGGGCGGCAGCGCCGCCTCCGCAAAGATTCCCGTCGGCGCCGGCTACCAAGTGCCTTTCGCCGAACGCATCCGTCGCGAGACCGGTGTCGCCACGGCCGCCGTTGGTTTGATTACGGATCCGATGCAGGCAGACCAGATCGTGCGCATTGGTCAGGCTGACCTCGTGTTTCTTGCTCGCGAACTTCTGCTCGATCCCAATTGGCCACTTCATGCGGCGCGTGCCTTACATGTAAAGCCACTGCCGATGCCACCTGTGCAATATGCTCGGGCATTTTGAGCGAAGAGTGGTCGATTGATCTAGTTTCCAATATGCTGATTGTGGTTCGTATATTTCGGCCACGCATTCGCGCATCCCATTTCAGCGTCGGTATAGTCTAGGGAGTGGGTTGAGGGTATTTTCTAAGGGGTCACGGTTCGCGTCCTACAATGCATTACTGGGCGGTCGCGTTGAATGGCGACGGCGCAGGTTTGTTGGCTTTGCGGACTAGGCGCCGTTGCTCGGTTTGGGCATCTTGATCCAGATGATGGGGCTCCCAGTTGGTGCTGCGTGCGAGCAGCTGACTATAAGGTGTGAAGGCAGGCCCTGTGCCGTCTCAGTGAAAGTCGTGAGAGGCTTGCGCGGGAAGCTCGGAGGCACGGAAGGATTCGATCTCCTCGGCTTTGACGTGGGTTACACCGGAGACGTTTTGCAGGTGGCCGGTGATGCGGAGGGCGGATTCCTGCGTGATGATGAGGCGGAGGCGTTCGAAAAGTGGGGGAATGACCACGGCGTTGGCGATGCCGGTCTCGTCCTCGAGGCTGATGAAGACGAAGCCCTTGGCGGTGCCGGGGCGTTGGCGGCAAATCACGGAACCGGCGATGGTGACACGCTGGCCGTCGGCCACGTGCTTCAGGTCTTGGGCAGGACAGATGCCGGTGAGCCGCTCGCGCAGGAGTGACATGGGGTGCGCGGCGGTCGTGAGCCCTAGGCCGTTGAAATCGGCGGTCAATTGCTCGGCCGCGGACATGGGGGCCAGGGGTGATTGGTCGCGATAGGCTTCGGCGAAGTGTTTAAAGAGCGCTTCGTCGTCAGACCACGCGGACTCGATGTGCCAGAGAGCAGCTCGTCGGTGCGGGGTGAGCGCGTCGAGGGCACCGACGGCGGCGAGGGCACGGCGATCGGTGGCGTTGAGTGCGGTGCGCCGCAGGAAGTCGTCGAGCGAATCGAAAGGGCCAGAGGCGCGCGCGGCGAGCAGCGTGTGCGCAGTGGCGGCACGGAGTCCTTTGATGTAGCGAAGTCCGATGCGGATGGTGGAGTCGTCTTCGACGGTGCAGGACCAAGAGGAGTGTTGGACGCAGACGGGATTGGCTTTGAGGCCGTGGCGACGGCCGTCCTGGAGGAGACTGGCGGGCGAGTAAAAGCCCATGGGCTGGTTGTTCAGCAGGCTGGCGTAGAACGGGGCGGGGCGGTAAATTTTAAGCCATGTGCTGGAGTAGGCGAGCATAGCAAACCCGATGGCGTGGGACTCGGGGAAGCCGTAGGCGGAAAAGGTGGTGGTGGCGTTTACAACCTTTTGGACCACGGCCTCGGGGTGGCCTTGCGCGCGGAGGGCGACGAGGAGCTTACCCATCGA
>CANGHW010000129.1 GCA_947453695.1 Opitutia bacterium
CACGACGCGCGGCGCTCGCGTCACCGCCTCCTCCCGCCAAACACAATCCGCATAAGCCGCGGTCCACCGTGCGCTGTTACTCGAGTCGGGCTTGTTCAACCCGCGTCCCGCTGCGCGCTACGGCGCAGCAGAACGCTCTGAGTTAGGCTCTTTCTTCACGGCTTTGCGGCTACGGCTGCGCGCGCCTCGCGGCGTAAGAGGCGAACTTCGATCAGCAACTTGATGACCAAGAGGAGAAATAGCGCAACAACGACGCCGATAACCGTGGCGAGCTGACTCCAGCCTAGGAAAAACATGGCAAAAAAGGCACCGACCAAAGCCGGTCCGACAAACCTCGGTGCAACACGCCGATATTTTTGAAGACGCGGACTCTGATTGCAGGCCTTGAGAAGCACCTCGCGCTCTTCGGGAGGCAAATGAGCTACTTCTGGAATCTGAAACTGGATGAGCTTCATGCCTTGTTGCCTAACGTTGTTTATGCCACTGAGGGTTGGTGGATCATATTTCAGTAGTCATTCGTAGCTCGCGTGTTCGCCAAAATCAACTTCGGCGCAGAGACGATTTTGATCTGGCTGGATTCATCCACCGACCCCCTTCGGTGGATTTTTTGGCAACTTGGGCTATCCACCTACGGATTACGAAATTCGCCTTTGGTATCCGATCCTGCCTCGCGACTTCGCGGATATCGGCACCCAGTGATTGAACCGGGTTCCAATGCGCTCGACGACTTCCTGAATTAAACCGCGCCAACGGCTCAACCCACCTTGCGTTTCAAAATCGGACCTATCCGGCACGGGCGAATTGCACGGCGAATCTTTCAACGAGTCGCGCGATCACGCCGGCGTCGTAACCCGCTGATCGTCGTCTCGTGCTAGAACGCGTGGCTTTGAAAGCACCCCGGCGCAGCGAACGACTTCTACGGCAGCGATAATCTCGTCGCCTACGGGTCGGCGATCTGGTCAACGACGATCTGTTTCCGACACGGGCTGGTTTCGGTAGGTCGTCCTACTGTCGGGGGCGAAGTTCCAGGAGATTCCCGAGACGTTAACCTAGCCGGGCCGGTGATACGTCGGCTGCAAGAATCAGCGACGGGAGTTGGCGGCCGATGGTGAGCGTGTTCTGGCCCTGGGTGGGTGCAAACGGGGACACAGGTGGGTGGAGCGGGTCAGCAAGGTTTTGGAATGTGCTATTTCAACGCAAACCCGGCGGGCGGAGCCACGCTGCCGAAACCGAAAGAGGCGAATTCCGGTGCCGTCATTCCCCTTGGCGGGCACGCTGCCGTGCCAACCTAAACATGCAGTCGTTCCGCGCGTGAAATATCATTTCGGGAAACCTGATGCAGTTCGCCGGTCCGGACGCCGCGGGACACGCGGCGGGCTGCGGCACGTCAGGCCGCGGGATCCGCCGCCCGGTTTTCCCGTGCTGCAGACGACCCGCGGGTCGGAAATTTCCTCCGGAAAAACATCGCCGCTCCCAGCGCAACCGAGCCAATAATGGCGGCGGCCGTGGCGGGCTCCGGAATCGCAGAGGCCGCCGTCATGACGGTGATTTCGTCGAAGGAGGACGAGCTCCGGCTTATGAAATTAAGATTGTCGAATGCCGGCGCAAATCCGGAAACCGTCAGGTTGGCTCCCGTCGGGCTGCCGAAGTCAAACGTCCCGAGGTTCGGATTAAGCCAGAGCGACGAGCTCGAGTTGGAATAGTCGATGCGCATTACGACCAAGGTAAGCCCAGCGAGCGCCACGGTGCTTGTGCCACCGGTGAGGACGTTGAGGCCATTATCGAGCAGCGCCCAATTGGCGGCCCCGTTGTTCCCGACCGCACCGGTGGCACTGCCTTGGAAGGAAAGTCGGAGGTTGGGAGTGCCGCCGCCGGTCTGCGTCCCGAGATTTGCGAGGAACTGAATGTATGCCACGCTCGTGTTGGCACTGCTCACGCCGGTTGCGAGGGAGCGGTTGCCCTGGTCGTAGACGTTGGTGCCATCGGAACTCCACGTGATGCTGCCGCCCGTAGCCGTCAGGCCGCTATAGGACAGGCCCGTCGCGCTCGTCGAGTAGTCGCTGGCGCTGTTCCACGCGCCGCTCCAGCCATAACCACCGTTTTGCGAAGCCAAGGCCGCGTTGCCGTAATTGAAGCCTTCGTAGGCCACCGTGGAGACGGTTTGCGCCCGGGAAAGAGGCGACCAGTTGAGGAAGACGGCAAGGAGCGTCACGACCTTGAAGGCAGCGCCCACCGATCGACGCCCGAGCAATGCAGTCAAGATACGTGGTTTTGAGATCAATTGGGTTAGTGTCGGGCAGCGATGGACAGGCCGAACCTCGCAGCAAAGTGCCGCCACCACCAGACCCGTAATCGGCCGAATCGGCGCAAAGTGAACTAATAATTACTCCGCTCAGGAAACGGCGACTGCTTGGATGGGTTGAAGGGCTATCCGGAGGACATCCTGACAACCCCCGCACGACCCAACCCCAGCAAAAATCCGATTTGCTCCCCGTCGGCGCAGGCCAAAGTGCCGCTGAGTTCATTGTTCCCGATCAGCTGGTCGCAAGCGAAGCCCGAATTCTTGGTGTTCCAATATCCAACGTCTGAGAATCAAATCTCTGAGCAAGATTGCCGAGCATAGAGATCGGCCAAATCGGCCGCGTAGTTCGTCCGTGGCCGCCATATCCACGGGGGGGACGAGCAAGGGCCGTGAGGCGGAGCGGCCCGGGGAATCGCTTCAGGCTTTCGGGGCGTTGCTCGCCGGGTCGGGGTTTCACCGCATCAGCGCCATCAACCGCCCGCGCGTCCGCACGTTCAGTTTCGAGAAGATCGATGTGAGCTGTTTCTTCGTCGTCAGCGGGCTCTTTTTGAGGCGCCGCGCCGCCTCGGCATTCGAGCAGCCTTCACAAATGAGCAGGGCGACCTCGCGCTCGCTGGGCGTGAGGGCCCAGAGCAGGCGTTGCTTTTCCACCGGCACCCGCGCCAACGGTTGACGCTCCAGGCTGCGGTCTTCCAGCACGACGAGAAAGCCGGGCTTGGCGAGCAGTCCGGCCTCCGCGTTCACCGCGGACACGGCGGCCAGTCGATCGGGAATCGAGGGATGCGCCAGGCGCTGGAGCACGTGGGCGAACTCCGGTCGGTCCTTCGCGTTGGCCCGCAGAATCTCGGCCTTCATCGTCTCGCACACCGCCTGCACCGGCGACGGCAACTCCAGTCGATCGCGGGAGATCAGCCCGCGCGCCACCTTCGGGCCATGACACCAGACGGCGCATTCTTTCACCGCCTCGGTGTTGGCGAAGACGGTGCGCAGATCCCAATCGAGTAGCATGAGCCCGAGCGGGATGTGGCGGTTGAATTCTTCGAGCACCTTTCGGTAGAGCCGTTCCGTGTGCAGTAGCTGCACCCGATCAATTGCCGTCTCCAGATGCGGGCGAATGGCTTTGAGTCGTTCCACGTCCGCCGGACCAAACTCCGGACCGCCTGCCGCGCGATAGATGCTAAACATGGCCTTCACTTCATCCCCTTTCCAGAAAAGCCCCGAGAGACCGTCGGCCCAGCCCTCGGGTTGCGCAAATCGTCGGAAGAATTCCGTGGTGCTAAACTCCTCGTGCGGGCCCACCACGTCGCGAAACCGGTAGTGCGTGAGGCGGCGGTGCGCCCCGATGTAGGGTGTAAAGGGATTGATCCGGCCGCGCTCCTTATACCACTCCGTCGATCCGGTGATCGGTGGGTCGGTGAACACCCGGCGCGCCTCGCGCATGCCGAAGTGCCCGAGAAATAGCGTGGCCCGGGCCGTGGGCGCAAAGGCCGCGCGCAACAGCGGCAGGGCAGCGCGGCCGAGCTCTTCCACCTCGGTGGCCGCGTGGAGCGGAAAGATCAGCTCCTCCCACCGCACGACTCCGGCCTTTTTCCCCCGCGTGGTTTTCATGCCGCACGTTCACGGCCAGAGGAAGCTGCGTCAATGCGGCCGCGCTCCGACGCCGGGCGGTCCACGTGAGTTTAACGCAACAGCGCCATCATCTGCGCGCGCGACTTCACGCTGAGTTTGCGGAAGACGGAGTTCAGCTGCGTCTTGATCGTGAGCACGCTCTTGCTGAGCCGGCGCGCGAGCTCCGCGTTGCTGTGGCCCTCGCAGACGAGCAGGGCGATCTCGCGCTCGCGCGGAGTGAGGTCGCGCAGTTGGTTGAGTTTTTCGGCCGAGACGGCGGCGGGTTGCGCCGAAGGGACGGGACGCGAGTCGAGCACCACGATGAAGCGGGGTTGGGCGAGTGCGCTGGCCGGATTGTTGAGCACCGTGATCTGCGCGCGCAGCCCGCTGGCCGTGGCGGGCTCGACGTGCGCCACGTCACCCGGCTGGGAGGTCGGTTGCTTCGGATTGCGCGCGAGCACTCCCTCGCGCAGCGCGCGGCAGGCCGCGAGCAAGGCCGGGGGCACGGCAAACGTGTCGCGGGCATTGTAGGTCCGCGCCGCCTGCGGCCCAAAATTCCAGATCGCGCACAGGCGGTGCGCCTCGGGATTCGCAAACTCGACGCGCAGTTCCCAGTCGAGAAAGACGAGGCCCACCGGGATGTTCTTGTTGAACTCCTCCAAACCGCGGCGCGCGAGGCGCTCGGTGTGCAGCCGCTGCACGCGGGTGATGGCCGTGCCCACGAAGGGATAGAGGTGATGCAGGGTGGCGAGTTCGGCGTCGCTGAACTCCGGCTGATGCGGTGCGCGATAGAGGCTGAACATCGCGGTGACCTCGCGGCGCGACCAGTAGAGGGCCGACACGCCTTTGTCCCAGCCTTCGGGCTCGGCGAAGCGGCGGTAGAATTCGCCGCGGGTCCACTCCGCCCGCGGGGGCAGCACATCGCTGAAGCGGTAGAACTTCACGCCGCGGTGCGCCGCGATGAACGGGGAAAAGGGATTCAGTTTGCCGCGCGCCGTATACCATTCCTCCGGGTGGTCGATGGGCGGATCCGTCAGCACGACGCGGGCCTCGCCCATCCCGAGGTGACCGAGAAAGAGCGTCACGCGATGCGGTGCGAAGGCCGCCTGCATCACGCCGCGCACCGCCCGCCACAGCGGCTCCACTTCGAGCGCCGCGTGCAGGGCCAGCAGCGGGCGATGGAGACGGGCGTTGAGCGCGGCGGAAATTTCAGGAGAGGCGGCGCGGGACATGGCGAATGGGTCGAGGCGTCGGACGACGGGACAGCGCGGCAGGATGCGTGGCAGCGTCGGAATTACAACCTTGGTGGTATGGACGGGGCATGCGGTTGGCTGTTACCTTCCGCGACCTCGCTGGCGCTTCCGCGCACGCCGGTCGTCTCACCGGAATCTGACTACACTCATGAACCACTCCTCTGCTCTCGTTTCATTTTTCAGCCGGCTTTGGCTGGGCTGTCTGCTGGCGTTGACGGCTCCCCTCGGTCTCCTGGCGCAGCCCAATCAGGGCTTCGTCGCCGGCCGTGTCACCGATGCTGCGACGCGGGCCGGGCTGGCGGGCGCCGAGGTCACGGTCTCGTCGCTCAACGTGCGGGCCGTCAGTTCCGGCACCGGTGATTTCTCCGTCGCGCTGCCGGCCGGCGACCACGAGCTCAACGTCTCCTATCTCGGTCTGCCGTCTTTGGCGGTGAAGGTGAAGGTCGTCGCCGGCCAGACCGTGGCGGTGAGCGCGGCCCTCGGCGCCGCCACCGTGCAGTTGGATGCGTTCACGGTCTCCGGCTCGCGTGACGGGCAGGCCCGGGCGCTCAACCAGCAGCGCACGGCCCAGAACCTCACCAGTATCATCTCCGCCGACCTCAACGGCCAGTTTCCCGACAAGACCATTGCGGATGCGGTGAAGCGGCTGCCGGGTGTGACCGTCGAGACCGATCGCGACGCGGGCGGCTCCGAAGGCCGCTACATCACCGTTCGCGGCATGAATGCCGACTTCAACGCCGTCTCGATTAACGGCATGCGCGTCAGCGTGACCAACTTTGACGGCGTCTCACGCGCGGTGCCGCTCGATGTCGTCTCCGCCAAGAGTGCCGATCAGATCGAAGTCACCAAGGCGCTGCGCCCCGACCAGGATGGCGACTCGATTGGCGGCGCCGTCGAGATCAAGTCGCGCAGTCCCTTTGACCGCGCCGGCACCTGGGCGTTTGCCGAGGGTGTGATCGGCTACAGCAAACTGCTCTCCCAGTATAACAATTACCCCTTCGACAATCCCCTGATCGAGTCCGCGGCGGGCTACAGCACGGTGTTTGGCGACGGCAAGTTGGGCCTCAGTCTCGGCGCCAACCTCCGCGACCGGGCGTTCGTGAAACAGCGGGTGAGCACGCAGGGCTGGATTTCGCGCACCTTCACGCCCGCCACCGGCGCGGCGCAGACCGGCTTTGTGCCCACGTCGCTCGCCCTGCAGGATTTCTTCGATGACGTGACGGCGGTCGGCTTCACGGCCACCGGGGAATGGCGTCCGGCGGTCGAGACGCGCGTGCGCCTCGACTTCGCCTACAATGACCGGGACACCAATCGCGGTCGCCAGCGCCAGGTCGTCAACACCAGCGGCGGCTCCTTTGTCGGCACGCCGACGCTGGTCGACGATACCTTCACCGCCTTCACGCGCTCGGGCAACCGGGTGGAGCGCAACGTCCGCGACTTCTACGAGGATCAGCGCAATGTGAATGTGGTCGGCTCCGCCAAGCACCAGCTCGGCGCGTTGGAGCTCAATGGCCTCGTCGGTTTCAACCGCGGTAAATTCGACGGCGATGCCGCCAAGGATATCAATGCCCGGTTCCGCACCGCCACCGGCAACACCTCGTATGATATCGCCGCGGGCGCGAAGACGCCGAATTTCTCCAGCGCCATCGATCGCAATGCACCGGCGAATTTCTCGCTCCAATCCATTGATCGCGGCACCCGTTTCATCACGGATGAGACGTGGACTGGCGGGTTGAACGGGAAGCTCGCGGCGGAGTTGGGCGGCGGCCGCGGTTCGTGGCAGTTCGGTGTGAAGGCCAGCGAGCGCACTCGCGAGACGACCAATCTCTCCCGCTTCTATTTTTCGACCAGCCGTTTTACCCCGGCCGGCTATACGGATGCCGCGGGCAATGTCGTGACGGGATCCATTCTCGCGAACTATGACGCCAAGAGTGAAGTGGATGGCCGCTACGCCTACGGTTTCTTCATCGATCCCGCTAAACTCCGTGCCGCGGCCGACACGCTCGAATCGCGCGGCCTGCTCAGTCCGGCCACCCGCGCGGATGACCGTTTCCGTTCGCTCGCCGGCTCGTCGAAGATCAAGGAGACGATCAGCGCCGCCTACGGTCAGGGCCAATTTTCGTGGGGCGCGCTCAGCGGACTCGCCGGCGTGCGCCTCGAGCAATCGACCAATAAGATCGACGGCTACAACGCCACGGTGGAGCCGAGCTTTGGCGACTACACCTCGGCGACACCCGTCAGCGGCAAGATCGAGAAGACCCAGATTTTGCCCAGCGTGCACGTGCGCTACGATGCGTCCAAGAGTCTCCTCTATCGTGCTTCGATCACGCGCAGTCTGGCGCGTCCCTCCTTCAGTCAGCTCAATCCGTCGCGCACGATCGACGACTTCGATGCGATCGTCTCCTCCGGCGACATCAATTTGAAGATGGTGGAGTCCTACAACTTCGACCTCAGCGCCGAGTATTACTTGAACAACGTGGGCTTCGTGAGCGCCGGGGTGTTTGCCAAGGACATGAAGAACAATGTCTACACCGAGCGCACGACGATCGCCACTCCCGGCGCCACGCTGGGCTACACGCAGACCCGGCCGCGCAATGCCAAGAGCGCCAAGGTGTCGGGGATCGAGCTCGGCTTCGAGCAGCAGTTCACCCGCCTGCCCGCGCCGCTGGATGGGCTCGGGGTGGGGGTGAACTACACCTACACGGATTCCGAAATTGATCTCGGCTTCCCGGTCGCCGGCGTGACCAAGGTGCCGCTGTTCGACCAGGTTCCGCACACGGTAAATGCGAGCCTCTTCTACGATAAATCCGGCCTGCGCCTCCGCGCCTCGTGGTTGCACCGGACCGAGACCTTTTTCTCCGTCGATACGACGACGTTTGCGCTCAGCCGCTATCAGGCGCCGAGCACCACGCTCGATTTGACGGTCAGCTACAAGTTCCTCCGCCACTGGACCGTGTTCGCCGAGTTTGCCAACGTGCTCAACACGCCGGTGCGCGCCTACAATGGGAAGGAAAGCCTTCGCCTCGACTACCGCGAATATAGCGACTGGAGCGGCAACTTCGGTATTCGCTGGAACTGGTAGTCAGCGGGCCACGGCGGCCAGCCCGTCCGCGTTTGTTTTAAATCCAACCCCGGGCTGCACGGCCCGGGGTTTTTTGTGCCCGCTCACCGCTCGTCGCGGCGGTTACTTCTCCAGCCAGAGTTCTTTCAAGCGGCGATCGGCAAACGGACGCGGTTGCCAGCCTTTCACGCTCGGGCTCATGAGCATCGTCTGCGTGGAGAAGAAGAGCGGAATGGCGGGCACGTCTTCGAGGAACAGCTCCTCGGCCCGTTGAAACGCCTTCTCGCGGGCGGCGGCGTCGACGGTCCACGTGGCGTCGATCATGCGGTCAAACTCCGCGTTCGACCACCGCGCCTCGTTGTAGAGTCCGCCGGTTTGCCAGGCGCCGAGGAAGAAATAGGGGTCCTGGTAGGTGGTGGCATTCCACGAGCCGCGCACCATTTGAAAATCCATGGCGCGCTTGGAGGTGTTGAGCACCTGCGTCTCTTCGTTGCGCAAAGTGACCGCGATGCCGAGGTGCTGCTTCCACATCTGCTGCACCGCTTCGGCGATGATCCGGTGATGCTCCCGCGCGTCGACGAGCAGCTCGAGGGGCGGGAAATTCGTCCCGCCGGCAAAGCCCGCTTCCGTGAGCAGGGCGCGGGCTCGCTCGGGATTAAACGCGAGCCGCGTGTGAGCCGTGTAGCCGCCGATGCCGGCCGGCGTGAAGTTCCACGCGGGCACCTTGCCGCCTTTGACGACCTGCTTCGTGAGCCGCTCGCGATCCACCGCCAGCGCGAGCGCCATCCGCACGCGCCGGTCGTTGAGGGGCGGCTTGGCGATATTCAGCGAGTAGAAATAGACGCCGCGGTCATCCACCACCTTGAGCGCCTCGGGTTGCTGCTTCTCATAGACCTCGATCTTGTTCAGGGGCACGAGTCCCGTCAGGTGGAGTTGCCCGGTGCGAAAGGCGTTTTCTTCCGCGGCGGTGTTTTCGATCGGGAGAAAGTGGACCTCCTTCAGCCTCACCTTCCCGGCATCCCAGTAACGCGGATTTCTCTCGATGATCACACCCTGGCTCTGGCGCCATGCTTTCAGGCGAAACGGTCCGTTGCCGACGAGATTGCCGGGGCGGATCCAGTTGTTCACGCGGTCATCCATGGCGGCAAATTTCTCCACGGTCGCCTGGGGCACGGGGAAGAAGAGATAGAGGGCCGAGAGAAAGAACGGCGTCGGCCGCGCGAGTTCAAACACGACGGTCCGGTCATCCGGCGCTTTCACGCCCACGGTGGCAAAATCCTTGGTGCGGCCCGCCTGGTAGTCGCGGGCGCCGCGGACGAAGAACAAGTTGGCCTCCGCATGCGAGGCCCCCAGACGCGGAGCGAGGAGCCGGCGCGCACCATACTCGAAATCGCGCGCGGTGACGGGCGTTCCGTCGCTCCACTGCGCATTGGCCCGGAGGTGAAAGGTGTAGGTGAGCCCGTCGGCGGACACCTCCCAGCGCTCCGCCACGCCCGGCCGGGGTTCGAGCGTCGCCAGGTCCGGCGACACCAGCCCCTCGAAGAGTCCGCCGACGATCGTCCACTCCATGGCCCCGCGCACGAGGTAGGGATCGAGGGACTCGGGTTCGGCGGTATTACCCCGGTAGAGAATCTGTTCACGATTGCCGAGGGAGACCGGTGTTTCCCGCTTGGTGCATCCCGCGGCGCACAGCAGCGCGGCGATTCCGAATCCGAAGAGGCGTTTCATCGGCGATGACCCTGTTTGCGGGACGGGCGGCGCGCACCCCAAAACCGATACCACCAAAGTGGTAATCTCGCACCGCCGCCTGCTTCGCCCTAGCCTCGGCGGGGGCGGCCCGTGAAGCTCCACCCATGCGTCGTCTCACTGTCTTCGTCGCCCTGCTTTGCGGCTGCGCGACGTTTCTATCCGCCGCGAGTTATGACTACTGGCTCACGGGTAATGCGGCCGATGCCCGGCCCGCGAAGACGCGGCCGGGCCTGCTGCTGTCCGGCGGTGGCGGGGATGTGGCGGCCGCGTGGCAGTGGTTCGTGGCGTGTGCCGGGGGCGGCGACATCGTGGTGCTGCGCGCCTCCGGGGCGGACGGCTACAATGACTATATCTTCAACAAGATTGGGGGCGTCGACTCGGTGGAGAGCATCCGCTTCAACGACGCCACCGCCGCCCGCGATCCGCGGGTCTTGGACATCATCGCCCGCGCCGATGGCATCTTCCTCGCCGGGGGCGATCAGGCGCGCTACGTGAACTATTGGAAGGACACGCCGGTCGCCGCCGCCCTCAACGCCCATCTCCGCGCCGGCAAGCCGCTCGGTGGCACCAGCGCCGGTCTGGCGGTGCTCGGCCAGTATTACTTCTCGGCGCTCGAAGATTCGATCACCAGCGCAGCCGCCCTGTCGGACCCGTTCGACAAAAAAGTAACCTTGGGGCGGGACTTCATCGCCGCGCCGCCGCTCGTGGGCGTGCTCACGGATTCCCATTTCATGGCCCGCCAGCGGCTCGGCCGGCTCGTGGCGTTTCTGGCCCGGCTCGGCGCGGAGGAAAAGTCCGCCCGCCTCATTGGCCTCGGGATCGACGAAGCCACCGCGCTCTGCGTGGAGCCCGACGCGACGGCCAAGGTGTTCACCGAGAAGAACGGCTGTGCATGGCTGGTGGTGCCCGGTGCGGCGCCGGAGGTGCTGGCGACTGGTAAGCCGCTCGTCACGCGGGGCGTGGAGGTCATCGGGCTCGGTCCGCAGAGTGCGTTCAATCTCGCCACCCGCCACGTGGAGCGCCCGGTCGCACGGCGCGTGATCGCCACGGCCGAGGGGAAACTGGTCGATGAGCCGACGCCGACGCAGGAGGGGAAAAAATGAGCAACGCTCTCTCCGTCCCGGCGGCCATCGCCGCGCTGCCCACGCGCACGGGTGAACTCACCGCGATGCTCGAGTCCTGGGCGCACATCAATTCCGGCTCCGGTCACCTCGCGGGCCTGGAGCGCATGCGCGGGGCGCTGCGGGCCGAGTTTTCGCGGGCGTTTCCCGCGGCGTTGATTGAGGAGCCGGCGCTCGAGGGCACGTCGGCCCGCGCCCTGCGCGTGCGCCTGCGGCCGTCCGCGCCGCGCCAGATCTTGCTCAACGGCCACTACGACACCGTCTACGAAGCGGCCGATCCCTTTCAAACCTGCTCGCGGCCGGATGCGCACACGCTGCGCGGTCCCGGCGTCGCCGACATGAAGGGTGGCTTGGTCGTGATGCTCGCCGCGCTCCAGGCTTTTGAGCAGACGCCCGGTGCGAGCGCTCTCGGGTGGGAGATTCTGGTGACACCCGATGAGGAAACCGGCTCGCACGGCAGTGCACCGCTCTTCATCGAGGCGGCGACGCGTCACTCCTTCGCCCTCGTGTTTGAGCCCGCGCGTCCGACCGGCGATCTCGTGCGCTCGCGGATGGGCACGGGCAGTTTCACCGCCACCTGTCGCGGCCGGGCCGCGCATGCCGCGCAGGTCCCCAGCCCCGGACGCAACGCCATCCTCGCGCTCGCGGAGTTTCTGCTCGCCGCGGCCAAGCTCCCGGCGGAACTGCCCGGCGTGCTCGTGAACATCGGCAATATTCGCGGCGGTAGCGCGGCCACGAATGTCGTGCCCGACTTCGCGCAATCCGAGCTCGACGTGCGGATCACGCGCATTGCGGATCGGGCGCCGTTGATGGCGCGGCTGCGGGCACTCACCGAGCCGATCAATGCCCGCGAAGGGTTCTCACTGGAAATCGCGGGGAGTTTCAACCGTCCGCCGAAAGAGTGCGGTCCCGCGGAGGAAGCGGCGTTTGCCGCCTGGCAACAAGCGGCGCGCGATCTCGGGCAAACGCCTCCCGGCTGGGTGCACAGCGGCGGTGGTTCGGATGGGAATCTGCTCTTCGCCGCCGGTCTGCCCAATCTCGACGGCGTCGGCCCGCTCGGTGATGCGCTGCACAGCGATCGCGAAAACGTCGTGATCGCGAGCCTGGCGAGCCGGGCCCAGATCGCGGCCTTGTTCCTCACCCGCTATGCGGCGGGTGATGTGGGCTGCTGAGCCGGAGGCGATCCCCATGCATGTGGTCCGGCCGGTTCGTGAGTCCGATCTCGGTGCGCTGATCGCCCTCGCCGGTGCGACGGGCGGCGGCCTGACCACGCTGCCGCCCGACGGAGAGTTTCTCGACGATCGCATCCATGAGTCGCTCCGCGCCTTTAGCCCGCGCGTGCGCAAGCCCGGCGGGGAATACTATCTCTTCGTGCTGGAAGACACGACGACGGGCGACGTGGTGGGCACGAGCGGCATCGCGTCGCGGGTCGGCGGATTCGAACCGTTCTACAGCTACGAAATCCGCCGGGAGCGCTACGTCCACCGACCACTCCGCATCGAGAAGGAGATCGCCACCCTGCACCTGAAGGAGGCGCACCGCGGCCCCAGCGAGGTGTGCTCGCTTTTTCTGCGCGCCGACCGGCGGCGCGACGGCCATGGCCGGCTCCTCTCGATTGCGCGGTTCCACTTCATCGGCGCGTTTCGCCGTCGGTTCACCGAGATGCTGATCGCGGAGCTGCGCGGCTACGTCGACCAAACCGGCCGCTCGCCGTTTTGGGAGGCGGTCGGCCGGCCCTTCTTCGAATTTGATTTCTACCGGGCCGATGTGCTCAGCGGACTTGGGGAAAAGGAATTTATTGCGGACCTCATGCCCGACCATCCGATCTACATTCCGCTGCTGCCGCCGGAAGTGCAGGCGGTGATCGGTCGGGTGCATCACGACACCGAGCCGGCGCTGGCGCTGTTGCGCGCCGAGGGCTTCAGCGCGACCGACGAGGTGGATATTTTTGATGCGGGCCCGCTCGTCCGCGCGGACGTCGCCAGCCTGCGCACCGTGCGGCTGGCGCAGACCGCCGTGGTCCGGGAAATTCGCGGCGAGCCGCCGGCCGAGCGCGGGCACCTGCTGGCCAATGGGCGGCTCGATTTCCGCGCCTGCCTCGGCGCGGTCGAGCGGGTGCGGGATGGCGTGGCGATCACGGCGCAGGAGGCCGCGGCGCTCGAGGTGCGCATCGGTGATCCTGTGACGTTCTCTCCCCTCGCATGACGGCGTTCTCCTCCCACGATCCGGCCACCGGCGAAGTCGTTTGGACGACGGCCGCGGCAACCCCCGCCGAGGTTGCCAGCGCGGTGGCGCGCGCGCGGGCGGCCTTTGGCCCGTGGTCGCGCACCCCGCTCGCCGAGCGCGAGGCGCGGTTGCGGGCGTTCGCGGCGACCTTGGAAGCGCGCCAGACGCTCCTCGCGGAGGCGATTTCGCGCGAAGTCGGAAAACCCGCGTGGGAGGCGCTCGGCGAGGTGAAGACGATGGTGGCCAAGGTGGAGCTGGCGGTCCGCGCGCACGCCCAGCGCTGCGCCACGTTTACCGGCGGACCAGCGGTGACGCGCTTCCGCCCCCACGGGGTCGTGGCGGTGTTTGGTCCCTTCAACTTTCCCGGGCACCTGCCCAATGGTCACATCGTGCCGGCGCTCCTCGCGGGCAACGCGGTGGTCTTCAAGCCGAGCGAGTATGCGCCCCTCGTCGCCGAATTGACGGGCGCGACGTGGCGCGACGCGGGCTTGCCGGAGGGTGTGCTCACCATCGTCCAGGGCGGACGCGTCACCGGCGCCGCGCTCGCGCAGCACCCGGGGATTGATGGACTCTTTTTCACGGGCAGCAGCCGCGCGGGGGAATGGCTGGCGGAGCTCTTTGCGCGCACGCCCGGTCGCATCCTCGCGCTCGAGCTGGGCGGCAATAACCCGCTGGTTGTTTGGTCACCGGCCGACCGGCGCGCGGCGGCACATCTCGTCGTGCAGTCGGCCTTCGCGACGGCCGGCCAGCGCTGCACCTGCGCCCGGCGGCTGATCGTGCCTGCCGGGGCCGAGGGCGATGCGTTCCTCGCAGAGCTGGTGCGGCAGATCGAGGCCGTGCGGGTGGGGCCCTTCACGCTGCGGCCGGAGCCGTTTTGCGGACCGGTGATCTCCGCGCCGGCTGCCCAGGAAATCCTGCGGGCGCAGGCGGCGCTGGTCGCGGCCGGCGGACAGTTGCTCGTGCCGACGCGTGGGTTGCGCGCCGGGACCGGGCTGCTCTCGCC
>CANGHW010000130.1 GCA_947453695.1 Opitutia bacterium
CCGGCCTCACGCTCAGTGGCGCCGATGCGGGCAACTACACGCTCACCCAGCCGACGACGACGGCGGACGTCACGGCGAAGGCCCTCTCGGTAGTCGGAGTGTCGGCCGCGACGAAGAGCTACGATAAGAACCGGACAGCGTCGTTGTCGTTTGGCGTTGCCTCGTTGGTGGGCGTCATCAGCCCGGATGCCGTGAGCCTCCTGTCCGGCGCTGCGACGGGCACCTTCCCGGATGCCAATGCCGGCATCAGCAAGGTGGTCTCGATTACCGGACTGACACTCGGCGGCGCCGACGGAGCGAACTATTCCCTCACGCAGCCGATCGCGAACGCGAGCATCCTGCCGGCCCAAGCGACGGTCGCGATCTCGAATCTGGCGCACATCTATGATGGCCAGCCGAAGACGGCGACGATCACGGTGAGTCCCGCGGTTTCGGCTTCGATCGTCTATGCGAATCTGAACGACGGCTCCGCGCCGACCAACGCCGGCAGCTACTTGGTATCGGTCAACGTGACGGACCAAAACTATAGCGGCAGTGCGACAGAGACGCTCGTGATCGCGAAGGCGACGCAGACGGTGACCCTGAACGCGCCGACGACCGCGACCCTCGGGACGCCGGTCGCCGTGAGTGCGAGTGCGAGCAGCAAGCTCCCGGCGACCATCGCCGTCACGGGTCCAGCCACGCTCGCCGGCGGCCAACTCTCCTTCACAGCGCCGGGCACGGCGACGGTGACGGCGACCCAGGCGGGCAATGAAAACTACGCCCCGGCCACAGCCACAACGACCATCACCTCGACGGGCAAACTGGCGCAGACGATTGCGTTTACCGCCCCAGCGGACCGCTTGAGCAACAGCGGGACATTTGCCTTGAGTGCAACGTCGAGCAGCGGTCTGCCGGTCGGTTTCACGATCATCAGCGGACCTGCGCTACTGGCAGGTGAAACCGTCACGCTGACGGGTATCGCCGGCACTGTGGTGGTCCGAGCCTCCCAAGCGGGCAACTCGATCTACAATGCGGCGCCGGATATCACGGTCACGTTTAGCGTTACAGCGGCCAAGACCAATGTCTACTTTGGCACGGTCACAACGACCGGCAGCACGACGAAGGCGGGCGATGTCGCCGCCGCGTTGCCGCCGAACTCGAGCAAGGGCTCGTTGCTCGTCGTGGCGCCGTCGGTGGGCGTGAACTCGGCCTTCGACTTTACCCTTAACCCGGACGGCACCTTTACAATCACCTATGTGGTCCCGAGTGAAGCCGCGCCGGCCCCGACGCCGAATGGAACGCCAGCGGTGGCCGCCGCTCCGGTGACCCTGACGATCCGTGGCTCGCTGGTGAACGGTCGCCTGCAGGGAGTGATCGAACCCATCGGCCTCGCCTTTAGTGCGGCTGTATTACCCGTGACCGGAGTCTCGGCCAACGCAGCGGGCTTTTACCAATCGAACAACCTCGCGACCGCCGGCGGGTCGACCTACTCGGTCGTGGGCACGAACAACCAAGTGCTCGTCCTCGCGACCACGCCGGACGTCACGACCGGCGGCCTGGCCACGCTTGGCTCGAACGGCAGCTTTAACCTGCAAACGCAGACGAGCGCCGGTGCGGCCACAATCCGCGGCAGTGTCGATGCCCCCACCACGACGGTGAGCGGCACGATTAGTCTGCCCGGCAAGGTTGATACGAACTTCGCCGGCGTCGCGACGACGACGACCCGCACCGATCGCCTGATCAACCTCTCGTCCCGCGTGCAGGTGGGATCCGGACGCACCCTGATCACGGGCTTTGTAGTCGGAGGCACGACCCCGAAACGGGTCTTGCTCCGCGCCGTCGGCCCGACGCTCACCGGCTTCGGGGTAACCGGAGCCCTGGCCAATCCGCGTCTGCAGCTCTTCGACGCCACCGGCAAGGTGATCGCGCAGAACGATGACTGGAGCGGGGCTGAGACGATTGCCGCGATGGGACAGGTCGGAGCCTTCGGGCTCGCGGCCGGGACCAAAGACGCTGCGCTCCTCACGACCCTCGCCCCTGGGGCCTACACGATGCAAGTGGCCGAAGTCGATGGCTCGGGTGTCGCCCTCGCCGAGATCTACGACGCGAGTCTGAACCCGAATGCGGACTACCAACGCCTCGTGAATATCTCGACCCGCGGCGAAGCCGGCATCGGGGAAAACGTCCTGATCGGCGGCTTCATCATCACGGGCAACTCGCCGAAGAAAGTGCTGGTCCGCGGCATCGGCCCCGGCCTCGCGGCCTTCGGGCTCACGGGCACGCTCGCAGATCCGCGCCTGCGGGTTTACCGCGGAAGTGAACTCGTAGGGGAGAACGACAACTGGAGCGCGGTCCCGGCTGATGCCACCGCGACAGCACAGGCCGCCCGCGACACGGGCGCCTTCGCTCTCGCCAACGGCAGTAAAGACGCCGCGCTGATCCTCACGCTGATGCCCGGCGCCTACACCGGCCAGGTCTCCTCAGCCGATGGTGCGAGCACCGGCACCGCCCTCGTCGAAATCTACGAGCTCCCGTAATCCTAAACCCCCTCGAAAGCGCCCGCTGATGGTCGTCACCAAATACCTTCTCTTCCAAGCATTGGTGACCGGCGGGCCGCTTTTGACCACCGATGTGCGCTTAAAGATCGTGATCGCGATCGAACGAGAGCAGGGCAGCACCCACTCCTTCATCGTCACTGGCCTCGACGAGCGCGGGCACAAAACCTCTGTCTCCCTCCGCACGGTGGATTGAAGTGATTCTTGGGCGATAATTCTTGGATTATGATTTCTTGTGAGGCCACGTCCAGCGGTGGTAGAGCGCCGCGAGATGTAATACGCCACTGCGGTGATTGTTGCGTAGCCCCACAGCCCACGCCCGCGGGGCTCTGCTCGGTGGGCGCATGCAAACCGCCTTGCCCTGATCGGACTGACTACATCGTTTATTTTTCATGAAACGTCTCTTGAACGTCGGTGGCGGTTCGAAGTCGATCCAACTGCCGCTCGAATACGCCGCGTTTGAGCATGTGCTGCTCGATATCGATCCCCAAGGTGCACCCGACATCGTGCTCGATGGCCGGCAGCTTGGCGAGCTGGCCGCCGCCCAGTTCGATGCCATCTACTGCTCGCACAACTTGGAGCATTATTTTCGCCACGACGTGCCCAAGGTTCTGGGCGGCTTCTTCCACGTGCTGAAGCCGGGTGGCTTCGCTCAGATTCGCGTTCCCGATCTCACCGAGCTGATGCGCCGGGTGGTGCAGGGTAAAATCGACTTGGAGGAAACGCTTTACGTTTCCCCGGCCGGCCCCATCGCTCCGATCGATGTGATTTATGGGCTGGGCCGTCAGATCGAGACCAGCGGGGTCGACTTCTTTGCCCACAAGACCGGTTTCAGCGATCAGTCGCTCACCCGCGCCGTCGAGCGGGCCGGTTTTTCGCCCAACTTTGCCAGGGTCGCCGACCTCGAAATCAACCTCATCGCCTTCAAGGGGGCACCCGATCCGGATCATTTCAGGCTGTTCGGCATTTCTTAACCATGGCTGCTTCAATTGATATTACCGGCATTATGAGCCTGCATCAGCAGGGGCGATTGGCGGAGGCGCGTCGCGGATACGAGGCGATCTTGGCTGCACAGCCCCAGCATGCGGCGGCCCTGCACTACTTGGGCATGCTCGAGCAGCAGTCGGGAAATCTGGAATTGGCGCTACAGCGCATGCGGTCGTCGATCGCACTCGATCCGCGCCAGGCCTTTTTCCACGTCAATCTGGGCAACACCCTCAAAGATCTTGGCAAGCCGCAGGAAGCGGAGGCGGCCTACCAGACGGCGATCCAGCTCGACCCCAACGATCCCGTTGCCCCCTACAACTTGGGGCACCTGTATAGGCTCCTGGGCCAATGGCAGCGGGCGAGCGACGCTTTCCGCCGGGCGGCCGCACTCAGGCCGCCGTTTACCGAAGCGTGGAACGGCATCGCCGCCGCGAGTCTGCAATTGAACAAAATTGATGAGGCCATGGAGGCTGCTGAGCGTGTGCTGGCGCTGGATCCTCACTCGGCCGGCGGGTGGTTTCACAAGGCGGATGCGCTCGGTCGCCGGAAGCTTTGGGCGGAGTCGCGACAGGCTCTGGAGCGGGCGATTTCGCTCCAGCCTCGGTTCCCGGAGGCCTACAATAATCTGGGCCTGGCGCTTAAGGCATTGAAGTTGGAGTCTGCTGCGACGCAGGCTTTCCACGCCGCGCTGGCCCAAGACCCCGCGTTTGCGGAGGCTTGCAACAACCTCGGCCAAATTGAACTCGAAGCGGGTAACCATGAACAAGCCCTCGCGTGGTTGAACCGCTCCCTGAAGATCGATCCCAACGAACCGCAATCCCTGTTCGCCATGGGAAACTTCCTCAATCAGGTGGGGCGTTTTGACGAGGCCGCCAGCCTCCTGCGCCGGGCCGTCGAACTCCGTCCGAATTTTCCCGAGGCGCTGAACAATCTCGGCAACATCTTGCTCACGCTGCGCCGTCACGACGAAGGCCTGCAGGCCTTCCAGCGGGCTATCCAGTCGCGGCCCGACTACCATGAGGCCTATGCCAACCTCGGCAATCTGCAGCGCGAGGCGAAGTTCCCCGATCTCGCCGAGCAGTCGATGCTGGAGGCCATCCGCCTCAAGCCCGACTTCGCTGCCGCCCACTCCAATCTCGGGAACGCCTTTTTCGATCAGGGCAAAATCGATCTTGCGATCGCCAGCTATAAGAAGGGCATCGACTTTGGGCAGGATGAGCGCGACTTCGTGCCCAACTACCTCTTTGCCATCAACTACAGTCCCAGTCTTTCCGACGCAGAGATTGCTGCCGAGCACCACAGGATTTGCCGGGAAAAATTCGGCGCAATGGCCGAGCACATCCCCTTCACGAATACCCGCGATCCTAACAAGCGTCTGCGGATCGGCTACGTCTCTCCCGATTTTTGGATGCATCCTGTCGCTCGTTTCATGTTGCCCATCCTGCAGCACCACGATCGCGCCCATTTCGAGGTCGTCGCCTACTCTTCCCGCTACCTGAAGGACGGTTTTACCGAAGAATGTGCCCGGCATGTCGATCTCTGGCGCGAGTGCCACCATCTGACCGACGCTGCTCTGGCGCAGCAGATCCGAGCCGACGGTATCGACATCTTGGTCGACTTGACCATGCACTCACGCGACTGCCGGCCCGGCTTGTTTGCGCGGAAACCGGCTCCGCTGCAGGTCTCCTATCTGGCCTACGTCGGCACCACGGGCCAAGCGACGATGGATTACCGGCTCACGGATGTTTACCTTGATCCTCCGGGTGGGCCGGAATCGCCGTTTTCTGAGAAACCTTTGCGGCTTTCCCGTTGCTGGTGGACTTTCCAGCCCCCGGTTCGCACCAGCATCGCCGAGGTGCAATCGCCGCCCTGCGTCGCCTCCGGATTTGTCACCTTTGGCAGCCTCAACAACTTCGTGAAGGTTAACGAAGGCACCCGTATCCTCTGGGCCAGGTTGGTCGCATCGGTCCCCGGCGCGCGGTTGCTACTGCACATCAAGGAGTCGCGCGCCCGAGAAGGCCTGCTCGAATTTTTGGCCAGCCACGGGCTCCCGCCCGAGCGAGTCACCCTCATAGGCTACCAAGACGGCCCATCCTATATGGCGACTTACGGTCGGATCGACATTGCGCTCGACCCCTCGCCGTTTGCGGGTGGCACCACGACGTTCGATGCCTTGTGGATGGGTGTGCCGGTGATCACGCTGGCCGGTGAGCGCACGGCGAGCCGGGGCGGTCGGAGTATTCTGTCCACGCTGGGCCGTCCCGAATGGGTGGCCGATTCGGCGGAAGATTACCTGACGATCGCACAGCGTCTGGCCGCGGACCCGGCCCAACTGGCGAAGATCCGCGAGGGCCTGCGCGGAGAGATCAGGAATTCTCCCTTGATGGACAATACGGGCTTCACCCGCGAAATGGAAAATCACTACCGCACGATCTGGCAGCGCTGGTGCGATTGATGCGGCATTGAATGTGCCAGCCGGCGAGCCCGGCGCTCGGGCGCACCCGTGGCGGCGCGACACTGCGGTTCGGATCGGGTGGTCATTGGTAATCCCGGCGCTCGGCTGCCGGCTCGACTTAAACCTCGCTCGAACGAGCCAATCCGCCCAACGGCGTCACTCGATGAGTTTGTCATCAATTGGCGCACCCCTCGCGGCTGACCGTTGTTACTAGCTATACTTGTTCGCAGTTCGCCAATGCAGACCGCGATTTAAGAGAAATTGGGGCGGTGACTGGGAGCGGAAACCGTCTCGTCAACTCAAGCCGCGCGCCGCCGTTTGTAGGCCGCGAAGCCGAGCACGACCGCGCCAAATATTGCCGCGTAGGTCGATGGCTCGGGGACTGCGTTGACACTGGAGAGCACAAGCGCGTTCACGATCACTCCGTCTTGATGGCCCGCGCCACCGTAGAAGTCGGATTGTTTCATCAGGAAGTCGATTTGTCCCGAGGCGTTAGCGTAGGTGTTGAAATAAGTGTTTTGCGCCGTCTCGGAACCTAGGGTGACCGTCGTGATCGCCACGAGCGAACCATTTACCACGATCGCCTGCTCGCGCGTAGCGTATTGGGCCGACCATTGCAGAACATTGAGTTGATATTGGCCGTGCGGCACTAGTCCGGAAAACGTTGTTTGAATCGGCGAGCCGCCGCCTTGGTCCCACGTTACCCCCTGCAGCAGAGCGCGCAGGGCGTTATCGTTGGCCGAATTCTGACTGGCAGCAAAAGGGTCCAACGTCGTTGTGAAGAGAGAGCCGAGCGTGAGAGGCACAAAGGTTACACCCTGCACAGTGGTGCTGCCTGTCGCATTCAAGCTGTAAGCAAACAACACCTTGGCCGGATCCAGCGTCAGGCCCTGCCCTGCATCGCCACCTGACAGGGTCACGGTGGTTTGAGCCGCAATTTGGAGCGGGAACAACAAGATTGTGCTGACGAAAATGGCACGATGCAGGCCTGTTTTCATGAGCGCCGCCAGATTCCCTAGAGTGATCATATTTTTCACAGCGATGGTTGGGGAGCAGTGAAAACTCCACGATTGAAACGGGCGGCAAGCGTAATGTCGCCGGAATTTGACCAGATAGGGGTCACGTAACAAAATGGTGCCCCTCATACGCTAAGCTCAAATTCGCGTTGGTTTGCAAAGGCAGCATCGGTTCGGGTTTTGCGCGTCCGCATCGGCGGGAATTCGGCGGGAAATCGCGATGGCCTTCGCGTGTATCCAGCTGGTATTTCACTCCAGATTTCTTCCGGTCGCTCCTCTCTTTCAGGTAGTGTCTGGAATGTTCAGCAAAAAGGCGGATCATGGTAGGTGGTGAGGTGCCGAAACCGAAAACCACCAAAGTAAGGAATGCCAGGACCGGCCCAAAGCGGAACGATGAGTCGATCCAAGTAGCGGACCAAAACCTGATGTGGATGCAGGCCGAAGACGACGCAATGAAGCGCGTGCTGCAACCGCTGCTGCGGGTGGTGCTGTAAGCGGAGATGGACGAAGCGCTGCGTGCCGGCAAAAAGAGCGGTCGAGTGGACGGCTCGGTTACCGAAGTGGCCATTGTGCGCGGACACCAGTGACACGCGTCGGCAAAGTGGAACGGCGGTTGTCGCAGGACCCGCAGAGCCGGTTCCTCGTAAAGCTGTTTACCCGATATCGGCGCAGCGAGAAGGTCATGGTCGCAGCTTTGATGGAGCTGTAAGGGCGGGACGTCTCCGCCCGGCGGGTGAAGGCGATCACCAAGGACCAGTGCGGCAATTAGTTCAGTGCGAGCGCGACTAGCGGGGTTGGCCGCCGACAACGAGGGGCGGTTTTCCACAAGTTGGAGGGGATAGTGTGCCCGAGGCGCCGCGGAAAATACTGGGCGCGATCAATTCGCCTGACGGGCGGACTGCAGGGCGGGGCGACTAAGTAGAACTCTTAGTGTGGCCGGGAAAAATTGGAGGCGGAGAAACTTGGCGAGATTTTAGTGCCTGTTGTGGTGAGGCCATGAACACCAACGGACGGAAAAATGATTCGAGCGCGGCGCGCGAGCTTGGATGGATCGGCGGTGGGGTGGGCTGGTGGGGCGCCGTCGGTTGGTGGCTGAACTCGTCCGCGCTCATGGGCGCGCCTCTGGCGGTCTCCGGGCCGGGCGAGGCGAAACATTACGGACTGGTTCTCGGGGTGTTTGCGCTGGTGATGATCGCGGGGCGGGCGCTACGGCGCAGTCGAGCGCAGTGGCCAGTCCGGCGGTCGCAGGCCCCAGCGGAAGCTCGTCGGGAGGTGCGCCCATGAAAGGCGCAGTCTGGCTGGACGCTGTGTGGATTCTCACTGCTTGGGGCGCACTGCTGATGGTGATGCTCGTGTACTTTGTGTGTTGTCCGGAGGGTTACGAGGATGAGGAGGGATTCCATCTTGGATGCCCTCCGGCCGGGGTAGGGAACGAGGCTGCGACGACGGAGACCGGGCAGGAGTCGGATGAGCCGCGTGGATCGGACCGGGCTGGACGGAAAAAGGAAGAGAGCAACTATACTCAATTAGGTGGGGAATAATTGGATGGGATCGGCGTCGTGATTTCCGTGCGCGGGGTCACGATCGTGCTCGTTCCCATGAAATCTTTGTCAGCATTTGAGCCTCAGGATCTAAGTAAGCCGCGAATCCGGCTGGTGATTGTGGATGATCATCCGGTGTTTTCGATGGTGCTGTCCGAACTGCTGGACCGGACCGGAGATTTCGAGGTGGTCGGCGTGGCCAAGGATGGGGCCGAGGCGCTGGAATTGCTGGCGAAGGTTCCGGCTGAAATTGTGCTGGTGGATTTGATGATGCCGGGAATCAGCGGGCTGGAGTTTCTGGGCGCGCTGCGACGGACCGGGCGAGACGTGAAGACCGTCGTCTACAGCGGTCTAGCGTCGCCGGAGTCGATGGTCGCCGCGTTCACGTTGGGGGTGTCTGCATTCATCGACAAGGCTACCAGCGTCGAGGAACTGTTGGCGTCGTTGCGGTCGGTGGCGCGGGGCGACGTGCCCTTAAGTGCCGAGGCCAGCGCGGCGCTGCACACAGCTCTGCGCCAGCGCACGGCGCAGAAGGATTTGAGCGAGTCCGATATGATCGTGCTGCGACGTCTGGGCCAACGGTGTCGCGTGAAGGAAATCGGTGAGGAGCTGGGTCTCACCGTCTCCGGCGTCTACAAGGCCCGGGCGAGGATCATGGAACGGCTCGGCGCGACCGACGAGATCGACCTCATCAGAGCGGCGAACAATCTGGGCCTGTTGGCGTCAACGGACCGGCGCGAAACGAAAGGGACCAATCACCCATGAACACCTCATTCTCCACGCCGGCCGGCCCGGCTGAGAGCAACGGACAGGGGGACGGGACCCTGGTGGCTGCGGCGCTCGGTTGCTTGGCGCGGGAAGATGGCAGGTTCTCGTTTGTGTATGACGTCGCGGCGGCGCGGAACATCTACGTCGAAGGGATCGGTGAGGAATTGTTTGGGATCACGCGGGAGGAAATGCTGCGCGACCCGCGGGCGTGGCGCCGAGTGCTTGATCCTTACGACCAAGCATCGATGAGCGAATTGATGGAGGATTTGAAATCCCGGGGGCGGCTGACGCGGGAGTTTCGAGCCTGCGGAGCCGGCGGCGTGTGGCGAACGCTGCGGGCCACTATTATTCTCCGAGAAATCGATAGTCGGTCGGTCGTGGTGGGATTCGTGGCCGAAGCCCAGCCCACCGGAAAAGCCGACGGGCCACTGGCTTTTCGGCAGGCGGTCGAGCACGCGCACCAGGGACTCGCCGTGACGGATGCGGAGGGGAACTATCTCTATCTGAATCGCGAGCACCTGCGGTTGTTTGGCTACCAGTCGGAGGCGGAGCTGATCGGCCGCTCGTGGAAAGTGTTCTACGGGGAGGCGACCATCCGGTATATCGAGGAGACGGTGTTTCCGCTGCTGCAAGCGCAGGGGCATTGGACGGGGCAATTGGTGGCGAAGCGCAAAGACGGCTCAGAGTTTCATGAAGGACTCACGCTATCGCGGCTGCCGGGCGGAGGGATCGTCTGCAATTGTCAGGATGTCTCGGCGAAAGTGCACCTGAGGGAACGACTGGAGCGGAGCGAGGTGATGTTCCGGACGTTTCTCAACACGCTGCCGACGGCCGTCACGATTCGAAATCTGACCGGCCATTATGAATTCGTGAACACCGCGACCTCGGCATTCCTGAACATGGAAGTAGGTCAGAATGGCGTGCGGAGAAACATGTCGGTGTGTCTTTCGGACGAAAAGGTGTTCGCCTACTGGGCGGCGGTGGATCAGCGGGTGGCGGAAACCGGTGAGCGGGTCCAATTCGATTTTCCGATCCATTGGGGCGAGCGGGACTGGGTCCTCGACGTCGAGAAGCTGCCGCTGCGGATCGCCTCGGGGGAAGTGACCCACGTCTGCACGTTGATCAACGATGTGACGCAGCGGCGGCAACTGGAACAGGCCGCGACCGAGACTGCCAAGCAGCGCGAGGAATATGCCGTGATGCAGCGGGAGTTTATCTCGATGGTGTCGCACGAATTTCGCACGCCGCTGACGGCGATCCAGGGCGTGCACTATTTGTTGGAGAAAAAATTCGCGGCGGCCGAAGGGGATCTGGCGGCCGATGCGAAGCGATTGCTCGCGATGCAGCAGCGGGCGCAGGACACGCTGAAGGAGTTGGTCGACCAAGTGCTGCTGCTGAACCGGCTCGACCACCTGAGCCCGGAAAGCGGGCAGGAGCCGACCGAGTTGGCACAGTTTTTTGCCGAAATGGTAGGACGGCTGAATCAGCCGCAGGAACGTCCACGGATAAAACTGACGACCACCCTGCCGGCGGGGTTCCTCGCCCGCATCAATAGCTCGCACCTCCGGTCGGCGCTGGAGAATTTGGTGTCGAATAGTCTGAAATATTCGAATGTGCACACGGATGTCGTGGTCATGGTTGGGCTAGCCGAGGGATGCTGGACCCTTACGGTGGCGGACCGGGGGCGGGGCATTCCGCCGGAGGATCAGGGGAAACTGTTTCGTCCGTTCTACCGCGCTCGCAATGTCGGGACCGTCTCCGGCACCGGGCTGGGGCTCACCATTGTGCGAAGGGTGGTGGACTACCATCACGGCACCATCGCGTGCGAAAGTGCGCTCGAGGTCGGGACGACATTCCGGCTGGCGTTTCCGACGGCGTATTCAACTGAAACGCCAGCGTCCGAGGGGCAACGGGCAGCCGGGACGATTTTGCCGTTCGCCAAACCCCGTCCCTCGCCATGACCCCCAACCCTACCCCCAAGTGCACCGTCCTCATTGCCGAGGATGACGATCTCGTGCGCACCATCGCCGAGGAAACCCTCCACACGGCCGGCTACCATGTTGTGTCAGTGACGGATGGACAAGCCGCGTGGGAAGCGCTGCCGAGTGTCCAGCCCGATGTGATTCTCAGCGACGTGCGTATGCCGCGTTGCGATGGCTTCGAATTTTTGCAGCGCGTGCGGCGCGACCCGGAGTTTACGGCCACGCCGTTCATTATCATGTCGGCCAAGGCGGAGACGGCCGATCAGCGGATGGGGATGTCGCTGGGGGCGGACGACTATGTGACGAAGCCCTATTTACCGCGCGATCTGCTGAGCACGATCGCCATGCGATTGGAGCGCGGGGGTGTGGTGCTGGAGGCGGTGAAGCAGCAGCAACGATTCCTGACGCAGGTGCTACCGCATGAGCTGCGCACGCCGCTAACCGGGGTGATCGGCTATGCGGAGTTGCTGGTCAGCACGGGGCAGGCGGGCGAGACCTTGACGCCGGAGGAGTTGCTGGAGTTCGGCCGGAATCTCCAGCGCTCGGGCCAGCGCCTGCTGCGGATCGCGGAGGATTTTACCCTGTGGTGTTCGCTCGAAACGAAGGTGGCGGCGTTGCACTCCACCGCGGGAGGAGAACGGCGGAAGACTGCGTTTATCACCGCAGAGATTTTACAGCACTGCAGTCTCCGGGCCGCGGAATTTGGGCGAGGGGATGATCTCAAGATGGAGGTGGCGACGGAAGAGATCGAGGGATTGGGCGAGGGATTGCCGCGGGTGGTGCTGCACTTGGTGGACAATGCGCTGAAGTTTTCGCTGCCCGGCACGCCAGTCGTGCTGACGGTGCGGGAGCAAGGTGGTGCTTGCGAAATTTCTGTGCGGGACGAGGGCCGCGGGATGTCGGACGAAGAGTTCGCGCGCGTAAGCGTGATGCGGCAATTCGAGCGCGACCATTTCGAGCAGCAGGGCCTCGGCATGGGGCTGGCGTTGGCGCGAAGCTACGCGCGGCTGAACGGCGGAGAGTTCCGGCTCCGGCGCAACGATCCGGAGCGGGGCGTGACGGTGCAAATCCTTTTGCCCCGGACCGGCGCCGGCCGATTGCCGACCGCATCTGGCGCCTAGAGCGGTCTGCGGACGGAAGGGATGGGGAGGGGAGTGCCGGCGGGGACGGGAGCGCCGAAGTTGGGCGTGCCATCGGGGCGCCACGTGAAGGGTTGGGCGCGGATGGTGCGGGGCCAGCCTTCGGTGCGGTCCTTTTTGGCGTGGTAAATTAGCCACGACTCGCGGCCGTCGGGAGAATGCGCGAAGCAGTTGTGGCCCACGCCGAACGTATGGGCGTCGCTCTGGAAAACGGGCTGCGCGCTCTTCGTCCAGGCGGCAGGATTCAGCGGATCGCCGTCGGGCGCGAGAGCGAGGAGGCCGAGTTTGTAGGTGGCCTGCCAGGAGCCGCTGCACGAGTAGGTCACGAAGATCCGGCCGTTATGGGCGAGGACTTGCGGGGCCTCGTGGAGACCGCGGCCGGTCGGCTTCTCGCTGACGCGTTCCCAGAGATAGTCGCTATTGGAGGAAAGGCGGACGCGGTTGCTGGAGACGGTCCAAGGATTGGAAAGCGTGGCGATATAGAGGAATTGCTCGTCGCGCTCGTCGGGCCAGCCGGACCAGAGGAGGTAGCGTTGGCCGCGGTGCTCGAGAATGGTGGCGTCGATGGCCCAGCGGTTGTCCGCGCGCGTGGCGAGGTGGTCACCGGTGTAGAGTTCGGCCTTGAATTCGTAAGGGCCGAGGGGATCGGGCGTCGTCGCGGCGAGGACGATCATGCGGTGATTCTCGTTTTGGCCGTCGGAGGCGGCGACGTAGATGAACCAGTGGTCGTCGAGAAGGTGAAGTTCTGGCGCCCAGAGTTGGCGCGAGTGAGGGCCGGTGTCGGGCGCACGCCAGACGGGCGCTTTCTCGCCCAGGGCGGTGAGGCGGTCGCTGCGGTGGACGTTAACGGTGCGACCGCCGGTGGTGGCGCACCAGAGGTAGGCTCCGCCGTGGCGAATCACCCAGGGGTCGGCGCCGTCGGCGATCGGGTTGGTAAAGGTGGGCGCGGGGGTGGCGTCGGAGGCGCGGAGCGGAACGAGAGCGAGGAGGAAAGCGACGAAGAATGGGCGCACAGGGACCGGGCGAGTGCCAGGAGGAGCTGGTGACGATCAGGGCTCGCCCCAAACTTTCGGCGCGGTGCCGCGGGTGTCGCCGGACTTGGCTAGGGGCGTGACGGCGGCGGTGGCGAACTCGTCCAGCCGCGCGCGGAGGCGGGCGACGATGTCGGGATGAGCGGACGCGAGATTGGTCTTTTCGGCGAGGTCGGCTTCGAGATCGAAGAGTTCGAAACGGTCGCCAGCGGAGGCGCTATCGTCCGCAGCTTTTTTCGCCCCTTTGTTCTTTTTCGCGGCGTTGCCGGCGGGGGCACCCTCCTCGTCGGCGTCGGCGATCTGGCCGTTGCGGACGAGCTTCCAGCGGGCGTCACGGATGGCGCCGGAGGTGGGCGTGGTGTTGAGCACAATCACGTCGTGCGGCGAGGGCGCGCCGGCGGTGAGGCAGGCGAGGATATCGCGACCGTCGAGGGGGAGTTTCTGCGCGAGCGGGGCGCCGGCGAGGCCGAGGAAGGTCGGAAACCAGTCGACCATGTGCAGCGGGGCACGGACGCGGGAGCCGGCAGGGATGCGGCCGGGCCACGTGGCGAAGGCGGCGACGCGGACACCACCCTCATAGAGCGTGGCCTTGCCGGCGCGGAGAGGGGTGTTGTCGGTGACGACGCCGGGACGTGGGCCGCCGTTATCGCTGGAGAAAACGATGAGGGTGTCGTTAAGCAATTTTTCCGCTTCGAGGGTGGAGACGATCTGCCCGACGGCTCGGTCGAGTTCGATCAGCATGGCGGCGTAGGTGCGGCGTTGGCCGGTGAGGCCGGCGACAGCGGCGAGA
>CANGHW010000131.1 GCA_947453695.1 Opitutia bacterium
GGCTCCCTGCCGCCTACGCCGAAGCCCCCGTCGGCGCCTCGATGTTCCTGACCGGCGTCCTCTCGAAGATGGGCGTCTACGCCTTCCTTCGCCTCCTCTGGCCAATCTTCCCCGCCCAACTCCACGCCGCCGCACCCTGCCTCCTCGGCCTCGCCCTCGGCGGCGTCGTCTTCGGTGCCTGGGCCGCGATGAAACAGACCGACCTCAAGCGCATGGTCGCCTACTCGTCCATCAACCACCTGAGCTACTGTCTCCTCGCGCTCTTCGCCGTCGCCTACGCCACCGGCCGCGCCGGGCTCTCCAGCGAAGCCGCCGCCGCCGCCCTCAGTGGCACCATCCTGCAAATGTTCAACCACGGCCTCAGCGCCGCGGCCCTCTTCGCCTGCGTCGGCTTGCTCGAGGCCCGCTCCGGCGGCAAACGCGGCCTCGCCGACTTCGGTGGCGTCCGCACCGCCGCCCCGCTCTTCGCCGGCCTCTGCGGCGTCGCTCTTTTCTCTTCGCTCGGCCTCCCCGGCCTCAACGGCTTCGTCGGTGAATTCCTGATCTTCCGCGGCGTCTTCGGCCTCGCCCCCGTTGCCGCCACCGTCGCCAGCCTCGGCCTCCTCGCCACCGCTCTCTTCCTTCTGACGTTCTGGCAACGTGTGTTCCACGGCCCGCGCGCCGGCGCCGCCGCGACCAACTTTCCCGACATCCGCGGCCTCGAACTCGCCCCGCTCCTCCCGCTCGTCGTCCTCATGTTCGTCCTCGGTGTCGCCCCGTCTCTCCTCACCCGCCTGATCAACCCCTTGGTCACGTCCTGGGCCGGTCACCTCACGCTGCCATGAACGCGCTTCCCTGGACCATCTACGTCACCTTCGCCGGCGCCGCCCTCGCGCTCATCGCCGGCGCGCGCTCCGCGGCCAACGCCCGCGTCGTGGCCCTCGCCACCGCCATCGCCGGTTTCGTCGTCACGCTCTTCGCCGCCCGCGACTTCGTTCCCGCCGCCGGCCTGCAAGTCCTCGCCGATCACACATGGATCCCGTCGCTCGGCATCCGCTACCAGCTCTCCGCCGACGGCATCAGCCTCACGCTCGTCGTGCTCACCGGCCTCGCTGCCATCGCCGGCATTCTCTTCTCGTGGAACATCGAAAAACGCGCCGGCGAATTCTTCGCCCTCTACCTCGCCCTCATCGGCGGCGTCTACGGCGTGTTCCTCAGTGCCGATGCCTTCACGCTCTTCGTTTTCTACGAGATCGCGATCGTCCCGAAATATTTCCTCATCGCGAACTGGGGCTCCACCAACCGCGAATACGGCGCGATGAAGCTCGTGCTCTACTCCTTTGCGGGTAGCGCCCTTGTCCTCGCTGGCCTCCTCTGGGCCTACGGCGCCGGCGGCGGCGAAAGCTTCGCCCTCTCCTCCCTCGCCGCGAAGGCCGCGCACTTCCTCCCGTGGGAGCAAAACGCCATGTTCGGCCTCGTCTTCCTCGGCTTCTCCGTCCTCGCCGGCATGTTGCCGTTCCACACGTGGGCGCCCACCGGCCACGTCGCCGCCCCCACCGGCGCCTCCATGCTCCTCGCCGGCGTCGTCATGAAACTCGGCGCTTACGGCTGCCTCCGCGTGGCCATCCCGCTCTTCCCCGCCGGCTTCGCCTTCTGGCAACCCGTGATCATGGCCCTCGCCGTCGCCGGCATCCTCTACGCCGGCTTCATCGCGCTCGTGCAGGACGATTTCAAGTTCGTCATCGGCTACTCGAGCGTCAGCCACATGGGCTTCGTCATCCTCGGCCTCGCCGCCGCCAACGCCCAATCCGTCGCCGGCGCGGTCCTCCAGATGTTCTCCCACGGTATCATCGCCGGCCTCCTCTTCGCCGTCGTCGGCCGTATGGTCTACGAGCGCACCCACACCCGCCAGCTCGCCGACCTGCAAGCGCTGCCGCTTCACCGCACGCTCCCCTTCGCCGCGTTCACCTTCGTCCTCGCCGGCCTCGCCTCCATGGGCATGCCCGGCTTCAGCGGCTTCCCCGCCGAACTCACCATCCTCGTCGGCACCTGGAAATCCTCTCCGCTCGCCGCCACCTTCGCCGCGGGTGGCGTCCTCGTCGCCGCTGCCTTTACCCTCCGCGCCATCCACGTCTCCTTCTTCGGCTCCACCGCCCAACTAGCGGCAAGCACCAGCGCGCCAACGCCTCACGCTTCCAACTCCGCTCACGCCCACGCCGACTACGCGCCCATCACCTGGCCCGAACGCGCCGGCGCCGGCCTCCTCATCGCAACCACCGTGTATCTCGGCCTCAAGCCTGACCTCCTGCTCGACTGGATCACCCCCGCGTTGCAATCGCCGCTCATGCAAGCCGCCCTGAAAGGAGGCACGCCGTGAACTTAAACTACTCCGAGCTGCTCCACGCCTTCCTCCCCGAGGCCTCCCTCGTCGTCGGCGCCGTGCTCGTGCTAAGCATCGATCTCTTCTCTGGCCGCGGACGCTCCCTCGCCGAGCGGCTCAACGTCGCCGTCGTCATCGGTCTCCTCGCCCTCGCCTCCGCGCTCTATCATACCTGCGCCGCCGGCACCGGTGGCGCCACGTTTGGCGGGGTCCTCATGCTCGACGCCCTCGGCCGGGCCACCCGCCTTGGCGTCCTCGCCCTCACCGCGCTCACCCTCGGCCTGCTGCCCGGCACCGCCCGTCTGCGCAACCCCGCCGAATTCGTCGCCATCATCCTCCTCGCCGCCTGCGGCTTCACCGTGATGGCCGTCGCGCAACAACTCCTCCTCGGCTTCGTCGCACTCGAGCTCGCCAGCCTCTCGCTCTACATCCTCGCCGGCTTCGACAAATCCAGTCCCGCCTCTGCCGAGGCCGGCCTCAAATACTTCCTCTTCGGCGGCGTCTCCGCCGCATTCATGCTCTTCGGCTTCAGCCTGCTCTACGGCCTCACCGGCTCGATCGAGCTCCCCGAAATCGCCCGCCAGCTCAACGTCGTCCACACCGGCCCGCTCCTCATCGCCGCCCTCGTCATGGTCCTCGTCGGCTTCGGTTTCAAAGCCGCCGCCGCGCCGTTCCACCTCTGGGCCCCCGATGTCTACGAAGGCGCGCCCGTCTCGTCCGCCGCCCTCATCGCCTCCGCCTCCAAGCTCGCCGGCCTCACGCTCTTCACCCGCCTCCTCTGGGCCGGCTTCGGCCCCGCCTCCGGCGGTGACGCGATTCTCTCCGCCGCGCCCGGCTGGCTCCCTGTCCTCGCCCTCCTCGCCGCCGCCTCGCTCCTCATCGGCAACCTCGGCGCCCTCGTGCAGACCAACGTCCGCCGCCTACTCGCCTACTCGGCCATCGCCCACGCCGGCGCCCTGCTCATCGGCGTGATGGTCGCTGGTGCCAAGTCCGGCCCCGCTCCGCTCCTCTACTACGCCTTCACCTATGGCCTCGCTACCATCGGCGCCTTCGGGGTGATCGCCGTCGTCGACCGCGCCGGCCGCTGCCAGGCCATCACCGACCTCGCCGGCCTCCACCGCCGCTCACCCTTCCTCGCCGGCTGCCTCGCGATTTTCATCCTCTCGCTCGCCGGCATTCCGCCCCTCGCCGGCTTCTTCGGTAAATTCACCGTCTTCGCCGCCGCCCTGAAATCCTTCGGCCTCAACAGCTCCATGGGCGCGCTGTCCCTCTTCGCCATCGCGATGAGCGCGATCGGACTCTACTACTACCTCGTGATTTTGAAACAGGCCCTCGTCGCCGCCCCCGCGAACGAGACGCCCCCCGCAATCCCCGTCTCCCCCGCCGCCAAGCTCACGCTGCTCGTGCTCGCCGCCGCCCTCGTCCTCCTCGGCGTCTTCCCGAGCCTCCTCATCGACGTCATCAGCGGCTAGCCTCCGCCAGCCGGGACCCTCTCGCGGCGTCCGCCCCGAAAAGCAGAAAGTGCCAGGCTTTGGGGCTTCGCGATGACGCCGACGGTTGCACCTCGCGGATCAGTGTCTGGATGGCGCGGATGTTGAAGCTGGAAACGCCGAACGGGATTTACGTGTGCCGAACCCTGCGAAAGCCAGCGCGTCGTGCGGTGAGCAGGCACACCGAGCCAGACTCTCCACACCGGCTACGTCCGACGCTTGGACCCTAAACCAGGTCAATTCCTCATCGGCCCTTCCAATTCCGCCCCCACTCGCAGCAATGAACCCCACGAGGAAACACTGCATAGTCGCGCCTCCTCGACCGATGTTCGTAATGCGGGATCCCCGCTCCCTCCCCCCAGATCCATTCCCGCGAACCACGTTTACTGACTCCGATGCCTTTCCGCCGCTCCGCGCCCAACTCATCCTCCCGTGCGACGTCGCTCACGACGCAGCTCATTCTGCTCTGTGGAATCCCAGCCTTCGGTCTCAGCTTGGCGTTGGCCGCCGCCTACCTCGGCCCGGCCTTTTCGTCCCACTCGATTCGCGTGGCCACTGATGAGGCCGCGCCTCTCGCCGATCTCGCCCGCACAATGCAGCTCAGTGTGGCGGTCATGGAAACCGATTTTACCCAAATCACCACCACCGCACGGCAGGACGAGATGAAGGTCTTCACCGCCGATGCCGACAACCAGCGGGAAAAACTCATCGCTGGTCTCGCCAAGTTTCGCCAGTTCGCCACTCAAAACGAGGATCAGAAGCGTCTGGAGCAGATCAAAACCATCGAACAGGCACTCTTGGACTATGCCGCCAATGGGCGTCTCCTCGCCGAGGCGTTCAGCTCGGGCGACCGGCCGGGCGGCCTCAAGCACCTGGACGCAGTGAGCATCACTGGTGAAAAGCTCCAAGGCCTCGTCGGCCCGTTTGCCGAGGGAGAAATCGCCCGCTTTACCGGCAGCCTCCGGGTCGCCGCCCGACAGCAGCAAGACCTCATGCGAATCGTGCTCGTCGGCGGCCCCCTCCTCCTCGCCACCTGTGCGGTGTTCGCCTGGATCGTCGGCCGGCGGATCCGCCAGCAAATGTTGATGGCGATGGAAACGCTCACCCGCGTCGGGACCAAAAACCACGCCCTTTCCGTCACCATGAACCGCTCGGCCAGCGAAGGGGCCAATCGCGCCTCCGCCCAATCGACCGCACTCCAAGCCACGGAGGCCAATCTCAGTCAGGTCACCTCCCTCACCCAGCGCAACACCGCCACTGCCCATCGCACCCGAACCCTGTCCGCGGAAGCCCGCCAAGTGGCCGAAGCCGGAGCCACCAGCATGACGGCCATGCAGGCCGCCATGCTGGAGATCACCACCGCCAACACCGAAGTGGCCAAGATGCTCCGCACCATCGAACAAATTGCCTTTCAGACCAATCTGCTCGCCCTCAACGCCGCCATCGAGGCGGCCCGGGCCGGCGAGGCCGGTTTGGGCTTCGCCGTGGTGGCCAATGAAGTCCGCGCCTTGGCCCTGCGCACGTCGGCTTCCGCCACCGAAATCTCCCGGACCATCGACACCTCGACGGACAAGGGTAAGCAGGGCGCGCTAATCATCACCGACGTCGCCCGCAATTTTGCCACCATGCAGCAGCAGGTGCGCGAACTGGACACCTTGGTTGAAGCGGTCACCGGCGCTTCGCATGAACAAGCCCAAGGTCTTTCCCAAGTTGACCAATCGGTCTCCGAGTTGGAGCAGATCACCCGGGAGAACGCCGCCCTCGCGCGCGAGTCGTCGGAAAACTCCCGGATTCTACACGCCTGCGTGATGGAACTAAATGACGCGATCGCCGACATCCTTCTCACGGTCGGTGGTCGGCGCAGCTCCGATGCGCAGGGCATCGGCGGCCAGGCCCTCCCGGGTGGACGTCGGCGATCCGATCGAGGTGAGGCACCCGCGCGTCCGTCGGAGCCCACCCTCGCCTGACCGCGGTCCCCGGCATCCGTCCCTCAATCCCGACGAATCCGGTGCCCCGCCTGACCGCCTAATTCCGCCGCAGCGTCTGCGGCTTCAGTTTCTCACTGATCAGTTGGGTCAATGAATCGATGTCATAGGGCTTCGGCAGCAAATCGATGCCCAACCCAGTTAACTGGTCGGCCTTGAGAATTTCGTCATTGTAGCCACTCGTCAGGACCGCACTCAACGTGCCCCTTTCTTCCCGCACCCGCGAGATCAGATCCAGTCCGCTCATGCCTCCGGGCATGACCATGTCGGTGACCAGCAAGCGGATCTCCGCACTATGTCGGCTCCACAACGCAAGAGCCTCGCTGGCATTGCCGGCCTCGAGCACCCGATAGCCCGTCTTCTGCAGGAGGATGGTGCACAGCTTTCGCACCGACGTTTCATCTTCGACAAAGAGGATCGTCTCGCCCGCACCCTTCACACTCGGCGCCCGCACCTCAGACCTGCCCGACGGACAATCGGCGAGGGGAAAATAGACTGAAAAGACTGTGCCATGGCCCACAAAGCTTTCGACGGTCGCCCAGCCTTGGTGCTGTTCCACAATTCCATGGACGGTTGCCAAGCCCAGCCCTGTGCCCTTGCCCGTGTCTTTGGTCGTGAAGAACGGTTCAAATATCCGCGCCAACACGTGCGGGGTCATGCCCATGCCTGTGTCGCTCACCCGGATAAATCCATGTGGCCCCACTTTGGCGGTTCCCAGTCGACATGCCATCTTTGCCGGATCTCGCACTTCTCCCGTCCCCGTGGCGACTGTGATGACGCCGGCGGCGGCGATAGCGTCGCGGGCATTGACGCAGAGATTCATCACAATCTGGTCGATCATACTCGAGTCGCCCTCGATCCAAACCGGCGCCGGACTCGGCTCCATTTCGAGTGTGATGCGTTCGCCCAGGGCCGGAGCCAGGATCTTCATGAGCCCCTTGATGCACGCATTCAGATCGATCTTTTCCATCTGCACCACGCGACGACGGGCAAACAGCAACAACTGTTCAGTAAGTCCCCCCGCCCGTTTGGTCATGCTCCTCAGATCATTGATGAAATTGGCCGCCTCCGGTGAAAATCCGACCTTCCGCTCCAGCAGATAGAGACTGATGCCCATCGCCGTCAGGATATTGTTGAAATCGTGGGCGATACCACCCGCCAGCTGACCGAAAATCTCCATCTTCTGCGATTGGCGGAGCTGGTCCTGCAGCGAACGTTGCGCCGTGATATCAGCCAGACTGCCGATCACCAGCCTGACCTGCCCCGCTTCATCCAGCAGCGGCACTGCGCTGATCAACAGAAACAGGCTCGAACCGTCACCGCGCATGATGCGGCGGACCGCGCCCCGCGAGGGTTTGCCGGTCCTGATCGTGTGGAAGATGGGATCGACCGGGCCATCACCCGGTCCGTCATTCTCGTGGAGAAACCGCCAATGCACCGTGCCCGGCGCCTGCAAATCGACGTCACTCAGGGACATTCCGAAAATTTTCCACGCGGCCGGATTCGCCTCCATCATCTTCCCGGCCCCGTCATACACCACGATTCCCTCGGCCACCGAGCCGAAGATCAGGGCCAGCCGTTCCTCGCTTAGCCGGATGGCTTCAGCTGCGCGCTTCTTCTCGGTCACATCCGACAGAAACACACACAGGAGTTCCCGGTGCTCCCCACCGAGGTCGAGATCGATGTAGTGCGTGCGCACCTCCGCCTGAATCAAGTGTCCGTCTTTATGGCGCAGCCCTGACTCGAAATCCGCAAACCGTTCCACCGCCACCTCCCGCCAAAATTGGGGCCAACGTTCCTCCGAGAACTCCGCATCAAGATCCCGGGAGTGCAGGGTCAGCAACTCGCTCCGCGAGTAACCCAGCAACCGACAGGCCGCCGCGTTCGTGTCCACCAGGCTGCCGTCGCTGCGAATCCAGAATAGCGGCACAGCTGCCCGGTCGACCGTGAAGCGGGCGACCTTCAGCTCGTTTTGAAACTGTCGCTCCTTCGAAATGTCGCGCCACACCGACAGAATAGCATAAACGTCCCCCTCCGGCGTGCGCAGCGGCACCGAACGACAATCGATCAAGCGGCCCTGCCCATCCGGGCCGTCGAGCAGAAACTCGTGCCGATGGTCGCCCCCCTCCCGCACCGTCTTCAGCATCAGCCGGTGCTCCGCCCTGAACCGGGATTCCAGCTGCTGTTCCACATCCAGCCCCCGCGCCGCCGTGATCGAGTCGAGTCCGATCAACCGCAATCCGGCTCCGTTGATATCGAGCAATGCACCATCCAAATCCCACACGAATACGCCCTCCGGCTGCTGGTCGAGGGCCGAACGGAAAAAATTCCTCTCCGTGATCAGTAATTTCTCCGCCCTGCGCTGCAGCTGCACGATGATCGCCGGGACCAGCCCGATGAATACCATCGAAGCCACGGTGCACTGTAGATCCAGGTTGTGAATCGCAATTGACCGCACGTCCTTGGCGCCCGCCCCCGGATTCCGCAGACTCATCCAACCCCAGGCCAGCGCGAGCAGTAGCGTAAAAACCGAGGCCCCGCGGACGCCAAAACGCAGACTCGACCACAGCAAGATGGGGATAGCCGCCAGCCGGACGACGCCGAAACGCGACTCATCGAGCAGATAACCGATGGCGGAAATCCCACAGGCGCAGGCCAACAAAGCCAGCGCCTCCCATCGATGTTTGCTACCGAACCACCGGTCCTCTTGCCCGACGGGTTGGCACCACGCGATCGCCAACGGCGTCACCAGCAACACCCCCAGCAGGTCCCGCAGATACCAGCCATTCCAGATGGTATAGAAGTCCCGTTTCGATCCCATCATCAGCGAAAAATACCCGCCGAGCGCCGCCGTCATCGCCAGCGGTATCATCGCGCCCAGGCCGATGATCGTCGTCAACTGACCAATCGAATCCAACGACAGCTTGCCCTTCATGAACCTCAAACAGAGGAGCGCACCGGCACCGGCCGCCACGACATTCATCACCGACATCGACCACGTCGCCCACCACGGCCAGGCCGCGTAGGACGCATACTGATTATAAAGTGCTTCACCGCCGAAAATCGCACCCGCGACGAGCGGCCACTGGCGTTTCTCCGCCAATAAGAAGGCCGCCAGGGCCAAACCGCACGGCAGCCAGAAAGTCCGCACCGAGGCCGCCCCGCATACAAAATACAATAGCGCCATGGCCACCCAGCGCAGCACAGCCCGGTGTTTGCGCGGTTCGTCGGGCGACTTCTCCTTAAAATTCCGCGACGCCACGCTGCCCAGCCGCCAGCGCTCCGGCCGTCTCTCGATTGCGCGCGGGGGCTCCGGCGAAAATGCGGAGGACTCAACCGAGTTTATCGGATTTCGCATCGTGGTTTAGTCGGTCAATTTGCCGTGGTCCACCGCCACCGCCTCGATTCGCCCCGGCATTCCGGCCATGCAGCGCTAGCACGAGGGGGCCCCGTGCGGGTTTGTGGCTAATCGGAGGTGTGCCGATGAAGTGATGCCAGGGAATTGGCATGCGGAGGGAGGGGGTAGTGGATTGGCTCTGAGCCCAAAGGAAGGGAGTCTCGCCCACCGCCGTCACACTTTTTGGGGTAATGATTCTGCCACTAGTCGTGAGGTGTCTACCCCACGGCAATCTCACGCCCCAGCGCGTAGGGTCGGCACACTCCGCGCCACGTAGGAGGACGATGCGGCCTCATGCCGTAGACATCGCCCGCGGGTGCCCGCTATTCAGAGGGCATCTACCTCTCCGAGCAGGCCTCGGTTGGCGGATTGCCCGGACCGGGGGAAAACGACGTCCAGCCCCACCGGTGCGCTCGCCGCCCCATGCCCGCCGCGTCCCCGCGCCACGCCTACGCCTTCAAGTCCGATCTCACGCCCATCGGCACCCTCGGCGTGATCGCCCTCGCGACGAGCGCCATCGGCAGCTCCTTCTACCTAGTGATTCTGAAACAGGCCCTCGCCGCCGCCCTCGGCCCCTCGCCGCGCCTCGCGGCGCCCCACCAACCGTATAGTCGCATATTCCGTGGCCCCATCAGTTTCGTGTCTTTCGTGGTTCAATTCCTTAGCCCATCCCGTCCCACCCCATTCACGTCATTCGCGGACTCTTCGCCAAGACGCGTGTTGAGATGATGTTCGCTTGTCTCGGTGACCGACCTCTCGGACGAAACCCTCGACGTTCATGAAGAGCGCTACGCCTTCATTCTGTATCTCACTGTTTTTATCCCGTGGCTTTCATTCGGGGCATTTTATTCTACTCCGAAGATCAAGGCGTTTTTCGCGCACAAAAGCCCTGCGCTGAGCGTCCTGCTGCACCGTAGCGGGCAGCGTAACGCAGCTTGAGAACGTCCCCCTCAATCGGAGGCAAAGAGGCGGACCGGAGGTGGGGCGGCAGGTCCCCGTGCCGATATGAAAATCCCGCCCCCTGACCTCGCAGGTGGCGGGAGGCTTTCGCCCGCCACGAATGAACGATCACCCGGGTCAATCAGCGTCATCGTCTGCCACACCATCGCATCGTGGTAGAGATCACCGCGCGTGCAAATACCGGTGAATCCCTTGCGCGGCCTTGCGGGCATCGCGCACGGCGTGCACCACGAGGCTCGGGCCGCGGACCGAGTCGCCGCCGGAAAACACTCCGGCCTCACTGGTCATCTGGTTGCCATCGATCTTCAACCCGCCCCAATCGTCGGTCTTCAAACCCGCGAAGTCGCTGTCTTTTGGGAAGGGCACGGGGTCAAAGCCGTAGGCCACCAAAATGATGTCGGCCTTCACACTAAACTCCGAGCCAGGCACCGCGCGGGGTTTTCGCCGGCCGGAGGCATCGGTGGCGCCGAGTTCCATGCGCACGCAACGCACTTCGGTGACCGCCCCATCGGCCCCACCCACGATCTCCACCGGGTTGGTCAAAAACTCGAACCGCGCGCCTTCTTCGAGCGCGTTGGCGTATTCTTTGCGACTGCCGGGCATATTGGCCAGGTCGCGGCGGTAGATGCACGCCGCCTCCTTCGCCCCGCTGCGCAGGGAAGTGCGCAGGCAGTCCATCGCCGTGTCACCGCCGCCGAGCACCGCCACACTCTTGCCGCGCACATCGATCGGCGGGAGGGTGATCAACGGCGAGTTGACGTTCTTCTGGATCAAAAACGGCAGCGCCGCATGCACGCCGGGTCGGTCGCCACCGGGCACATCAAGCGCCTTCGGCTGTTGCGCACCGACCGCCAGAAACACGGCATCGAATTCACTCCGCAGAAACGCCAGCGACACATCCCAGCCCACGCGCACGCCGAGTTTAAACTTCACACCCCGCTTCACCAGCATGTCCACCCGGCGCTCCACGAGGTGCTTCTCCAGCTTGAAGGCCGGGATGCCATTCACCAGCAGGCCGCCGGGAATCAGGTGCGACTCATATACCGTCACGTCGTAACCAAGTTGTGCGAGTTCGTCGGCGCAGGCGATACCACCCGGGCCCGCCCCGATCACCGCCACCGTGAAGCCATTGGGCACGGTCGGCAGCGCTTCGACGCCGCCGTGGGCAAAGGCATAGTCGTTGATAAACTTTTCCACCGCGCCGATCGCCACGGGATCGCTCTTGTAGTTCAGGATGCAGGCGCCTTCGCACAGGCGCTCCTGCGGACACACCCGTGAGCAGATCTCCGGCATGTTGCTCGTCGAGCGGGACAACTCGGCGGCTTCGAGAAACAACCCCTGCGCCGCCAGTGCCAGCCACTCGGGGATGCGGTTCTGCAACGGGCAGCCCGTCATGCAGAGCGGATTCGGGCACTGGATGCAGCGGCTGGCCTGCGCCATCACCGCGGCTTCGTCGTAGTTCGCGTAGATCTCGTCGAAGTCCTCCACGCGCTCGGCCGCGCCGCGCTTCGGCGGCGCCTCCCGCGCAATCGCCGACCACGCATACTTGGGATTCGGCGCTTGCATGAAGATAGGTTTCGACCCGGCCGGAGTGCGTTACACCCGCCAGCTCTGCAGAATCCGGATATAGTTGGCCCGCTCAAACGCCGTCGGGTCGGGGCAACGTTTGAGATTCATGGAGCCGCGCAACTGCTCGATGCTCTCGTAGCCGCGCTCCTCCATCCAGTGATTCAAACCGGCCAGAAGGGTCGTGATGATCCGCGGGCCGTGCCGCAGCAGCACCGACACCATCTGCACGCCGTGCGCGCCCGCGAGCAGAGCTTTCACGATGTCTTCCGTCGTGTGCACGCCGCCGCTCACCGCCAGCGACATTCGCAGTTGCGGCGACAAAATTGCCAGCCAGCGCAGGCGGAGCAGCAGTTCCGAGGAATCCGACAACCGCAGATGCGGATGCACCTCGAGGTCATCGATATTAAAGTCCGGTTGATAAAACCGATTGAAGGTCACCACGCCGGCCGCGCCGACATTCTCCAGCGCCTTGGCGAAATGGGCCGGCGAGGTGTGAAACGGCGAGAGCTTCACCGCCACGGGCACCTTCACGCAGTTCACGACATTGGCCACGGTCTCCAGCATCTCGGCCTCAACCTGATCGCCGGCCACATTGGACTCCGTGACGAGTTGGTAGAGATTCAACTCCACCGCATTGGCTCCGGCGGCCTCGAAGCGCCGCGCGTAGTCGGTCCAGCCGCCGGGCCGGCAACCGTTGAGCGAAGCGATGACCGGGATCGAGAGCGCTTTCTTCAACTCCGCCAGCTGGCGCAGGTAGTGATCGGGCGTGAGCTGATACTCGTTGTAGCTGGGGAAGTAGGAGGTCGCCTCCGGATTGGAGTCAGCCATGCCCTCGGTGTTTTGCAGCAATCCCTTTTGCTCGGCGTCGATCTGCTCTTCGAAGAGTGAGCGCATCACGATGGCCGAGGCACCGGCATCCTGCAATTGGCGGGCCGCCGCGACATTGTCGCAGAAGGGCGACGCGCCGACGATCAGCGGATTTTCGAGCGTCAGCCCGAGGTAGTGGGTCTTGAGGTTCATGCGGGGGATTTTCCGGTGGGCGCTGCGACGGCCGGGGCCGCGGCGGGAACGTGAGCCGGGGTGGCGAGTTGTTGATAAAGGGCGAAGTGCTGCCGCACCTGCGTCTGAGCCTGGAGGGCCAGAGCCTCAGCGCGGACCGGATCGATGTTCTTCAGAATTCCGAAGCGCGTTTCATTCGCCATGAACTTGGCGAGATCCGTCTTCGGCGGGGAGGAATCCAACTTCAGTGCTGTCTCGCCCTTCGCCGCGAGGCGCGGATCGAAACGGAACAGCGGCCAGTAGCCGGTATCGACCGCGAGCTTCTGCTGCTCGAGTCCGAGGTGCAGCGGATAGCCGTGCGCGATACAGTGCGAATACGCGATCACGAGTGCCGGGCCGTCGTAGCTCTCCGCTTCGCGCAAGGCCGCGAGCGTTTGGTTGTCCTTTGAGCCGAAGGCCACCTTGGCTACGTAGACGTGGCCGTATTGCATGGCCATGAGCGCGAGGTCCTTTTTCGCGACCGACTTGCCGCCGGCGGCAAACTTCGCGACCGCGCCCATCGGCGTCGACTTCGACGACTGCCCGCCCGTGTTGGAATAAACCTCCGTATCCAGCACGAGGACTTTCACATTGGCGCCCGAGGCGAGCACGTGATCGAGCCCGCCGTAGCCGATGTCGTAGGCCCAGCCGTCGCCACCGACGATCCAGACCGACTTCTTCACCAGATCATCCGCCAGCGCCAAGAGACGGAGCGCCTCGACCGAGGCGAACGGGGCCAGCTTTTGTTTCAACACCACGACACGTGCGCGCTGCGCCGCGATGCCGGCCTCGTTGGATTGATCGGCACGTAGAATCTCCGTGACGAAATCGGGGCCGACCACCGCCGCGAGCTTCTGCAGTAGTTTCTTCGCCGTCTTGGCGCGTTGCTCAACGGCGAGGTGCAGACCGAGGCCGAACTCCGCATTGTCCTCGAAGAGCGAGTTGGCCCACGTGGGACCGCGTCCCGCGCTATTTGAGCAATAGGGCGTGGTCGGGAGATTACCGCCGTAGATCGAGGAGCAGCCGGTGGCATTGGCGATCAGCAGACGGTCACCGATGAGTTGCGTGAGGAGCTTGATGTAGGGTGTCTCGCCGCAGCCGGCACACGCGCCGGAGAATTCAAACAGCGGCTGGCCAAACTGCGCGCCCTTAACCGAGGAGAAATCGAGTTTCGCCCGGTCGGGATCGGGGAGCTGCATGAAGAAGTCCCAGTTTTTCCGGTCGCTCGCGAGGCGCGGCTCCTGCGCGACCATGTCGATCGCCTTGTGGCGCGGGTTGGTCTTGTCCTTCGCCGGGCAGACTTGGACGCAGATTGAGCAACC
>CANGHW010000132.1 GCA_947453695.1 Opitutia bacterium
CCGATCTTGCACAGTCGCGAGAGATCACGCTCGCCGACTGGCGGAGCAGCCGAACTTGGCTGACGCGCATTCGAGGGGCATGGGCACGATTTCTCCTCACCAAGGTCGATCCTTGGATCGCCCGACGCCAAGTGCGCGACGTGCCCTAATAACTAGGCCTTCGCCCGCCTCAAAAGAACATCGCCTCGCTCAACGCACTCGCCGGCGTGAGCAAATGCGCCGGCGCAGAGAGCGTCGTGCGTCCCCCGCCAAAATCAGCTTCGAAAAGGCCGTGGCCCGCCGCTACATCGCCAGACCAACGGAAGAATTTTTGCGGCGTGCCATACTCGAACCGCACGTCGAGTCCCGGTCCAGAGTCGGCATCTAAAAGAGTGGTAGAGAAGTTTACCGCATCTGCCTCTACCCCACATTCGGCCAGCCGCCGGACTAACCATGAGCGCAACACGTTCGCCTCTGCGGATAACGCATCCTCATACCCGACGGTAACCGCTTTGAGCCCCGCTGCGAGCGTTGCCGGTGGATATGCCGACAAAAACTGCCCGATAGTCTGCCGCACCGGAAGGAGACGCGAATAAGCGAGATCGCGTAGCGCCAACGGATTCGGCCATGGGTAGGTCAGCGCATCCACAGGCGCCACCGCACTATCGATCAGCACGCGCTTTGCCCGACGCAGTAAGTATTGATAGTCGGCCAGTCGCCCGCTCGTAGAAAAACGATGGGCCCAATAATAAAGCGGCAGATCAGTCGAAAGACAGATGGAAACCTGACTTTCCAAGTGCGGCCGAGCCGAGCGGGAATAACTCAGCATCACAAATTCCACGCACCGCTTGTCGGACTTTGATTTACCGAGGTGGCATTCACCATAAATCTTTGCCCGCATCTCCATCTGCGGCACATCAGTGTGCAAAGGACAAAGCACCACAATCCGGCAGGGATACCGCCGGGAGAACTCGTTCACGACGGCGAATTGCGCCAGCGCGTCATCGCGCGTTGAATTGAGACCAAGATGCAGCACCACGTTGAGCTGGGTTGCCTTAGCATCGTCTGCCTCGGGCGCTGGCTTTCCATAAGCCGCACTCTCCGCCCACATCCTCGCGAGATTTTTGGAGATCGCACCGACTGGGACCTCAATTCCGGGCAGAGCGTCAAAGATGGCAGGCATGGCAGCTCAGGGCTGGCGCCAGATGTGATTGTGTTTCGCGAGCAACGCATCGGCGCTCGGTGGACCCCACGAACCAGCCGCATAACTGTCCATCCCTGTGCGCCCCACGCTGCGCCAGTAGTCAAGGACGGGGGTGCAGAGCTTCCAAGATGCCTCGGCCTCGTCGCCGCGAATAAAGAGTGTGCCGTCGCCCACCATCGCGTCGAGCACCAGACGCTCATATGCCTCGGCGGTGTTCGAGCCGAAGGTCGTCGCGTAACGGAAGCTCATCTTCACCGGCTGCGTGCGCGTCTCAAGGCCCGGCACCTTGGTATTGAGGATCAGGCTTAGTCCTTCGTCGGGCTGGATTTGGAACGAAAGCGTATTCGCAGCGAGGTCGAAGCGAGCCGTCTCGCCAGCAAACAAAGTCCCGGGCGGGCGACGGAAATTGATCGCGATTTCCGACACGCGACGCGCCATACGTTTGCCGGAACGAAGATAAAAAGGGACGCCCTGCCAGCGCCAGTTGTTGATCGATAGGCGAAGCGCCGCATATGTCTCGGTGCCGGACTGAGGGGAGACACCCTCTTCCTCCAGATATCCGGGCTGGGACTTTCCCGCCAGCATCCCGGCGGCGTATTGCGCTCGGGCCACGTCTCCAGCAGGGCCGATTGTGAGTGGCTGGATGGCTTTCAGCACCTTCACCTTTTCGTCGCGAATTGATTCGGCATCGAGTGAGCCGGGGGGCTCCATCGCCGTCAGGGCAAGCAGCTGCATCGTATGATTCTGAATCATGTCACGCAGGCAACCACTCTGCTCGTAGTAACCGCCACGTTTCTCAACACCGACTTCTTCGGCCACCGTGATTTGCACGCTGTCGATGAAGTTGCGGTTCCAGAGTGGCTCAAAGATCGCGTTGGCAAAACGCTGCACGAGCAAATCCTGCACAGTTTCCTTACCAAGATAGTGATCGATGCGATAAACCTGATGTTCTTCAAATACCCCACGGATCGTCGCGTTGAGTTCGCGAGCGGAGGTCAGGTCCTTCCCAAAAGGCTTTTCGATGATCACTCGTGAGTGGTGAGTTGTCCCCAGATGTTGGGAGGCCAGCCCACTGGCTCCGAGATTTTCCAGAATCGGAGCAAAAACCGACGGCGGCGTTGAAATATAGAACAGGCGCTGCACGTCGCGGCCGAGTTTCTTCTCGATCTCGGCAATGTGCACAGCGAGACGCTCAAAGGCCGCCTTTTCATCGTAGCCGCCAGCTACATAGCTTGTGTTTGCGGCTACACGTGCCCAGACACTTTCGTCTAGTTCCCGACGAGAAAATTCTTTGATCGCATCGGCAGCCAAGGTGCGAAACTCCACATCGGGGATCGCTTTACGGCCGTAGCCCACGAGGTAGAAATCTGCCGGCAGCAGACCGTCGAAGCCCAGGTTGTAGACCGCCGGGATTAGTTTGCGCGCAGTGAGGTCACCGGAGGCGCCAAAAATGACGACGACCGTCGGCGGAGCGCCGCGGTGTTTGCTGAGCCCGTGCAGGAACGGATGACGCTGAGTGTCGGCCATGGGAATATAAGTATTGCGGACGTGCGCCGCATCCATGCAAGGGAAATGCCAGATATGACGAGCCGCAAATCGCTATCCCAGAAAGCGATCACCGAAGAGTGGGATGTTTTCGAAATGCACCAATTCCGGCCGTTCCTTCGAATCAGCCGAGCCCACCACTTCCACGACATCCAGTCGATAGGTCAACGGACGCTCAGGTAAACTAGCCAGAAAGGCCTGCGCCGCACGTCGTAGGACGCGTTTTTTTCGTGCATCGACGGCATGAAATCCTGGCACCAATGCACCGGCCGCCCGGGTCTTCACCTCGACAAACACCAACACATCGCCGTCGCGGCAGACTAAATCGATTTCATCGCGGCGGTCGTGGGGGTTCCGCCAATTTTTCGCCACCACGGAAAACCCCCGCTCCCGCCGCAGCCAGTCTGCGGCAATACGTTCCCCTCGACTGCCCGCGTTCGAGGCGTCGCCACCGAATAGATTGCCGATCCACTTGAGCATGTGCGTTGCGCTCGGCCCATTACTGCGTTAAATGATCGCCGTGCGGGTTTCTCATTGCGGGAGCTTGCCGCTGCTGACAATCCCAGACCTCTCGTTTCCCCGCGCCAATGGCATCCACGAATATCGCCGGCACCCTGCGCCGCTCGCTCCTCATCAAGGTCATCTCCAAGCCTGCGCCCAGCCGCGAAGATGTCGCCTCGGTAATCGAGCTCACAGCCGCCAAGGTCGTGGAGGCGCTCCAAGCCCAATCGATGACGTTTTACCTCGTCGAGGGCAACGAGGTCGCATTCAAGCAGGTCTATTATTCCCCCACACTGTGGGGCGACGATCAGTCCAAGCACAAGAAGTTCGAGGAGACCGCCGCCAAACTCTTGGCGCTGAAGATTCCGACCGGCAAGGGCATCGTCGGTCGCGTAATCGAGACCGGTGAGCCGATCTTCTTCCGCAATAGCGAAAGTCAGGCCCCGTTCATGACGTCGATGGCGCAGACCACCGGCTTTGAGGTGCGCTCGATGCTGACGGTCCCGCTGAAAACCACCATCACCCTCGGCGCCATTCAGGTTCTCAATAAGGAAATCTCGGCCGGCACCGACGGCGAGTTTACTGAGCGCGATCTCGCCCTCCTCAAGGAAGTCGCTGAGTATTCCTCGACACTCATCCACCGCATGGTGGACCCAAAGTTCGTTCCCAACGCCGAGGACACTGCTCGATTCATTGCCAAACTTACCGACCTTCCGCTCGTCACCAAACTCGAGGATATCGAAATCGACGACAAGCTGATCGAGGTCATTGGCGACGCCATTATCCGCCGCGAAGGCATCTTCCCTCACAAACGATTGAGCCCGAACTCGGTGGCGGTGTTGATGACTAATCCGCTCGACTATGCGAAGCGTGAGTCATTCTCCCAAGCGACAGAACTTTCCATCGAAGATGTCAGTGTCGTCTCCGCAACCTTCTTCGAAGCCACCATCAAGAAATTTTTCAAAGACGCCAAAGCCGCCGCGCCAGGCAGCGAGGACGTCGACATCGGTGCCGTCGCGGACGTTATCAGCAATGTTTACAGCTCCGATGGCGCTTCGTCCGAGATCAGCGCCAAAGATCTCGAGAACGAGGACTCCGCCCCCATCGTCCAGCTCACTAACCGCATCATCGAGGACGCCTACATTTCAGGCGCGTCCGATATTCATATCGAGCCACAGGAAAAGGAACTGATCGTCCGATACCGCATCGACGGCCTATGCCAGGAAAAGCTCCGTCTCCCGAAGGCCGTGGCCAACTCCATGGTCACGCGCCTCAAGATCATGTGTAATTTGGATATCTCGGAGCGCCGTTTGCCGCAGGACGGACGCATCGTGTTTAAGAAATACACGAAGAAGAATATGGACCTCGACTTGCGCGTAGCCACCGGCCCGATGAAAGACGGCGAAAAGGTGGTTATGCGTATTCTCGACAAGCAAAAATCCACGCTCCCTCTTCCTGCGCTTGGGTTCTCCGACGAAAATCTAGCCAAATACCGCGAGTGCATCCGCCAACCCTATGGCATGATCCTGCACTGCGGACCGACCGGCTCCGGTAAGTCGATGACGCTCTACTCCGCGCTGGGCGAAGTAAACACTCCGGACGTCAATATTCAGACCGCCGAAGATCCCATCGAATACACCCTCACCGGCATCAACCAGATGCAGATGAACCGTCAGATCGGCCTCACGTTTGCCCGCGCCCTGCGGTGTTATCTCCGCATGGACCCCGATATCATCCTCGTCGGTGAAATCCGTGACGAGGAAACCGCACAGATCGCCGTCGAAGCAGCACTCACGGGTCACTTGCTCGTCTCCACGCTTCACACCAACGATGCCCCATCCACTGTCGCGCGTATCGGAGAAATGGGGGTCGAAGCGTTTAACATCTCCGCCTCGCTCGTCTGCGTGTGCGCCCAACGCCTCCTACGACGAGTCTGCAAGAACTGCAAACTGCCTTACGACCCAAAGGGCCGTGAACAGGAAATCATGCACAAGGCGCTTGGCTGGAGCGGCCAAGTCTACAAGGCCAACGCCCATGGCTGCCCCACTTGCGGCGGGACGGGCTACAAGGGCCGCGTCGGCATCCACGAGCTGATGACGAACAGCGAAGAGCTTACCGAGGGAATCAACAAGGAAGCTGAGGTTGCCGAGCTGAAACGCATCGCGATGAAGAATGGCATGAAGACCCTGCACCAAGACTCCATGCTTAAGGTCAAGATGGGGCTTACCACCATCGAGGAAGCGCTGAGCAATGTTCCTCCCGATCTCATCCTCTAAACGAGAGACTGACTAAGCTGTTCACCTATCCTTCGTCGCGGCCGGAGGTCTTGATTTCCACTCCTGGACTAGCTTTTGAGCCGGCGCAAAATCCGGCGCGGAGCGGACCACAAGCTCGATCAGAGCGAGGGCGCCGGACCTGTCTCCACCCTTGAAAAACTCCTGCGCCACGTCGGTCATTCGGCGTGCGCGCTCCGTATTTCCGGCCAAGTAAATTCGTGCCGCCGCCAGCATGGCCGGCACATCACCCTGTCCCTGGCCGATGCGCACATCGGCCAGCCTCACCTCGGCATCACGCGCTTCGAACCAGTCAGCCGTAGGACGGAGATTTCGTTGCGCGCGAACGAGCGCTTGGGCCCGATCCCATGCACGTTCCTGGAGCAAGTCATCTAATTGCTTGAAGAATTCCTTTTCGTTGTTTTCCCGCGGCATGGCTGGCCCCCCTTCCAGGCCTCCCGATTGTTTCTTCGCCGACTCCGCCAGCTCGCGCGTTACTTCCTGCTGTTGCGTCCTTAACCAAGCGCTTGCCGGAAAGGCTCCAATTGCCACCGCAATCACATCACGAGTCGTTTCACGACGGCCCGCCCGTCGCAGTGCACTTATGGTCGTCCGGAAAACCTTATGCAACCACGGCCGGTCGCGTAACAGGCTCATCAAGGCAGTTTGCGCCGATTCACGCGGTGTCGACGCAGCGTCGATCAAGGCCTGCATCCATTCGAGCCAAACCTTCTCCGCCAGCGCCGGCACTCTGCCCGCTGTCGGGTAAAGCTTCGCCAGCTCCGCGGCTGCGTCTTCCCACTCACCGCGCTGAACCATCGCTTGCACCAGCAAGACGCGAAAGGGCTGCATTGGACGGCCCTGCTCCGCTGCCACCGTCGCGCAACGTTCCAACAAGGCGCGCTGGCCGATTTCTGCGAGTGGCTCTGCTAGCATTGTAACATTGGCCGGCACTCCGCCATACCTGAAAAAAAAGTCATCCATCGCCACCCGAGCGCTCTCATCACGTCCGGCCATGGCACTTTGCACGATGGCATATACCGCGGTGCGCGGATCACCCGGCGTCAGGCTACGCAATTCTGCCAGGAGGCGTTCAAGTTTCTCGTATTCTCCCGACTCACGGGAAGCGCGCGCCTTTAAACGAATAATCTGCTGGCGGTCTGCGCCCGGTTGAATCCCCCACTCGTCTAGGAATGCCATCGCATCTTTTCCTCGCCGCAGCTCGAGCAGAGCCAAAACACGATGCTCGTTGGACATTTCGCCAGGCCCCTCCTTTTCGGCAAACGCAAGCGCCTCCGTCGGCTTCTGCGCGGAGAGCATTGCGGTGAATTTTTTTGCCGATAACCAACGGCGATCTGCCTGTGAAACCGCCTCGCGAGACATCGGCAAATACCGGTCAACCGCGACAATCACGCAGTCGAAGTCCTCTGATTGCTCTGCCACCTCAAACAATTTGGCCAGATAGGGGCGGCCGGGGAAATCCACGGTAAGCCCGTTGTTCAATGTCTCCAGCGCTATGGCACGTTGGTTCATCGCGACATAGAATTGCGCCAGCGTCAGTCGTGCGCGCAAATCACGCGGATCGAGCTGCAGACCGCGCGTGAGCAACCGCGCCCCATCTTGCCATTTCCCGATCTTACAAAGCTCGCTGCCCTCCGCGATGAAGGCCCTCCCTTTCTTCTGCGCCACCTCCGCTCGTCGCAACGGATATAGTAGTGCGTCCTGGTAGGTCAGCAGGGCGTAGGGATTGCGCTGCCAAAACGACGCGAGCACCAGCGTGCCCCCAAGATACGCTACCAGCGCAAGCGCGAGCGACCACAATAGGAGCCCGCGCACACTGATCGCGAGTCCGTCGCCGCGCTTGCCTTGCTGGCGGTCATAAATGCCAACCAGCCCAAAGTGCCAATGCCCCCGCACCACCTCCGCGCCGCCCCAAAGCAACTTGATGTGGCGACGCTTCATCAGGACGTGGTCAATTCGTTCCGACCGTAGACTTCGCTCCGCGCACGGACTCCGCGATATTTTGGGGATGCGCCTCGATGTCGCCTCGCTCGGCATTAAACTTCATCGAGACAGTCTTAGAAACACCGCGCTCTTCCATCGTCACGCCGTAAATTGCACTGGCCGCTGAGACCGTGCGCTTGTTGTGGGTAATGATGATGAACTGAGATTCACCGACAAACTTCTTCAGAAGATCGGTGAAGCGGCCAATGTTCGACTCGTCGAGCGGTGCGTCGAGCTCGTCCAGCAAGCAGAACGGGGAGGGTTTCACCATGTAGAGCGCGAAGAGCAGCGCGACCGCCGTCAGCGTTTTTTGTCCGCCGGAGAGCAGCGTAATACCTTTGAGCTTCGTGCCCGGAGGTTGGGCTACAATTTCAATTCCGCTCTCAAGAATATCCTCGGCTGCGATCAACTCTAGATGAGCGCGGCCGCCGCCAAACAACGTGAGAAACGTATATTCGAAGTTCTTTTTGATCTGCTCGAAAGTAACTTGGAACTGCGTGAGTGAGGTCTGGTTGATTTCGTCGATCGCTTTGATGAGCTCGGACTTGGCTGTAGTGAGGTCAGTTACTTGCCCGTGCAGGAAGTCGTAGCGTTGCTTCAGTTCGGCATATTCCTCAATGGCGACGAGATTGACGGCGCCCATCCCGTTGAGTCGCTGACGCAAGGCATCTGATTCAACCTTAATGGCGGGCCAATCCGTCTTATCAAGCTCTGCCAGTTCGGCTTCGGTCGGCACGCCGCGGGCTTCCTTCTTTTTCCGGCGCCGTTTCGGCGCAGCGTCACCCTCCGCAGCCGGCGGGGTGGTCGCTGGCGCGGCTGCGTCGCCTGACTCATCTTCATCTTCATCGAGATCGAGGGGTTTCACTCCCTCGGGCTCATCATCGGCGTGCCAAAGCTGATGCTTCCAATTGATGGTCGAAACATCGGTGGAGAACTCGCGGGTAACTTCCTCCACCAAGAATTTCGCGCGCTGGCGGTTCTCGGCGAGCTTGATTTCGTGACTGCTGAGCTGGGAGTGGGAGGCGTCTGCCTCTTGTCGGACGCTGACCTGGGAGGATTCGAGCGCGTTGATCTCGCGTTCGATATCGACCAAGCCGATCCGCACTGCCTCGACCTGCTCTTGCGCCACGGTGAAGGTCTCGGCGATTTGCGAAGCCCGTGAGCGCTGTTCCTCCGCTTCACGCTCCAGTTCAGCGGTCTGCGTCGTCCAAGTCTCGATCTCCATTTGTCGCTGGGCCAGCAACTCACTCAGTTGCACACGGCGACGTTCCATCTCACCCAGACCGCGGTCGAGCACTTCCACTTTTTGCCGACGCTCCGCCAGTTCTAGGCGGGCTTGGCCGAGCGTCTCGCGCTTCACATCGCGGTCCGTGCGCACCTCAACAATCCGGGTTTCAAGCTGGTGGATCTTCTCCCTTTGTTGGATGGCGACGGCATCCGCTTCGGAAAGCCCGGCTTGGGCCTTTTCCCACCGGGCGTGCGCCTCATTGCGTGCATGCTCCAGGGAAACCACTTCGTTTTCCAATCGACTAAGACGGTTACCAACATCTTCCACCGCCCGTTGCGCATTGCGCTGCTCCGCCTGAGCGGACGCAAGATTCTGGGTCGCCGTGAGCACGTCCGCGCGACGCTGTTCTACAGCCTGTTCCGCTTCCGCCAGCCGTGCGTTCAATACTTCAATAACCGCCTTCTGGTCATCATGCGCTTTCTGCTCGTCCGCCAGCGCCTTGGCTGTTTCGCGCAAATCAATTTCGCGCTGCACAATGCTGTTCGAAGATTTCTTCGAGCTATGGTGTCCGCCGTAGACGAGACCGCGGCGATCAACCAGATCACCCTTCTTCGTGACCACGGCGAGAAACGCGAAGCCCGGGTTCGCCTTCCAAAACTCCAGGAATGTCCCGAGGTCCTCCGCGATAAAGCACTCACCCAACACACCTAACGCCGGATGGGAGGGATCAACCTCGCCCAGCGCTTGGACCGCAGGGATGAGCCCCGCCGGAAGATCGCCGGCGCCGGCACTTACCCCACCCAGATCTGCGACCCGCAGCACCGCGGAGCCGATCTGTTCAGTTTCCAGCTGTGTCAAGATCCGCTGCGCCGTCGCCAAATCGCTCACACTGATGGCCTCGGCTGCAGCCCCAAGGATCGACTCCACCGCTTTGGCGAAATCCTGCTTCACCGCCAAGCCCTGCATGATCGGCACCGCTTTCGCACCAGCCAGAGCGCCATCGAGTCGCCCCTGAAGCACCGCCTTCGCTCCTTCGCCAAAGCCTTCCCATCGCTCGGCGAGTTGTTGCAGCAACCGCAAACGAGCCGTTCGTTGGGCGAGAGCACGGTCGATTTCCGACAGCTTGCGCTGGGCGTCGCGAAATTCACGCGTAAGGTCGGTCACTGCCTGCTGTGCGGCCACCGATTCATTGTGAGCCCGGGACTTCTCCGCCATTGCCTCTTCGGCCCGAGCCTCCGCCTCGGCTGCCATTTGCGCTGCACCAGTTTGTTCTTGTCGCACACTCTCGACCTCTTGGGCGACCGACTCGTGCTTGTGTGCACTCGTTTTCTGGTCGACCTCGTAGCCGGAGCAGTCGGTGCGCAAACGCGCCACGGTGCTGTCAATTTGAAGCAGCTGAAACTTCGCTTGATTGAGATCCTGCTCCAGCTTGGTCAATTCCCCTTCGATAATCGCGAGTTCTCGATTCCGCTGCTGAAACACAGCGTCACTACTACCTAGGAGCCCGAGCTGCATCTGCTTGTCGTGAGCTCCGGTGTCGACCTGCGCTGATACCTCGCGCAGTTGCATATCGGTCTCGCCAAGATTGTCGCGTGACGAGGCAAGACGATCTTCAAGACCACTGCGGCGGATTTGAGCCAGATTGGCGGCGTTTTCCGCCGCCTCGCGCTGCGAGCGCAGGTCGAAGACAGCCTGCTGCGCATCCTGCACGCGCTGGTTTAGGCGGCTGCGCAGCTGCTTCTTCTCATCCAGTGCAGCCTGCTGCTCTTCGAGGCTTGATCGACGCGTGTCCGCTTCTGTGCGCAACGCCGTGACCTTGCCCTCCAACGCCGTAAGCGTAGCCGTCAACTCCGCGTGGTGATAACCACTCCACGCCAGCGCGAGATGGCGCAGGCGGTGGTTGAGGCGTTTGTAACGCATCGCTTTCGCCGCCTGTCGACGCAAGGAACCGATCTGCCGCCCCACTTCTCCGATCACATCCGCGACACGGGCAAGGTTGGTATCGGTGAGAGCGAGTTTCTGCATCGCCTCGCGGCGTGCTGATTTATACTTCGTTATTCCCGCTGCTTCCTCAAATACGGCCCGGCGTTCCTCCGGCTTCGAGGAGAGAATCTGGTCGATCTGGCCCTGGGCCATGATTGAGTAACTGGTCCGGCCGATACCGGTGTCCATGAAGAGCTTTTGAATGTCCTTTAGGCGGCAAGCCTGGCCGTTTAGCGAATATTCGCTCTGTCCGTCGCGATGGACGCGACGCATGATCTCCACCTCGTGAAACTCCGTGCCGAGCTGTTTCTCGCAATCCGTCAAGAGCAGCGAAACCTCACAAATCTGCGAGGGCTTGCGCGTGTCAGCGCCCTCGAAAATGACGTCCTGCATCTTACCGCCGCGGAGAGCCTTGGCGCTTTGTTCACCGAGCACCCATCGGATGGAATCGGCCACATTGGACTTGCCGCAACCATTCGGACCGACGATCGCCGTCACGCCTGGTTCGAAGCGAAGGGTGGTGTTGTCGGCAAAGGATTTGAAGCCGTGAAGCTTGAGCGCCTTGAGATACATGCAGTGGGAAACCGACGATTGAAGAGCACTGTTGCCCACCCGCAATGGAAAAACCGGACAGGGCGCGTTCGACTGCAATCTTCCTGAAATCGCCCGTCTGAGACACTCGTCGGTGGGTTTGGATCTTTGGAATTCCAGCCTCCCCGGCCGGAGTTTTTTGGCGCCCCTGTCCGGAGGCCGCCCCGGTTTTCGACCCGACTTCGAAAAGTTAATGATTACCTGGTGCGCAGCACTTGCTCCCTACAAAACGTCGCTTCACGTTAACCCTTTATGTCCGAGCCGTCGGCCCAGTCGCAGCCACTCGTCGAATTCCGCGAAGTATCAAAACGCTTCGGTGCCGGTCCCCTCGTGCTCGATCAAATTACCCTCGCCACGCGACCGGGCGATTTCGTTTCCCTGATTGGCCCCAGCGGCTGCGGCAAATCTACCCTGCTTCGGCTCATCGCCGGCCTCACCTCGGTTTCCTCGGGCACACTCACAGTCGACGGACTCACACCAGAAGCAGCAGCCGCCGAGCTCGCCTTCGTTTTTCAGGAGCCCACTCTGCTCCCTTGGCTCACGGTGGCGGCCAACATCGAGCTCCCACTTTCGCTCCGCGGCATTCTCCCCGCTGAGCGGGTGGCGACTCGCCAGCGCGTCCTCGAACTGGTCCGTCTCAATCCGAAGGCGAGTGCCTACCCGCGGCAACTCTCCGGCGGTCAAAAAATGCGGGTTTCGATCGCGCGCGCGCTGGCTTTGTCCCCGAAGATTCTTCTGCTCGACGAGCCCTTCGGAGCCCTCGACGAAATGACGCGCGAGCACCTTAACGAGGAGCTGCTCGCCATCCGCGAGCGCCATGCTTGGACCGCCTTTTTTGTCACCCATTCCGTCGCTGAAGCAGTATTTCTCTCCAACCGCGTCCTCGTTATGTCCGCCAACCCCGGCCACATCCACACCGAGATTACCATTCCCTTCGCCTACCCACGCACCGAGCAAACCCGGCTCTCCCGCGACTATCACGATCTTGTCGCCAAAGTTTCTCGTATCCTCCGCTCGGTCGAGACGGACACCGTCTGACCCCACGCATGTCCCGCCGCGTTCTCAATATCCTCCTCCCTGCCCTCACCGGCGCACTCGTGCTTGCCGTCTGGCACGCCATCCACCTCGCTCTCTCGGAGGACCTGCGTTTCCTGCTGCCCACTCCAGGCGCGATCCTCGAAGCCTTCCGCACCAATGGTGATGTCTTGGCCCGCGCTGCCCTCAACACGACCAAGGGCGCGCTGCTCGGCTTCACGTCTGCCGTCATCATCAGTTTCTTCCTCGCCCTCACTCTCTCCCTTTCGTCTCTCGTCCGCGTCAGTCTCTATCCTTACTTGATGATCTTGCAGATGACGCCCGTGATCATCTTTGCCCCCATCCTCGTCATCTGGGCCGGCGCGGGGTTACCGAGCGTGAGTATCATCACCTTCCTCATCTGTTTTTTCCCGCTGGTGGTTAACACCACCCAGGGACTCGTCTCCACCGACCGCAACCTCGTTGAACTCTTCGCCATGTGGCGCACCAGCCGGGTTCAACAGCTCCTTCACCTACGGGTCCCCGCGGCACTTCCGTATTTTTTCACCGGACTCCGCATCGCCGCGACCCTAGCCCCCATCGGCGCGCTCGTGGGCGATTATACCGCCGGTAGCTCAGCCGGTGACGGTGGCGGCCTCGGCTTTCAGGCCATCATTTACTCCAGCCAGGCGAAATACCCCGCGCTCTTTGCGACTGCGGCCACCACCTGTATCCTCGGCTTTATCTTCACCTCCGCCGTCCTCGCCCTCAGCTGGCTCGCCCTCCACCACTGGCACGAATCTTACGAAAACACCGACAAGTAATTTCCCGATGAAACGCCTTCCGCTGTTCCTCTTCCTGTCACTCTGCGCGCAGTTCTCCGCGCTCCCTTCGGCCGTAGCTGCGGCCTCGCCCACCAAAATCTCGGTGCAACTCGATTGGGTTCCCGAGCCCGAGCACGGCGGTCTCTACCAAGCACTCGCTCGCGGTTTCTTTCGCGAAGAGGGTCTCGACGTCACTCTCATACCCGGCGGCCCTGGCGCTCAAGTCATGCCGAGCGTTGCCACCGGCAAAGTCGATATCGCTCAAGCCGACTCCACCACCACCCTCATCCAGCAAGCGGGAGGCCTCCCCTTTGTCACCTTCGCGGCCGTCTTTCAGGACGACCCTTCCGGTATTCTCGTCCATGCCGATAGCCCCGTGCGGTCCTTCGCCGACCTCAACGGCAAAACCATCATCGCCCGCCCCGAGTGGACGTTTCTCACTTTCCTGAAGAAAAAATACCAGCTCACCGTCAACGTCGTCCCTCAAAACTTCTCGGTCGCTGCCTTTCTGGGCAACAAGCAGGCCCTGCAACAGGGTTACTTCATCGCCGAGCCGTTTCACATCACCTCGGCAGGCGGTAAATCGCCGCGCTTCCTCTCCACGTGGGACGCGGGCTTCCGCGCCTATGCCGTGCTCGTCACCAACAAGAAGTTTGCCCGCGAGAATCCAGCCGCTCTGAGGGCCTTCACTCGAGCTTACATCCGCGGCTGGCAGGACTATCTCGCCGGGGATCCCACGCCCGCCCACACCGCGCTGAAGAAAGCCAACTCCAACAACACCGACGCCTTCCTGGCCTTCTCTCGCCAAGCCATCATCGACGAAAAACTTGTCACTGGCCGGGACGCCAACGGCGGCCCGGCCAATATCGGCCGCCTCGACCCGAAACGCTACGCCACCCAAATTTCTCAGCTAGAGGATCTCGCGCTTCTCCCGAAAAACAAAGTCCCGCTAG
>CANGHW010000133.1 GCA_947453695.1 Opitutia bacterium
AACTGTGCCGCGCTGCCGCGCCGCACAGCGCGAAGATTGAGGTCGAGGCCAAGACGTTTTCCGAAGTCCGCGAAGCCCTCCGTGCCGCCGCGGACGTGATCCTCCTCGACAATATGACGCCCGCGCAGGTGCGCGACGCCGTCGCGATTATTGCCGGCGCCGCCGTAATCGATGTCTCCGGCGGCGTGCGCTACGACACCCTGCGCAGCTATGCGCTGCCCGGTGTGGACGTGATCAGCGTCGGCGCGCTCACGCACTCGGCGCCCGCCGCGGATTTGAGTCTGACTATTCTCCCGGCCCGCGCGGCCGCGAAGAAATGAAGATTTTCCGCACCGACTGCCTTGTTATCGGCTCCGGTCTCGCCGGCTCCGCCTATGCGCTGCACGCCGCGCGCGCGGGACTCGCGGTTGAACTCCTCTCATTGAGCGAGCCGCTCGTGGCCAACAGCGATTGGGCGCAGGGCGGCATCATCTACGACACAACACCCGATCCCGCATCGCTCGCGCGTGATATTCAAGAGGCGAGCGACCACACGGCCAACCCGGCGGCGATCGAACAGCTCGTGCGCGAGGGTCCTGCCGCCGTGCGCGAGCTATTAATCGACGAGTTGCACGTGGGCTTCGATCGCGATGCTGCGGGCGCGCTCGATTTCACGCGCGAGGGCGGACACAGCGAGCGCCGCATCATTCACGCCAAGGACACCACGGGCCACGCCATCCTCTCGACCATCGCCAAGCGCGTCGACGCGACGTCAGGTATCACGCGGCGCACAGGGTTTTCCGCCGTCGATTTGCTCACGCTCTCGCACAACACGGAGGGTATCGCCGACCGTTACGCGCCGCTTACGTGTTTCGGGGCCTACGCGCTCGACACCGCGAGCGGCGAAGTCTGCGCGATCGTCGCCAAGAAAACCGTCCTTGCGACCGGCGGTCTCGGGCAAATCTTCCTGCACACGACCAACCAGCCAGGCAGCGTGGGCCACGGCGTGGCGATGGCGTATCGCGTGGGCGCGCGCCTCATCGATCTCGAATACGTCCAGTTTCACCCAACGGTCTTCTTCAAGAAAAACGCCCCGCGCTTCCTCGTCACCGAGGCGCTCCGTGGCGAGGGTGCGGTGCTCGTCAACAGCCGAGGTCAGCGCTTCATGGACGCGCTGCACCCGCGCGGCTCGCTCGCGCCGCGCGACGTCGTCTCACGGGCGATCCACCAGGAACTCGCGGCCAGCGGCGAGACGTGCGTGTTTCTTGATCTTTCGGCGATGAAACCAGATTTCATCCGCAGTCACTTTCCGACGGTCACGGCGCGCTGCGCGGAGCACGGCGTCGATGTCACGCGCGAGCCGATTCCCGTCGTGCCGGCGGCGCACTTCGCCTGTGGCGGCGTGCACACTGATCTCGCGGGCCGCACGAATGTCCGCCACCTCAACGCCATCGGCGAGACCGGTTGCACTGGACTGCACGGCGCCAACCGCCTCGCGAGCACCTCGCTGTTGGAATGCCTCACGAGCGCGAAGTTTACGGCCCAAGCCGACGCGGCAGAGATTCGTTCGCAGGGCGCGGAGTTTCGCCTGCCGGCGCCTCGTCCGTGGGAAAGTCCCGTGCGCGAAGCGGACCCCGTGCTGATCCGGCAGGACCTGCAGTTGGTGCAAAACACAATGTGGAACTACGCGGGCGTGATTCGTTCGCCGAAGCGCCTCACCCGTGCGCGTCGTATCTTGCTGGAGCTCCGCGAGGAGATTCAGAGTTTTTATCGTGGCTGCCGCGTCACGCGTGAACTCGTCGAGCTACGCAACGCCATCCAGACCGCGCTACTTGTGGTCCACGCGGCCTCGCTGAATCCGCGCAGCAAGGGTGCGCACTACGTCGTGCAGGAAGAGTAAGGCGAGGGATGAATGGGCCGCAGGTTGGGACCTGCGGCTACTTTTGCCCTAAAATCTCCAGCAGCCGCGGGCGTTGGATCGGCTTCGAGAGAAAATCGTTCATGCCGGCGGCGAGGCAGGCATCGCGGTCTTCGTGCGAAGCGTTGGCCGTGAGGGCGACGACACGCGTGGTGCGGTTGAGCTCGCCGGCTTCGCCGGCACGGAGCGCGCGGGTGGCGCCGAATCCGTCGAGGACGGGCATCTGCACATCCATCAGCACAAGATCGTAGGGCTGCGCGGCGAGGGCGGTGAGTGCTTCTGCGCCGTTGCCGGCGGTGGCGGGATCGTAGCCGAGGGCCTTCAGCATCACGGTCACGAGGCGGAGATTCACCACGTTGTCCTCGACGATGAGGATGGCGTGAGGGTGCTCCGCAGCGAACTTCGCGCGGGTGGCGGCCGCGGTCGCGGCAGGCAGGGCGGCGACCGGCACGGCCTTGGCTTGGCTGAGGAGACGGGCGAGGAGCGACACGAACTGGAGATTGCGCAGGGGCTTGGTGACGATCGCGGCGAAAAGGTTCTCGGACGCGAGACCAGCAGGGACGATCATCGAGCTCACGAGCACCATCGGGAGCCGGGCCGTGCGCGGGGCGCGGCGGATCTGCTCGGCGAGTGCGATACCGTCGATCTGGGGCATCATGTAGTCGACGAGCGCGAGGTCGAAGGTCTGCGTTTCCAGCACGGTGAGCGCCTGGGCGGCATTTTCCACACCGACGAAACGGGCCTCGTGGTGGGTGAGGATTTTTTCGAAGAGGCGGCGGTTTAGCTCCACATCGTCGATCACGAGGATGCGGCGACCGCTCAGGGCCGCGGTGATTTCGGAACCGGTGAGGGGAGCTCGTTCGCGGATGAGGCCGGCGACATCGGCCTCTGCGCTGGGCAGGGTGAAGTAGAAATCGCTGCCGCGGCCGGGCTCGCTGGTGATGCCGATCTCGCCGCCCATGAGACCGACGAGGCGCTGGCAAATCGCGAGGCCGAGGCCGGTGCCGCCGTGTGTGCGGGTAACCGAGGAGTCGACCTGGCTGAACGGGCGGAACAGACGGCTAATTTTTTCCGGTGGAATACCAACCCCCGTGTCGCGCACGTGAAACGTCAACTGACGCTGGCCCGCGAAGGGCGCGCGGAGCAGCGGAAAGGGCGCCGTAGTCGGGCTCGCTTCATCGGGGCGATCCGCGGGCACGACGGAGATTTCAACGGAACCGCGGGCGGTGAACTTCACGGCATTTCCGGCAAGGTTGAGCAGGATCTGGCGGAGGCGCGTCTCGTCGCCGAGAAATCCTTCCGGCACGCCGGGGGCCATCCAGTAGACGAGATCGATACCCTTGGCCCGGGCCGAGGCAGTGAGCAGGTCGAGCACGTCTTCGATCACATGACGCACCGCGACGGGGCGCGCCTCGAGTTCGGTGCGGCCGGCCTCGAGTTTGGAGAAGTCGAGGATGTCGTTGATGATCGTGAGCAGCGAATCGCCGCTGGTGACAATTGTGCGGACGTATTCGCGCTGCTGGTCGTCGAGGCGGGAGTCGGCGAGAAGATTGGCGAAACCGATCACGCCGTTCATGGGCGTGCGGATTTCGTGGCTCATCATGGCGAGAAACTCGCTCTTGGCTTTCACGGCGGCCTCGGCGGTTTCGCGCGCGGCCACGAGTTCCGTGATGTCGCTTTGAATCGCGATGAAGCGCGAGGGATGGCCGACGGCATCGAGGAGAGGGAACACGGATGCGTTGAACCACAAGATACCGCCATCGCGCCGGGTGAGACTGAGCGCACCCTGCCACGGTTGGCCGGAGCGGAGTTGGGGCCAGGCAGACGTCTGGAGGGTCGGTGTGCTGGCGGGAAAAACCTGGCTGAGCGGACGCCCCACGAGTTCCTCGGCGGAATAGCCGGCGCTGCGGAGAAAGTAGTCACCCGCGCGTAAAATCAGACCAGCCGGGTCGCACTCGAGCACGAGGCAGTGGCGCTCGATCGCCTGCTGCACCTGGGCGAGTTCGCGGCGGCGTGACTCGGCTTCGACGCGGGCGTCCTCGGCGGCTTGGCGATGACGCGCCGCACGGCGTTCGAATCGAAACACCGCTCCGCCGGCGGCGAGTCCGAGGAGGACGCCGACGGCGAGTTGAACCCAGACACTCCGCTGCAGCACCGCGAGGCGTGCGAGGTAGTCATCGGCTTTGAGATCGATGCCCACGACGCCGGCAAGTTTCCCCGTAGCGTCGAAAAATGGCGCATATCCGCTAATGAAGACGCCCCAGCGGTCGCGATAGGGTTCGGCATCCGCCTGCGGCGTAGCGGTAGCGAGGGCACGTCGGAGCGCAGCGGTGGCCTCGGGGTAGGCCTGCATGACATGGGATTTATCGTCGACGCCGTCATGATCGGCATCGCCAGGCGGCGTGGCGTCGAGCACGAAGCGGGGACCGTCGGCAGCGAGAATGGCGGTGTAGACGTTTTTGTATTCCTCGCCAACGCCCTCGGTGCGGCGGAGGTGGAGCACGCGTTCGAGTGGTCGGATGGCCTGCGCGTAGGCGGGAGTCTGCTCCTGTTTGGGATCGATAAACGTGCGGTGAGCCTCGGCGTCGATGCTCTGCGCCACGATGAGCGCGGTGCGCCGGAGATTGTCATGCACCTCGCTCTGCAGCGCACGCTCGGCCTGCCAATAAAACACCGCCGAACCAATCAATACGGCGAGCACGACCGCGACGCCGGCGAGCCCGCTGCGAACGGCGGGCCGGGCCAAGGGACGAATCGGCTCAGACGGACGCGGCGCGCTCACGGGCTTGGGCGAGAATCTCCAGTAAACGAGCGAAGTCCTCGTCACGCGTGCGGCTCTCGATGATGAAATCGAATTTGTGCGCTTCGCGTAGTTCGCGTTCGGCGGTCTTCATGCGGCCCGCGATCTCAGCTTCGTTATCCTGCGCCCGGCCGCGCATGCGGGCGATGAGGCGCTCGTGGTCGACGACGATGAAGATTGTCGTCATCGCGCGGGCCAGCACGGGCAAGGTTTGGGCCGCGCGGCGAAAGCTGTCCACTCCCTGCACGTCGACACTCATCACGAGGTCGCGACCGGCCGCGAGCGGCTCGAAAACCGACGAAGCAAGCGTGCCGTAGAGGCGGTCACGGCGGTTGCCGTGCACCTGCGCCCATTCCAGGAACTCGCCGGCCGCCACCCGTTGCTCGAACTCATCGGGTGAGAAAAAGTGATAGTGCACGCCGTTGACCTCGCCCTCGCGCGGGGCGCGCGTGGTGGTCGTGACGACGCGGGAGAAGCGGGGGTTTTCCGCCACCAGCCGGTCGCAAAGGGTGCTTTTGCCTGAGCCGGCGGGACCGGCGAGAACGAGAAGAACGGGGACGGGCATCGCGACGGGAGGACGGAACTCAGTAAGTGAAAGCCACGAGCGCAAGCACGACACCGTAGACGGCGATCACGCCGCCGATCATTCGCGCGCGACCGGGCCGGGCGAAGAGCCAAGTCAGGAAGTCACGCATGCGCCAGGGCTGCGCGCCGAGCCAAATGGCGAGCGCGAGCAACAGGTAGACCAGCGAAACCATAAGCAGGCGCTGCGGTTTGGCGTATTCCATGTAGGCCGCATCGAGCAGGGGCATGGCCGCCATGAGCACGAGCACACATACGCCGCGGACCGCGAGGAAGTCGGGCACGCACTTAAACGCCATTGCGGCGATGATCGCGAAGGCCACGAAGAGGATTTTACGGTAGTCGCCGAAATCCGCCGGCGAAAGATGCCAGACGCCGTAGAGGAACCACGCCGCGCCCGTGCCAAAGAGCACGTAGGTGGCGGTGATGGAGCGGGGGAAACCCTTCAACACGGCGGCGTAGCCGGTGGAACCGAGCACGAGCGGCAGGCCGAGCAGTATCAGCAAGAGCCCGGGGAGGAGCGTGGCGAGGGTGAGGGACATGGTTCTAAAAATCGTTCGCGTTGCTCCTAGTCGTTGTCTTGGCCCACGAGGTGAGCGGTTCCTGAGGTCGCTTCGTAGTCCGCCTGTTCGTCGCAGAAATTGCCCGAAAAGCGCGAAACCAATCCGGCCAGCATCGCGACCAAGGCGACCGGCTGGTCTTTGCCCCGGGCCGCTTCCACCGCCGGCAGGCGTTTTTTGGCGACCAGCACACCTAAGGAAACCGCGCACTCAAACATGGCGGCGCGGGCGAGGTCAAAGTGGCGGCAGCGATCCGCGTGCGATCGCTTGCCGTAACCTTCGGCGAGATGGAGCACGTTGCTGGTCGAAGAACAGTCCAGTCGATCCCGCGCGGCCAGTTCGGCGGGAAGGGCTTCAAGTAAAGGCGTGACCCACGTGACAAACTGCAAGGCGTCTTGGTAGACGCAGAGTTTTTCGTGTTCGAATTGGGCCTTCATTGGAGAAAGAGAACGCGGAACGCGCACGAAGAACGAGAACGATTTACTAGGGCACGTCCTGCAGCACTAATGACCCATAAAGGGTGCTCACGCTGGCGCGTTCAATCTTCAGTGGCACCAGCGTGCCGATCAGACGCGGGTGGGCGTCGAAGATGCACACACGGTTACTGCGCGTGCGACCGGTAAAGCGGGTTCCGGTTTTGTCAGGGCCTTCTACGAGCACTTCCTCCACGGAGCCGACTAGCTGTGCACTGCGACGGAGAGAGTTGGCTTTCAGAATTTCCAGCAAGGCCTGGTTGCGTGCTTCCTTTACCTCCTCGGGAATCTGATCACCGAGCTCGGCCGCGGGGGTGCCGGTGCGGATCGAGTATTTGAAGACGTAGGCCATGTCGTAGTCACAGGCCTCAAAGAGTTCGCGCGTCTGTTGGAAATCCTCCTCGGTTTCGCCTGGAAACCCCACGATCACATCAGTCGAGAAATACATATTGCCCCGCACAGCGCGCAGGGCATCGACGATCTCCTTATAGCGCTCGCGCGTGTAGGGGCGGTTCATCGCTCGGAGGATGCGGTTGCTGCCGCTTTGCATAGGGAGGTGCACGTAGCCGCAGAGCTTAGGCAGTCGCCCGTAGGCGGCCACGAGGTCGTCCTTGAAACCACGCGGGTGAGGCGAGGTGAAGCGGATGCGCGCAATACCTTCGATAGCGGAGACTTTCTCCAACAATTGGACAAAGGGTGAAATACCGTCGGTGTGCGTGTAGTCGCGGCGGCCGTAACTGGTAACTATCTGACCGAGGAGCGTGATCTCGCGCACGCCCCGGGCGGCGAGTGCGCGGCACTCAGCCACGATGTCATCCATCGGACGAGAGCGTTCATCACCGCGGGTTTTCGGAACGATGCAGAACGCGCAATCCATGTTGCACCCCTGCTGGATGGAGACGAAGGCCGTGATCTGGCGCTCGATGGCGCCATGGGCGTCGGGTTCGGGCGCGAGGTGGTCTTTGATTGTGTTCTGTGAACCGGCCTCCTCGCCGATGTCGACGATCGTCTCGCCGATGGGCGCACCGGCGTCGCGGGCCGCGCGCAAATTATCCAAATACCCGGGGACTTGGTGAAATTTTTGCGTGCCGACGATCAGGTCCACATCGGGCAATTGGTCGAGGAGTGAGGCTCCGCGATTCTGGGCCATGCAACCGAGAACCCCGAGGACGAAATCGGGTTGCTTTTTCTTCCGCGCGGAGAGGTTTTCGGCCTTGGCGATCGCTTTCTGCTCGGCGGCGTCGCGCACCGAGCAGGTATTGAGGAGGAGGACGTCGCACTCGTGCTCGTCCGGCACGATGCGGTAACCACGGGCACGCAGCATGGCGGCGACCGCTTCGCTGTCGCGTTCGTTCATCTGGCACCCGTAGGTTTTGATATGGACCCGGTTCATCCGTGGGACGGGCCTAATTATCCGTGCAGGCCGGGGGGTCAACGCGGGATTCCGATGGGGATGGGCCGGCGAGGAGACGATTAGATCGTCTTCGCGGATTCCCATCAGAAAGCAGGGATCGCGTAGATTATTCCCCACCTGTCGAGGCGAGCGCCGCTGCCGCAGCAATTTGCGAACAACTCACCGCAACGGTGCGGGGCTCACTTCTTCCCGAGCGACCGCAGATACGCTGTTACGGCGCGCGCATCGTCGCCGTTGAAGCGAAACTCTGGCATCGGCGGACGGGCGGTCGTGCCATCAGGGCGTTTGCCGGTCGTCAGAAACACAATGGCTTGGCGTTCGTTCATTGACGGGAGTCCGGCAATCGGCGGGGCGACCGACGCCCACGCCGGCATCGGCACCGCTGCGGTAAATCCAAGCGGTGCGCCACCGAGATACGAGGCTTTGATAAATTCGCCCCGCTCATTGCGCGGGGAATGGCAGTCGGCGCACATCCCGACTTTCTCGACGAGATACTCTCCGCGCTGCACGAGCGCGGAAGAGAGAGGCGCCGCTTGTTCGGCGGCCGCCAGCACGGTGATAAGTGTCGCGCCACCGATTAGAGTAAGCGCAGCTAGGAGGGATTTGGCTGTCATGGCTATAGTGGGAGAATCGGATTTGAATCGAATCGCGCGGGCGCGGACCTCACGGCACCGAGTAAGTCTCGACCAGCGCTACGCCGCCCGCGCCCGTCTCCGGTTCCACTTGCACCGTGTAGGCCCCAGGCGGCAGCTCGACGACGAGCGCTGCATCCTTCGAGCCCACCGGTAGCGCTAATGCTCCGGTTGCGCGCGCTGCCTCGGCCGTCTCTGCCGCCTCGGGCCGTGTGCCCCAGTCGCTGTTGAAATAAAGCGGTAGCGCGCCCTTGGAGATCGTCACAAACGGATCGGCCAGCACGCCCGCGACGCCAAACTGCGCGAGGGTCGGACCCACCGCGCGCACCAACACACGCCGAGGCTGCTCACTCACGACGAAGCCCGCCACGAGCTTTTCCGTCGCGCTCACCGTGCCGCGCGTGGAGATATTGATCAATTTACCCAAGTCCGATCGCGCATCATCCCGCGCCCGCACTTCGTAGTGAAACCGCTCCGCGATCACGAAGGGGATCTCAGTCGTGAGCTCGAAGTTCGCAAAGGCGAGCGGCCCGAGCAGGCAATACGCCTGCCAAGCCGCGCCAGCGAGCAGCACCTTGTCGAACGCCTCAGCGGGGATCGTCACCGCCGCAGGCACCGCCACATCCTCGACGAATGTCAGCCCGCCAAACGTATCGAGCAGGTAGCGGCGCTCAAGAATCACTCCGTCCGTGCGCGACTCGAAGCGGTGCACCGCGATTTCGGCGAGTCGCGTCTTGCGCGCCTCAAACGCCGGACTTGCCGCCGCGGCACGGCAGACGCCGAGCGCAGCCAAAAGCATGAAGAGAAAGATTCCACGTGAGCTATTCATAAAATGAAGGGCGCCGCCCTTAGCACACTGCGTGCCAGGGGTTGAATTCTGCTGCTGCACGCTGGTGTGCATACGCTTATGGGATCAAAGTGGGCTTCGGCCCTGGCGCGGTTTTCCCAAAAACGAAATTCGCTCATTCCAAAACCGATGCACCGGCTGGCCAATTGTCTCTGCGGATCGCCACTCCCGGGCTGACATCGTTCCCCAATCGGCCCACATCGACACATCTCCCCGATGCGCTTCTCCGTCCGCCTGCCGCTCTTTCTCCTCGTCGTCGCTGCTGTGCTCCGCGCCGCCGAGCCCCCTGCCGCGATTGTGCTCGTCGCGGGCGACATGCATTCCGCCTACGAGCGCACCGCACAGTTCGTCGCGCGGGTCGATCGCGTGCGCGTCGAAAATCCCGGCGTGCCCGTCGCCGTGCTCATCGACGGCGACACCTTCGAACTCGGCAATGCTGTTGCGAAACGCAGTGCCGGTGCGATTGAGTTTGCGATGTTCGCGGCCCTCGCCGCGCGCGTCCCCACCGTCGTCAACCTCGGCAATCACGAGCCAGAGTTTTTCGGCGTCGCCGAGACAGTAGCGAAAATCTCCTCCACCGGCGCCATCGTCCTCGCCGGGAATGTCCGTTCGCCCTCCACGGGCCGGCCCTACGCGCCCGCCGCCACGCGCGTAAAACTTGGCACCCGTGAAGCCACCGTCATCGGGCTCACCACAGATCGCCTCTCTACATTCCGCGTTGCAGTTCGTCCCGAGCTAGATCTCGCCGATCCTGTCATGTGGGCGCGGCAAAACCTCCCTGATCTACTCAAAGACGCCGCGATCCCCATCGTGCTTACCCACATTGGCCTGAAAGCCGACCGCGCGATCCTGCCGCTCGTGCCCGACGGCACCCTCTTCGCCGGCGCCCACGATCATCTCCGCCTCGTGCACCGTGCGGGCCGCACGGTCTACTTTCACTCCGGCAGCTGGACCGAGTTTGTTTCCATTGCCCGGCTCCACCTCGACGCCGCCGGCCGTCCATCGTGGGACATCGAACAGGTCCGTCTCTCGCCCGATGATCCGGCCGACGAAAAACTTGCCGCCCTCGTGCGCGCGACGCTGGCGCAACACCTCACCGCCGAGGAATCTGCCCGCGTCGGCCGCTCTGCCCGCGTGCTCGGCCCCACCGAGGCCGCGCGTTTCGTGGTCGACGCCGCCCGCCGTGCCGCCGGCGCCGATGCCGCGATGATCGGGGCCACGACCTTCGGTGCAGGCCTTCCTGCCGGTGATGTGTCGCGCTTCGCCCTCGATGCCTGCGTGCGTTTCGATGGCCCGCTCTTCGCCGCCGAGGTCGACGGTGCCTGGCTTCAGCGACTCATGGCCCGCTCCAATCAAGGCCCCGACACTCCCTGGGCCGAGCGTGCCGGCGAAAACCTCGTCGCGGTCGCACCTGCCACGCTTGATCCGGCGAAGCGCTACCGCTTCGTGACATCCGACTGGGCCGTGAAGAACGCGAAGACCTATTTCGGCGACGATGCCCCCGTCTTCACCGAACTCCCGGCACTGAAGCTCAAAGCTGCGGTCCTAGCCGCCTTGAATCCCTCGCCGTGACGTGAACCGCCGCCTGCAGTCCGCCCTCGCCGGTCTCTTGGTCCTGCCACTCGCCGGGCAGACCCCTGCGCCCCAACCGCAGCCTGCGGACCCTCAGGCCGACGAACTTTTCCAGCTGGGGAAAAATCTCTTCGACCAACTCGCGCCGGCCGAAATCAAAGCGCAGTTCGAGTTTCCCTCGAAGGAGCAGTGGGACGCGTTTGCCGTCCGCCTCCAACGCGCGCTCGAAGGTGGCTCGCTCGAAGAACTCGCCGCTTACGAAACCGAAGCGCGGGCGGCGCTCACCGCGCTGCGTCTGCTCCCCGGCTACGAGGACTACGCCGACTGGCTTGAGCAACGCATCGACGAAATCCAGGGCGCCAAGCAGTCCGCGGCTCCCGTAGCGCCACCCAAGCCTTTGCCACCCGGCGCGAAGCCACCGCCGCCCGCGCCGGCCCCGCGGATTCCACACTACGACCTCTGGGTGGCGCGAGTGCAGGGGCGTCCGCTGCCACTCCGCGCGCCGGCGCTTATGCCGCGCCTGCGGGCGGCGTTTGTGACCGAGGGAGTGGCCCCTGAACTCGCGTGGCTTGCTGAGGCAGAGAGTTCTCTCAATCCCGCGGCCCGCAGTCCCGTCGGCGCGAAGGGTTTGTTTCAGTTCATGCCCGATACCGCGAAAGCGATGGGCCTCGGCACGTTTCTCCCCGACGAACGCTCCGACCCCGACAAGTCCGCCCGCGCCGCGGCCCGCTACCTCAAGCTACTCCACGGGAAATTTGGCGAGTGGCCGCTTGCCCTCGCTGCCTACAATGCCGGCGAGGGCCGCGTGGCCCGCCTCCTCGCTGCGCGTCGCACCAAGAGTTTTGCCGGCATCGCCGATGCGCTCCCCGCCGAGACCCGCATGTATGTGCCCAAGGTTTGTGCCCTCGTCGCACTACGCACCGGCGTTTCGCCGGAGCAGATCGGCCGGGTTTCGCGTTGATGTCGGGGCCTCGCCCGCGTTGCCTCTCCGCATGGCCTTCTCCCGCGTTTCCGCTTGGTCGCCACCGGTTCTGTGCGTGTTGGGCGTGGCGCTGCTCATCGGCGGCGGCTGCTCGGGAATGTGGGGCGGCAAGCGCAAGACCGAGCGCTCCAGCAGCGTCGTCAACTACCTCTACCCCGGCGAGGCCAACCCGCTCCCGCCCACCGAAGTGCCCGTGCTGCGCCTACCGTTGCGGGTCGGCATTGCGTTTGTGCCCTCCGGTAACACGCGAGCGTATTATCAAGATGCGGCCATCACCGAGGTGCAAAAGACGGCGCTGATGGAGCGCGTCGCCGTCGAATTCAAAGGCCGCGACTACATCCAATCGATCGAGGTGGTGCCGACGAGCTACCTGCGACCCGCCGGCGGATTTACCAATCTCGATCAGGTGCGCGGCCTCCTCGGCGTCGATGTCATCGCGCTCGTCGCCTACGACCAGGTCCAGTTTACCAACGAAAACATTCTCTCGCTCGCTTACTGGACGATCGTGGGCGCCTACATTTTTCACGGTAATAAAAACGACACCGACACGCTCATGGAGGCGGCCGTCTACGATATCGCCAGCCGGCATCTGCTCTTCCGTGCCCCCGGCGCGAGCCATGTCGAAGCCGGCGCCGCGGCCGCTTACATGGAGCAACGCAAGCGCGCCGATGGCGCCAAAGGCTTCGAGCTCGCGACGGACGACATGATCAAAAATTTGAAGACCCAGCTCGAAGCCTTCCGTGAGCGCGTGAAAACCGCCCCGGCCGGCACCGTCGCCCGCATCGAGCGCAAGCCCGGCTACACGGGCGGCGGCTCCTTTGGCGGCGGCTTTATTGTCGCGGGGCTGCTCCTTTGGGGCGTGCGCTGGTGGCGCCGACGGTCGTGAGTGCACCGCGCGCCTCGCCGCCGCCTCTGCCATGGGCGACGACGGCTGTCGCGGTGGTCGCGGTGGGCGTGTTTCTCGTCCCTGCTTGGGCACCGACGTTGCTCTACGATCGGGCGGGGATTGTTCGCGGCGAGTGGTGGCGGCTTTGGAGCGGACACTTGGTGCATTTTGGCCCGGCTCATCTCGCGTGGAATCTTGCGGTCCTCCTCCCCGCCGGCCTCTGGGCCGAGCGCATTGCTGCGTCGCGCACCCGTCTACTCCTCGCACTCGCGCCTCCGGCGATGGCGATCGTCCTACTGATCGGACTGCCCGACCTCGCGCGCTACGGCGGGCTGTCGGGACTCGCCTCCGCCCTGCTCGCCTTCCTCGCCTGCACACAGCTCGGTCGGGCCAAAGGTGACAGCTGGTTCTGGTGGAGTGTGCTGGGCCTGTTGCTGGGAAAAATCGGAGCAGAGATTTCTTCCGTCCATCCGCTCTTCGCCCGCTTCGCGACGGACGACGTGCGTCCCGTGCCACTCGCTCACGCCGCCGGGCTGGGAGTCGCGGTGCTTATGGCGCTTCCACGTAGCCATGCTTGATCGCATAATGCACGAGCTCGGCGGGTTCGTGGAGCGCGAGTTTCTCCTTCAAAAGTGTGAGGTGATTTTGGACGGTCTTGCTGCTGACGCCGAGTCGGTCGGCGAGGACCTTGGTGTTTTCCCCGCGGGCGAAGCCGCGCAGCACCTCGCGTTCGCGAGAGGTCAGGTTCACGGCGACGCTGCGACCTTCGTCGACCATTTTTTCTACGAGGAGCCGGGCGCTGGCCTGACAGTAATATTTTTCGCCCCTGAGCACGGTGGAGATCGCCGTGCGCAACGTGCCGAGATCGGAGCGCTTCAACACGAAACCATGCACGCCGAGGGAAACCGCCTCACGCACCAGATGCCCCTGTTCATTCGAGGAAACGAACAGCCACCGCGTGCGCGGCAGTTTCGGCCCGACGGCCCGCACAAGGTCAAAGCCGCGCCCGTCCGGCAACATCCAGTCGACGATCGCTAAATCGGGTTTCTCGCGCAGCAACGCAGCGCCGCCCTCGGCCACCGTAGTGCAATCGGCGGCTAGCGTGAGTCCGAGCTCGTCGCGCACCAGATGGGCGAAAAGCTGGCGCACCATGGTGTGGTCCTCCACGAGGACGACGCGGGCGGGAGTTTTGTCGTGCATGGGAAAAGTTTACGCCAATGGCCGACAGCTTGCGCGGGAGCTCGGGAAAAGGAACCGGGAAATTTTCCCGATCGGGATTCCAGAGTTCCCGAGAATTTTTCCGGCGCCGAGGGTATGCTAG
>CANGHW010000134.1 GCA_947453695.1 Opitutia bacterium
GACGGCGAGGCCAAGGAGGACGCCCAGGAAGACCGCGGTGATGAGGCCGGGGCTGGTGGTGGAGAGTTTGGCCGCGAGGGCGCCGTCGGCGCCGAGTTGGGCGAGTTGGGCGAAGTCGAGCGTGCCGGTGGTGGCGAAGAGGGCGGCGAAGCTCAGCAGCATGAAGGCGCTGCCGCCGATGGTGTAGATGACGAACTGGTAGGCAGCGCGCGTCGCGCCGGGGCCGCCCCAGAGTTTGATCAGGAAGAAGGCGGGGACGAGGCTGAGTTCCCAGAAGAGGAACCAGTGGAAGAAATCGAGGGCGAGGAAGACGCCGAGCGCGGCGCCTTGGAGAAGGAGGAAGAGAATCGCTTGAAGACGGAGAGAAGAGGCGGCGGAGGGATCGGAAGACGGTATGTAGGCCCAGGTGGCGAGGAGGGCGACGGGGCTGAGGACACCGGTGAGGAGCACGAGGACGAGGCTCAGGCCGTCGAGACCGAGGTGGTAGTGAACGTTGAGGGCGGTGATCCAGTCGTGCTGCTCGACGAACTGCGAGGAGGTGCGGGCGGGGTCGAAGCCGGCGAGCGCGACGAGAGCGAGCGCGAGCGTCGAGAGGCTCGCGAGCAGGGCGACGGTGCGCGTGGTGGCGGGTGCGGCGTTGCGCAGCAACCCGAGGAGGGCGGCGCCGGCCCACGGCACGAAGACGATGAGAGAGAGGAGCGGCAGCGAGTTCATCGGACACCTCCGAGGAGGACGGCGAGCAGGAGCAGCACGAAACCGGCGGCGATGACGCGGAGGTAGCCGTGGGCGTCGCCGGACTGGGCGCGGGAATAGGCCTGGCCGGTGGAGCGGAGGGATTGGCTCGTGGCGTCGAAGCCGCCGTTGAGCAGGTCTTCGTCGGTCTCGCGATTCACGATGCCGGCGAACTGACCGAGGCGGGTGAGGAAGCGGATGACGGCGTCGAACACCCAGCGGTCGAGGAGATCGGAGAAAGTGGCGAGGGCGGCGTTGAGGCGGCCGACGGTGGCGGTGTAGAGTTCGTCGAAGCCGAGGCGGGCGGCGAGGGCGGCGAAGACGCGCGGGAGGGCCTGCTCGAGCGGATCGCGGGCGGTGGAAGAGGTGCGGGTCTTCCGACCGTAGAGAGCGAAGCCGGCGCCGACGCCGAGCGCGACGAGGACGACGGAGAGGGCCATTAGGCCGACGCCGTCGAAGAGGGAGTGGCCGTGGACGGCAGCTTCACCGCTGAGCTTGGCCGGTATCCAAGGATACGCGGGCGCGCCGAGAAAACCGAGGGCGATGGCGAAGAAGGCGAGGATGACGAGCGGGGTCGTCATCACGGAGGAGTTTTCGTGCGCGTGGTTGGCGGAGCGGCTGCGACCATGACCAAAGAAGACCTCGGAGATCAGGCGGGTGTTGTAGAACGCGGTGAGGACGACGCCGAGGAGGGCGGCATAGAACGGAAAGTGGGAGACCTGCCAGCCGTGCGCGGCGTGGAGAATCGCTTCCTTGCTCCAGAAACCGGAGAAGAAGAGTGGGACGCCGACGAGGGCCATGGTGCCGATGGCGAAGGTGGCGAAGGTGAGCTTCATCTTCGCGGAGAGGCCCCCGAGTTGGCGGATGTCCTGCTCGTGGTGCGCGGCGTGGATGACGGAGCCGGCACCGAGGAAGAGCAGGGCTTTGAAGAAGGCGTGCGTGAGCAGGTGGAAGATCGCGGCCGAAGGGGCGCCGACGCCGAGGGCAAGCATCATGTAGCCGAGTTGGGAGACGGTGGAGAAGGCGAGGATGCGCTTCAGGTCGTTTTGGGCGATGGCGATGAAGGCGCCGAGGAGCGCGGTGATGGCGCCGATGGTGGCGACGACGCTGAGGGCGTGAACCGGGACGGCGGCGAGAAGTTTATCGGCCTCCATCAGTGGGAAGATGCGGGCGATGAGGAAGACGCCGGCGGCGACCATCGTGGCGGCGTGGATGAGGGCGGAGACGGGCGTCGGGCCTTCCATCGCGTCGGGGAGCCAGACGTGGAGTGGAAATTGGCCGGACTTGCCGATGGCGCCGCAGAAGAGGAGGAGGCCGATGGCGGTGGAGACGGCGAGGCCGCCAAAGGTGGTCTGCGCCGCGAGGGCGGAGAGCGCGCCGGTCTCGAGGACGCCCTTGCCGCCGTCGTAGAAGAGGAGGGAGCCGGTGGCATCGTTGAGCCAGAGGAGACCGAGGAGGAAGCCGATGTCGCCGATGCGCGTGGTGATGAAGGCTTTTTTCGCGGCGGCGGCGACGGACGGTTTGTGGAACCAGAAACCAATGAGGAGGTAGGAGGCGAGGCCGACGAGTTCCCAGCAGATGAAGAGGAGGAGAAGACTGTTGGCGACGAGGAGGCCGAGCATCGCGGCGGCGAAGAGACTGAGGAAGCAGAAGAACTGCTTGGCGCGGTCGTCGTCGTGCATGTAGGCCGAGCTGAAGATGAAGATCAGCGTGCCGACGAAGGTGACCATCGTGCACATCAGCGCGGTGAGCGGGTCGAGCAGCCAGCCGAGACGAACGGTGCCGAGGCCGAGGTCGAACCAGATGAAGTTCGAGTAAAGGTGTTCGCCCGGGGCGGCGAGGGCGGTGACGAGTGCGCCGCAGGAAAGCAGGAAGGAAAGCGCGAGGGCGCCGATGGCGATGGCGGCGGCGAGTCCGGCGCGACTTCGCGGAAGCGTGGCGGTGAGGGCGGCCGCGAGGAGCGGAAGCGCGGGGATGAGCCAGAGGGAGGAGGCGGAAAGACTCATGGTGCGTCAGCCCTTCAAGGAGTTGGCGTCCTGCAGCTGGATGCTGCGGCGGTGGCGGTAGACGGCGATGACGAGCGCGAGGCCGACGGCGGCTTCGGCGGCGGCGACGGCGATGGCGAAGATCACGAACAGGACGCCGGTGGCGGGCGAGGGGGCTGGGCCGTAGCGCCAGAAGGCGATGAAGTTAATATTGGCCGCGTTGAGCATCAGCTCCACGCCGAGCAGGACGAGGATGGTGTTGCTGCGGGCGAGGGCGCCGATGAGGCCGACGCAGAAGAGGGCGCTCGAGAAGAGCAGGCAGAGCTGGAGGGGCGAGAGGCTCATGGGGCGTCCTCCTTGGAATTGGTGGAGGCGATGACGACGGCGCCGAGCAAGGCGACGGTGAGCAGGACGGCGATCAAGAGGACGCTGGCGGTGTGGCGGCCGAGGAGTTGGGCGCCGAGGGCCTTGACGGAAATCGCGGGGGGGGGCGCGGCGGCGGACGCGAGCGGTGTGCTGAGCACTGCGCCGAAGAGGGCGCCGAGGACGGCACCGCCAGCAACGATGGCGGCGAGAATGCGTTTCACGCTGGCCGGGGCGATAGCGAGCTCGGCGTGGGAGCGGCGCGTGAGGAGGACCGCGAAGAGGACGACCATCGAGACCGCGCCGACGTAGACGAGGATCTGGGCGAAGGCGACAAACTCGGCACCGGCCCAGAGGTAAAAGCCGGCGATCCCGGCCCAGCTCGCGACGAGGAGGAGGGCGCTGTGGATGAGGTTCCGCTGCGACATCGCGACGGCGGCGGCCGCGAGGGTGACGAGGGCGATGAAGGTGAGCGTGATCATGTCGCGTAGCGGTAGGTGCGTGGGGCCTGGCCGCGGGTGAGGCTGCGGCCCATGAGGACGAACGGCACGACGATGAGGGCGGCGGAGACGGCCCAGCGGACGATTTGCAGCGGGCCGGACCAAGCGCCGGTGAGCGCCCAGAAGGCGGCGTTGCCGAGATTGATTAGGGCGAGCGGCACGAGGAACTGCCAGGAGAGGCGGGTGAGTTGGTCAATGCGCAGGCGGAGCAGTGTGCCGCGGACCCAGATGAAGAAGACGATCATGCCGACCAGTTTCCCCATGAACCACAGGTAGGACGGAATGAATTGGAGAAAGGCGCAGGGGGCCTGCCAGCCGCCGAGGAAGAGTGTGACGCCGAGGCCGCTTAGGGCGGTGAGGCCGAAATATTCGGCCATGAAGAAGAGGGCGTATTTGAAGCCCGAGTATTCGGTGAGGTGACCGGCGATGAGTTCGCTCTCGGCCTCGGGCAAGTCGAACGGCGAGCGGTTGCTCTCGGCGAGGGCGGCCACGAGGAAGAGCAGGAACCCGGCGGCGCCCCACGGCGTGAAGATGAACCAGTGCGGGAGTAGGCCGAACGTCCAGAAACCCTGCGCCACGACAATCTCCTGCGTCGAAAGGGTGCCGGCGACGAGGACGACGGGGATGACTGAGAGGAGGAGCGGGAGCTCGTAGCTGATGACCTGCGCGAGGGCGCGCATGGCGGAGAGGAGCGAGTATTTGTTTCGGCTGGCCCAGCCGGCCATGAAGATCGTGAGCTCGGTGGCGGAGCCGGCGGCGAAGAAGTAGAGGAGCGCGGCGTCGAGCTCGACCGGGATGAGGTTCCGCCCGAAGGGCAAGACGGCAAAGGTGAGCAGCGAGAAGGCGACGACGAGGACGGGGGCGAGGAAGTGGAGGAGTTTATCGGCGGCAGCGGGGACGATATCTTCCTTGGTGAGGGCCTTCACTGCGTCGGCGAACGGTTGGGTGAGGCCGAAGAGTTTGTGTTTCAGATGAAACGGTAGGAACGAGAACTTCGGGACGCCGGCGCGATTGGGGCCGAGGCGGTTTTGGAGGCGGCCGAGGAGTTTGCGTTCGGCGACGGTGGTGAAAGCGAAGAACAGGCCGAAGATGGCGAGAATCCCGACGATCGAAATGAGGTGGTGCAGGAGCCACTGCGTGGGGGCGGGGAACCACTGGACGAAGGTGTCGCGGAGCGTGAGCGGGAGGCGCTCGAGGAGGCCGTCGGCGGCCGCGGCGACGGGGAGATGAGCGCTGAGAAGGGAAAGACCGGATGAGTTCATGCGGTCGGGGGCGTCGGGGGTTGCGCAGCGGGTTTCGGGGCGGCGGGAGTCGCAGTGGCAGGTGCAGGCGTGGCCGGTTTGGCGGCGGCGGCAGCGGCTTTCGCGGCGGCGGCGGCCTTGGCTTTTTCCTCGGCGGCCTTGCGCTCGGCGGCGAGGCGGGTGTCGACCTCGTGGGCGTCGGTCGGGTGGATCTGGTGGAAATAGCTGTTGGGCTTCGCGAGCTGCTCGCGGTTGAGGAGCAGGCCGGTGAAGCGGTTGGTCGCGGCGACCTCGAAGACTTGGTCCATCTTGATGGCGTCAAAGGGGCAGACCTCGACGCAGATCTGGCAGCTCATGCAGACGGAGGTATCGATGGCGAAGACGGCGGGATAGAGCTGGGGTTTGCCGGTGGCGTCGGGCTTCTTGTCCTTCGATTTCTCAATGTAGATGCACTGCGGCGGGCACTCCTTCTCGCAGATCTGGCAGGCCACGCAGCGGAGCGTGCCCATGGGATCGGTGGCGTTTTCGGTGACGAGAAACGGGAAGTTGCGGTAGGCCTCGGGGAGCTTCGGGCGCTCCTCGGGATACTGCTCGGTCACCATGCGCGCGGGGTCGTGGTAGCTGCCCACGAAGTTTTTCGCGGTGACTGCGAGGCCTTTGATGATGCCGGAGCCGAGCATGGTGGTTTAGCGGTCGACCTCGCCGAGGACGATATCGATGGAGCCGAGGATGACGACGGAGTCGGCGATCGTGTGCCCGAGGCACATGTCTTCGAGGAGGGTGAGGTTGATGAGGGTGGGCGGGCGGACGCGGTAGCGGTAAGGATTCGGGGAACCGTCGCTTACGAGGAAGAAGCCGAGCTCGCCCTTGGGACTCTCGGTGCGGCCGTAGGCTTCGCCGGCCTTGGGGCGGAAGCCGCGGAGCTTGGACTTGGGGTCCATGATGGGACCGGCGGGGAGATCGCGGAAGGCCTGCTGGAGAATCTTCACGGATTCGCGCATCTCGAGAACGCGCATCATGTAGCGGTCGTAGGTGTCGCCGTGGGCGCCGAGCGGGACGCGGAAATCGAAGCGCGGGTAGAAGCCGTAGCCGTCGACCTTGCGGACGTCGTAGTTGTAACCGGAGGCGCGGAGGCAGGGGCCGGTAATGCCGGCGTTGACGGCCTTGGCGGCGTCGAGGACGCCGACGCCCTGGGTGCGGGCGAGCATGATCTCGTTACCCGTGAGCATGGTCTCATACTCGTCGAGGAAACGGGGGAAGTTATCGACGAGCCGGCTGGCGGCGGCGAGCCACTCGGGCGTGGGGTCGACACGGCAGCCACCGAAACGCTGATAGTTGCACATCATGCGCGAGCCGGTGAGGGACTCGAAGAGATCGAGGATCTTTTCGCGCTCGCGGAAGGCGTAGAGGAGCGGGGTGAACGAGGTGCCGAGGTCGTTGAAGAGGAAACCGACGAGACAGCTGTGATTCACGAGGCGCGTGAGCTCGGCCATGATGATGCGCAGGTATTGGGCGCGATCAGGGACGGCTTGGCCGGCGAGCTTTTCGACCGCGAGGGCGTAGGCCCAGTTGGTCGTCATCGAACAAAGGTAGTCGAGCCGGTCGGTATAGGGCATCGAGCCGAGATAACTGGTGTTCTCGGCGATCTTCTCGTGGTTGCGGTGGAGGTAGCCGAAGACGGGCTTCAGTTTGACGATGATCTCGCCGTCGAGCGTGACGACCATGCGGAAGACGCCGTGGGTCGAGGGATGCTGCGGTCCCATCGAGACCTCGAGAAGGTCGCCGTGAAACGGATCTTTGACGGCGCGGACCGAGGGACCAGCGGTGCCGGCGGCGAACGGTGAATTGAAGGGGGAGAGGTCGGCGGCGCTCATGGTTTGGCCTCCGGGGTCGGGCTGACGGGAGCGGCGGGCGCGGGCGGCGGGACGGGATAGTGGGCCTTGGCGCGCTCGAGGACGCGGTCGTGGGGTGTCGGCTCCCACTCGTAGTCATCGGGGTCGACGTAGTCCTTGCGCATCGGGTGGTCCTTGAACTCGTCCCACATGAGGATGCGGCGAAGATCCGGGTGCCCGGCGAAGACGATGCCGAAGAGATCGAAGATCTCGCGCTCCTGGAAATCGCACGAACGCCAGATGGGCGTGAAGGACGGGAGCGTGACTTGGTCGGTGCGATTGCCGGTGCGCAGGCGGATGATCACGGGGCCGTGACGGAGGGCCATCGAGTAGAGATGGTAGACGGCTTCGAGGTAGCCGGGCTCAAAGCGTTTGGTCTTTTCCTCGACGATCTTGGCGGGGCCGCCGGCGGGATCGGCGACGGAGAGTTTTTTCGTTTCGACGATCTCCTTGTCGGGCCAGTCGAGGCCGGTGGCGTTGGAGCAGTAGTCGAGCTGGAGGGCGGGATCGTCGCGGAGGAAACGGGCCATCTCAACGGCGTGGGCGGCGCCAAGGAGCAGGGAGTGTTCGGCGGCGGCGCCGGGGTTGATCACGAGCGTGACCGAGGCACCGGGGAAGCGGGCGAGGAGGCGGTCGCGGATTTGCTCAAGGGATTCCATGGCTCAGACTTTCGTGGGGCGGACGAGCGACGGGGCGGGTTGCCAGACGGCGGGATTCTTGGGCGGAGAGAGATCGTGTTCGCCGTATTCCGGCACGGGAAACTCGCTCGTGACATCGGAGCGCACGTGACGCGCGGCGCCCGGGCCGGTAAGCCGCTCGCCCTTGATCTGGGCTTGGAGCTGGATGAGGCCGTTGAGGAGGGCCTCGGGGCGCGGCGGACAACCGGGAATGTAGATATCGACGGGGATGAAACGATCGATGCCCTTGAGAACGTTGTAGCCCTGCTTGAACGGGCCGCCGGAAATCGCGCAGGCGCCCATGGCGATGCAATATTTGGGCTCGGGCATCTGGTTCCAGAGACGGACGACTTGGGGCGCCATCTTCTTGGTGACGGTGCCGGAAACGATCATGAGATCGGCCTGGCGGGGAGACGGGCGGAAAATCTCGGCGCCGAAGCGGGCGATATCGAAGCGTGCGGTGGCGGCGGCAATCATCTCGATGGCGCAGCAGGCGAGGCCGAACTGGAGCGGCCAGATGGAGTTGCTGCGGCCCCAGTTGTAGAGCTCTTCGAGACTGGTGAGTAGAATGCCGTGGCGGCGCAGCTCCTCGCGCTCGGCGTCGGACAGGTTGCCGGCCGCCGGGAACGGCTGGGGCGCGGAGGCGGGCGACGGCGTGGCGGGGGTGCTCATGTTATTTCCACTCGAGGTGACCGCGGTGCCAGGCCCAGACGAGGCCCTCGGCGAGGAGGAGGACGAAGATCAGGATGGCGAGCAGCGCGCCGGCCGGGAGCGAGGTGAACGTGACGGCGACCGGGAGGAGGAACAGCACCTCGACGTCGAAGATCAGAAACAGAATGGCGTAGAGGTAGTAGTGGGCCTTGAACTGGATCCACGAGTCACCGGAAGCGGGCAGGCCACACTCGTAAGTGGAGTTCTTGATCGGGCCGGGTTTGGCGGCCTGGAAGCAGCGAACCCAGAGTTGGGCGACGCCCAGCAAGATGAGCGGAAACGCCAGGGCGACGGCGGCGAAGAGGGCGAGGAACGCGTAAGGATGGCTGTTCATCGGGCGTGCGAAAAAGATTCGGCGAGGGGGTAAGTCGCTCAATCCTCAATTGCTTTCGTATCTTGGCAAAAATGACGCATAGATTGCGGCACGATGGCGCAAGATGCGCAGCGCAGCGGGGAAGGAACGCGGGGGTAACGCCGGTGGTGGGGTGGGCGGAGTGAAACGGAGGGCGAGTTGCGGCGGCGAGGGAAATTTTCGATGAACGACGAGCGCGGACGACTGCGCGGATTTTGTGCAGAGGGCTGGCTTTGGCTTGTCCGCGGATGCGGAAGCTGAACGCTCGATGGCTCTATGTTTCCTCTTCCCCACGGTTGGTCGGCGCGGCTGAGTCTTGGCGTGATGTGCGCGGCAGCGCTCAGTGTGTCCGGAGCGTTGCTCCACGCCGCCGATGGAGCGGGAAATGCCAAGAAAGGCCGCGGGCCGGCTGCGTCCCAGTGGTGGAAGGAGATCGATACGGGGCCCTTCATTGCCGACACCATCATGAGTGCGGACGGCAAGGACGTCGTCGCGCTCAAAGGACTCGCGATTAAGCTCGGCGCGGCGCGCGACGTGTCCGTGGTGTTCGACACGGAGTTGCTCGCGTGGCGCGGAGGTTTTGAAGGCATCATCCAACTCGACGGCACGCCGTGGAGCGGATCGCACGGCGGGAACACGCATTTCCCGAGTGGCAGTGATAAATTTTTCTTCCGCAACGGTGCGGGGCTGGGTTGGGCGGTAGACGGGAAGTGGGACGACCTGCGCGAAAACAAGGCCGGGCCACTGCCCCGTGAAGCGGGGCGCTATCGCGGGCTGTTTCGCAGCGGCGACCGCACCGTGCTGCACCTCAACGTGGGCGGCGTGAAAGTGCTGGAACTCGCGGCGCTGGAGAAGGTGGGCGACGTGCGGGCGATCACGCGCACGCTGAATTTCGCGGCTAATCCGTCCGCCGAGTTGGAGACGCTCGTGAGCGAGGCGCTCGGCGGTGAAAGCATGAAGGCCGGTGCGAAGGCCTACCTCGTGGGTGCGCCTAGCGGGGTGGCGTTGAAAACGACAGCCGAGGGCCGCGTGACGGTGACGATCGCGAAAGGCACGCCGGCGGCGCGCTGCAAGATTGTCTACGCGGAGAGTGAGCTCGATGCGGCGGCCCTGGCGACGGTGGCGGCGCCGATGGATTTGGAGACGCTCACGCACGGCGGACCGGCGCTGTTTCCGCAGACCTTTGCGGTGAAAGGGCAACTCGATCCCGACGCGGCGACGAAGACCTATGCAGTGGATGTGATTCCGCTGCCGGCGGAGAATCCGTGGAAGTCGCCGACGCGTTTTGGCGGTTTTGATTTCTTTCCCGATGGCAAGCGGCTGGCGGCTTCGACGTGGAATGGCGACGTGTGGATCGCCGACGGCATTGACGGCGACCTCGCTAAAGTGACCTGGCGGCGCTACGCGGCGGGCATGTTTCAGACGCTCGGGCTGAAGATCGTCGACGGCGTGATCTACACGATGGGCCGCGACCAGATCACGCGCCTGCGGGACCTCGATGGCGACGGCGAGGCGGATAGCTACGAGTGCTTTAACAACGACGTGCAGATCACGGCGGGCTTTCACGAGTTTGCCTTCGGCCTGGAGACGGATGCGGCGGGCAATTTCTATTTCAGCAAGGCGATGCCGGTGCTGCAGGGCGGGCGCGGCTTTGCGCCGTGGACGCCGCACAACGGCAGTGTGCTCAAAGTGAGCAAGGACGGAGCGACGCTGGAGCGCGTCGCGTGGGGTTTCCGCGCGCCCGGCGGACTCGGAGTCAGTCCGGAGGGCGTGATTACGACCGGTGAGAACGAGGGCTCGTGGGTGCCGGCGTGCAAGATTACGTGGACGCCGCCGGGCAAGGAGACGTTTAACGGCGTGGTGCCCAGCAAGTGGGTGAACCGGAATGAATTTGGCGGCACGCTACCCGGAGCGCCGACGGACTATGAGAAGCCGCTGTGCTGGATTCCCTACTCGGTGGACAACTCGAGCGGGAGCCAGGTGTGGGTGCCGCAGAACACTGCGTGGGATCCGCGGCAGGCGGGCGAAATGCTCCACCTCTCGTATGGCAAATCGAGCGTCTTCCGCGTGCTGCGCGAGGTCGTCGACGGGCAGGTCCAAGGCGGCGTGGTGCGGCTGCCGATCGACGTGAGCGCGGCAGTGATGCGCGCGCGGTTTCATCCGCAGAACGGCCAGCTCTATGTGGCCGGCTTTCGCGGCTGGCAGACAAACGGTCGCGACGCGCTCCAGCGCGTGCGCTACACGGGCGTGACGACCGCGATGCCAATCGGCCTCGAAGTGAAGCAGAACGGCGTGCTCGTGCGTTTCTCCGCGCCACTTGATCCGCGCACGGCGGAAGACCCGACGCGGTATTCGTTGAGCAAGTGGAACTATGTGTGGGGGCCGCAGTATGGCTCGGGCCGCTTCTCGATCGACCAACGCGATGCCGCGGCCGAGGAGCGGGCGTTGACGGTGCCCTCGAAGGGCGCGCAGAACGAAATCGACACGATCCAAGTGGGCGCGGCGAAACTCGTGGAGGACGGACGCGCGGTGTTTCTCTACCTGCCGAAGCTAACGACGGCGATGCAGATGGAGGTGAAGCTGGACCTGCTCGACACTAAGGGCCGCACCGTGCGCGAGACGATTTACAACACGGTCCACAAATTTGGACCCGAGTATCAGGTGGCTGGCGTGAAGTGGGCGGACATCAAGATCGCCGACACGACGCCATCGGGGGAACCGGGGCTGGCGATGAGCTTCGATGCAGAGGTCACCGACACCCCGCGCGTGGACCAGATCGCGTTGACGGTGCCAGCGGGCATGTCGCCCTCGGTGTTTATGCCGGCGCGTCCGTTTGGCGCGTCGTGGCGCGGGTCGCTCGTGGTCCCGGAGCGCGATGAGCTGACGTTCTCCTTCGAGGGCACCGGCACGGTGTCGCTGGTGATCGACGGGAAGCCGGTGATGAGTGGAGCGTTGCCGCTGACGGCGAAGGCGCCGGTGACGCTCGCCAAAGGGGCGCACGCGATCTTCGCGAGCTACCGGAGTCCGGCGAGCGGGGAGTCGCGCGTGCGGTTGATGTGGAGCGGGGCGCAGTTTCGCACGGAGCCGGTGCCGGCGTCGGCGTTTCGCTTTATCCCCGGAGCGGAGATGGAGGCGTGGAGCAAGGTGCGCGCCGGGCGCGAGGTCTTCACGGCGGCCATGTGCGTAAAGTGCCACCTGCCGCGGGCCGGCGGGATGCCCCGCGATGCGACGCCCGAGTTGGCGGAGATGGCGCCGGACTTCGCGAATCTCGGTCAGCGACTGGATCGCGCGTGGCTGGAGCGCTGGATCGCAGCACCGCAAGGTCGATGCCCGACGATCGCCGACACGCCGGTGGTCGACGTGGTGGCGTATCTTTCGGAGCAAACCGATGCGACGTGGACGCCGGCAGCGGTGCCGGGCGAGGCTGCGACGATCGCCGCGGGGGCGGCGCTCGTAGAGAAACTGAATCTCGGATTTTGGGTGGAGCCGCTCACGAAGGCGCGGAAGCACACGGACGGAGGATTGGTGGAATTTTTGGCGGCGCCGGCGAAACACCATGCCGACACGTTGTTTCCCGACGTGCGCCTGAGTGCAGCCGAAGCGGCGCAGATCGCGGCCTACGTGCGCTCGAAGCAACCGGCCGCCCGTGCGGCGCAAGGTGCGACGGGTGATGCGGCGAAAGGCGCGGCGTTCGTCGCGGCGAATTGTGCGGCGTGTCACGGCGGCAAGAGCACGCCCGAAGCAACGCTCACGAGTTTGGATCAACTCGTGGTGCGCACAGACTGGGCGGTGAAGGGATGCGTCGCGGAAAACCGCGGTCGCGCGCCTGACCTACATCTGACCCGCGACGAAGTCGCGCGGCTGATCGCGTTTCGCAATGGGGACCGCGATGTCGGCGCATCGTCGCTGCAGCGGGTTGCTCCCACGGAATATGCGGAGCGGCAGATGAAGCGCCTCAACTGCACGCAGTGTCACGCCGGCGGCGGGGAGAACAAGATTCCCGATATCGCATTTGCAGGGGAAAAACTGGAGCGCGCGTGGCTGGGAGATTTGTTGGCGGGAAAACATGCCAATCGCATCCGTCCCTGGATGGAGGCGCGCATGCCGGCGTTTGCGAGCCGGGCAGAGAATCTGTCACGCGGTCTCGCGGCGAAATACGGCGTGTCGCTGCAAAGTGAACGCCCGGCGATGAACCCGGAGTTGGTGACGACGGGAGCGAAACTGGCCGGAGCGGAAGGCTACTCCTGCATCGCGTGTCACGACGCCGGCAAGCAGAAGGCCCTGCAGGTTTTCGAAGGCCAGGGCCCGAATCTACAGGCGGCAGGCGAGCGGCTGCGCTACGATTACTTCCAGCGCTGGATGCACAACCCGCAGCGGGTGCAGCCGGCGACGATCATGCCGCGCTACACGAAGGACCGCGAGAAAGCGGCGCTGGAGACGCAGCTCGACGGCGTCGCGGAAAAGCAGTTCGAAGCGGTGTGGAACTGGATAGGGACGCTGAAGAACTGAGGGTGACGCGCGTTGTGGGGCGGGTTGGGTCGTTCCAGGCATGCCCAACTTGCCCTATTTGGGTAGCGTGATCTCGGCGCGGACGGAGACTTTTTCCGCAGTGGGGAAATCGGCGGGGACGGGGAAGGTGACATCGCGGCGAGCCAGCCATTGGAGAGCGCGGACGACGACGGTATGCAGGCCGGCGCAGCGCATCCGCTCGGGTTGCGTGTCGCCTTTCCACACATGGCCGAAGGTGGACGTGTAGACGCGGCCTTCACCGTAGGCCACAACCCACTCGAGCGGCCAGTTGATCGCGGTCTTGGGATCGAAACCGTAGGAGAGCACGGTCAGTTTCTTGGCGGGACCGCGGGCGTAGTAGTAGACTTCGATGTCGGGGGTCTGCCACGCGCGGGGGAGGCCGGCGTGGATCGGATGGTCGCCGAGGCGGTGGACGACGGTGTTGAGGCGGGCGCCGTGGCCGGTATTTTGACCCTCGCCGGTGGGGATGGTGATGAGTTGGGCGTCGGCGCTGACGGCGAGGGCGGGGCCGAATTCCTTTTTGCGCCAGCCGAGGCCGATCATGTCGTTGTAGGCGGACCAAGTCGGGAAGGCATTGTTGCCGGAGTGCCAGACGTAGAGGCCGCCCCCGCGGGTTACAAAGGCTTCGAGCGCGAGTTGGACTTCGCGCGGCCAAGATGGGCCGCCGCCGATGTCGTTGCAGGTTTGGATCACGACATCGTAGGCGGAGAAGTTGGGGCGCCAGCTATC
>CANGHW010000135.1 GCA_947453695.1 Opitutia bacterium
ATGCGGGTGAGACCAGTCGCGGCGGCAGACTTGAGTTTCGCGTGGACGAGACGCGGAAAGGGGAGGCCGATGAGCGGTTCGTGATTCCAGACGCCGGACGCAGAGTAGTGGAGCACGGGCTCGATGCCCTGAGCGCGGGATTGGGCGAGGGCGGGCTTCTCGGCTTCGTCGAGCCAGCTGTGGAAAATGCTGCCGGCGACGCCGAAATTTTCGGGGTATTTCGGATGCGGGTAAGGGAGCGAGTAGCCCCGCACGAGGAGAGACGGCGTCTCGTAGCCGACATGGCGGCCCATGCCGGCCTTGATGTGGTCGTGCTCGACCTTGAACGGCTCGATGCGCAGGAGGACATCGAAGTTGGGATTGAGAGCGGCGGCGCCATCCTGGAGATTGCGGAGGAAGCGGGCGATGCCTTGGCCGGAGGCTTCGGCGACCTTGTCGTGATTGCGCCACTCGCGAATCATGTAGGGACCGCCGTTGCGGCCGACGTAGAGCGAGGCGGAGTGTTCGAAGCCGGCACCGCTGTCATTGGTCCAGAGCGACATGTAGCTGAGGTCGGGGACGGCGCGGATAAGTTTCTGGAGGGCTTCGCGGAAGTGGCGGCGGACGATCGGGTGATCTTGCGCCATCGTATAGCGCGGGAGACGAGAACGGAACGGGTGGTCGACGCGGGCGCCGCGGAGTGTGGGATATTTCTGGAAAAACCGTTCGGGCAACGTGCGGGGCTCGAACATGCAGACGCCGGGCTTCAGGCCGTAGCGACGACCGAGGGCGGCGAGTTTGCGGAGGTGATTGAGATTCGCGTCGAGGTAGAGCGCGGGCCAGATGCCTTGGGTGATCTCGGTGTCGACGAAGTGGTTGAAGCCGGGTTGGTAGCTGTAGAATTGCGAGTAGTATTCGTGCGCCACGAGATCCTCGTGCGGCATGTGGGCTTCGAGACCGTTAACTTCGCAGTGGGTGAATCCCGCCTCGGCGAGGGCGGCGACGTAGCGCTCAGGATCGAAGCCGCGGGCGGTGCGCCAGTAGGATGTGTAACAGGCATCCCAGTGTGGGCGATGCCAGTTGAAGGCCGCGGGGAGCAAAATGCCGGCGGCGAGCTTCTCGCGCGTGAAGGCGCCGACGCCGTTGGCGAGCAAACGAACGGTGGCGTAGAGAAACGCGCCGTGGGTGGCGACGAGTTCGCCGTGACCGTGCTCATCGATGCGCAGCCACGTCCACGCGGCCTCGGGATAGAGCGACGGAGAGACGGGCGCGGACGGAATGCCGGTGATCCAGTTGCGCGAGGCGAGGGCGACGGTCACGCCTCGGCCCGGGCTGGCGACCGCGGTGAGCGGGGCACCAGTCAGCCGGGCCAGCTCCGCGGCGGCTGTCAGCTCACCGGGGAGGGGGGAGGCGGGATGAAAAACAGCAGTGAGCGTCAGGGGGAAAGCGGCGGGCATGGGTTGCGCGTTGGAAACGGTTGTCCAAACGGTCTGCCATGGTCGGGTGCTGTCAAAATGAACGTTACTGAAAATTTCAGACGGAGGTGCTTGAAGGGAAAAGAAAAGGCGCGCCGGTGAGGGCGCGCCTTGGTCGTGACGCGCGTCACAACCGACACAAACACACAACAAACACTGGCAAAACAGGGGCGGAAATCAGCGACCGAGGTAGAGGTCGCGCCCGCGGACGAGGGCTTCGATCTTTCGGTCGGCGATGGAGCGCTTGAGCATCCAGAAGCCGCAGTCGGGGTGGACCCAGCGGACGCGGTCGGGGCCGACTTTCTTCTCGACGGCCTCGATGCGCTTGGCGACTTCGTCGGCGGTCTCGATGTGGTTCACCTTGATGTCGATGACGCCGACGCCGAGGGCGATCTTCTTGTCGATGCGCTTAAGAGCATCGAGGTCGGAGGCCGGGCGGTGAGCGAGTTCGAGGACAAGGTGGTCGGTGTGGAGCGCGTTGAGGAAATCGACGAGCTTCTGCCAATTGCCCTTTTGGATGGTCTGGCCGCCGTAGTTACCGAAGCAGAAGTGGACGGCGCGCTCCGTGCCCTTGTCGATGGCGTCGAGGACGAGATTCATCGAGGCGGCGGCGAGCGGGGCGTCGGACGGGTTGCCGGGGATGTTGGCTTCGTCGACTTGGAGGCAGGCGGCGGGGAGGCCGGGCATCTGCGCGGCGAGAACTTCACCGAGGGCCATGGTGAGCTTGTCGAAGTCGCGGTAGTGGTGGTCGAGGAGCGTGCGCGCGAGCATGTAGGGGCTCGTGACAGTGAACTTGAAGGCGCCACCGGAGACGGACGCGGCGCGTTGGCAATCAGCGAGGAGATTGAGCGAGCCTTCACCGAGGGCGCCAGTGACGACGCCGGCGGGCTTGCGGCGGAAACCCATCGGATGATGGCGCGAGAATTCCTCGGTGACCGAGCGACCGACGACGGACGAGATGCCGGCCATCGGACGGATGAAATACTCGATCATGCCGTTGGTGTCGGGGTGATTGACGTCGAAACGGTAGAGCTCGCCGTCGGTCGGGAGATCGATGCCGGCCTGACGCTGGAGATCGAAGACGACGCGCGTGGCGTCGAGCACGGCCTGCTCACTCGGGAGGGCGGCGAGCCAATCGGGCACCGGATAGGAGCCAACGGTGGTGGTGAGAATGCTCGGAGATTTCGGGATTTTGGGGGTGGCCATGATGTTGCGGTCGAGCATAGCGCAGCGCGGGCGCGATGTCTTGGCGGGATGGGCTGCCGGGCTTGGCAGATCGGGCAATGCGCCCGGCCGGCGCTACGTCTTGCTCCACTGCCCGGGCGGCCGGCCGAAGCGCCGGCGGAAGACGCGATAGAAGTGCGAGAGGTCACCGTAGCCGCAGGAGAACGCGACGCCGGCGACGGAGTTCGCGCCGGCCCGGAGGAGTTGTGCGGCGTGATCGAGGCGAAGGCGTGTGAGAGTGTTGACGAACGTGTCGCCGGCGTGGGCACGGTAGAGCTCGCTGAAGCGGCGGCGCGAGAGACCGGCGCGGGCGGCGGCACGATCAAGCGTCCACTCGTCGTAGAAAGTGTCGGCGAGTTCGTGGGCAACGGCGGCGACGCGCTGCGCGGCAGGATCGGCGGGCGGAGCGGCGTCGGATTGCCGGGCGACAGCGACGAGAATTTGCGCGGCGAGCGCGTGCAGGGCGACGACGGCGCCGGGGCGCGCGGCGGTTTGCTCGAGGAGGGCGCGGCGCCAGAGGTTTTCGAAGCGGCCGGCAAAGACGCCGCCGGCAGGGAGGCGTGCGGAGTGACGCTGGGCGACGAGTCTCCAGAGGGCGCGGCGGGCGGGATCGTCCTGGACGAAGCGCGGTGCGAGACAGAGGAGGAGGAGTGTGGCCGGAGACTCGTCGCGGAGTTCGTGGGCGGTGCCGCGCTCAATGGCGAGGAGCGTGCCAGGGCCGGCGATGGTTTCGCGGGAGGCGTGGCGGTCGCGGAAGACAACGCGACCGCGGAGCACGTAGATGAGCTTATGAAACGGGTCCGAGCGCACCGCCATGCGGAAGTCGGCCGCGTGATGGCTCTCCGCGAGTGCAACGCCGTGGGCGGGCAGTGCGACGGAGATAGGGCGGGTGACTTCGGGCATGGACGGCACGGCGGCCCGGCGACAGGTGCCGGCCCTACACTTTTACGGCGAAGAGTTCGGGGTGCATGTGCCCCTCGGCGACCTTGTTCACAGTGCCGGTCATCATGATCGAAAAATTGTCACCGATCTCGATGCCAATTTTGCCGCCGGGCATGTGAACGGTGACACTGCGGTCGACTAGGCCGAGGCGGTGGGCGACGGCGGCCGAGGCGCTGGAACTGCTGCCGGAGGCGAGGGTGTAACCGGCGCCGCGCTCCCAGATCTCAATCTGAATATTGGCGCGATCGAGGACCTTGAGGAACTGGACGTTGGTTTTACGGGGGAAGTTGGCGTGCGTCTCAAGATGCGGGCCGTATTTGTGCGCGAGCTCCGAGGAAATGTCGGCGAGCGGGAGAACGCAGTGGGGATTGCCGATGGTGGCAGCGCAGTAGGTGAACTCGCGGTCAAGAATCGTGATTTTCTCGTTGATGACTTCACGGGGCGCGCCGGTGAGGTTCACGGGAATCTTGGCGGAGTCGAAGCTGACGGAGCCCATCGCGATGGAGATGAGTTGGGCGTTGTCTTTGAGGGCGACGGCGACGTGTCCGCCAGGCGTTTCGACGGTGAAATTGGGGGTAGTAACGAGTTTCTGGTCGTAGAGGAAGCGGGAGAAAATACGGAGGCCGTTGCCCGACTTCTCGGCTTCGGAGCCATCAGGATTAAAGATGCGGAGGCCGAACTGGGATTTCTCGGAAGGGAGCGGGCCCCAGAGGATACCGTCGGAGCCGACGCCGAAGTTGCGGTGGCAGACGACGCGGATCTGCTCGATGGTGGGGGCGGGTTTCCAGGCAGGAAAATCGCGCGGATCGAGGACGATGTAGTCGTTGCCGAGGGCGTGGTATTTATGGAAGCGCATGGGAAAAGGAGTAGGGAAGTTGCCCACGGGGCACGCGGAAGACACGGAAAATTTTTCGCCGCGCAGAACTAACAATAAAAGCGCGAAGGGCGAACTGAAGTCTGCCTTACTTCAGAAAGGAGAAAGCGAGACGCAGGGTGTCCTTGGCGGCGGTGTCGAGATTGCGACCGTGGCTGAGGACGAGGCGGTCGAAGTCCCATTTCAAGATGAGGTCGAGCGAGGCGCGGACGGCGATGGGGTCTTTGATCGTCGTGCGCAAGAGGCGCGAGACGGCGAAACAGTTGTAGCAGCCGTTGATTTTCAGAAGCATGCGGCTGAGGAGGGGCATCGTGGCACCGAGATTGAAGGCTAGATCCGTGATGATGAGGGTGCGGCTCGAACGATGGAGAAAGACGACCTCGTTGAGGCGCGGCATGCCGCGGACGAGATGCTGGTCGAAGACGGAAGCCCAGGCAGGGGCGGCAGAGTCGGCTAGGGTGTCGGTGAATTTGAGATCGGGTCTGGCGCGGGCGAGGCCGCGGGCGCCGTGAAAGCGGGCGTTAGGATAAGCGGCGAACCAGCCCTCGAGATAAGTGTCGTGCATCGCGTTGGGCGCGACTACGTGGCCGACGGGGCCGAGTTGCGCGAGGGCCGCGGCGAGTTCGGACGAGTAGGCGACAGGGGAGTGAAGCCAAAGCGACTTATCCGGTAGGCGCGCCACGGTCATGCGATGGCCGAGAGCCATGCCGATGACCGACATTGGGGCGTCGATTTCCCAGAGATGATCGGCGAGGGGAGTGAGCATGACAGCGGGTGAGACGGGCGGCGGCGGACCGAACGCTAAGGTGTGCGGCTACACGAAACCTGCAAAGAATTGTCGGCGCATCGCACGAGGAGGGCGAGCCTAGCCGGTGTCTTACGAGGCAAGCGCGGGGGCCTGATAGCCAAAGAGGCCGCGTTTCTTGATAGCGGTGACCACGGCGGAGGGGACCATTTGCTCCCACGTGGGGTCGTTTTCGTGGATGCGGCGAAGGACGTCGCGCGAGAAAATGTGGAGGATGTCGCGGTCGAAACCGACGATACAGTCGATATAGTGGTTTTCGACGAGGTGATCGTAGAGGTTCCTCAGGTGGGCGACGATATGGACGTTCTTCGCGGTGATGAGGACGTTGGAGGCGAACGCGTGGCCGACGACGGAGCCCGGGGCGGAGTGAGGAGCAGTCTGGCCGGTGAGGAGGTATTTGTCGTAGGCCTCCTGACGCATCGGATAGATGTAGAGGCGGACGGCATTGCGGAAAAGGCGACCGAACGATTCGAGGATGCCGCCCTCGAGGTTCTCGTAGTATTTCTCGTTGAAGATCTCGAGGAGGTTATTGATGCCCATCGCGACGCCGATCATCTCCTTGGTGTAGCGGCGAAAATAGGAGGTGAGGCGGTAGTATTCCGAGTAGTTGGAGATGAGGACCGTGAACCCGATGTCGCCGAGGAGATCGACGCGCGATAGGAAGTCGCGGGCGTCGAGTTCGCCGGCGGCGAGGAGGTTGTTCATGGTGATTTCCATGAGGACAACGACGTCCTTGCCCTTCACGGCAGGCTCCTGGACGAACTGCGCAGTGGCGCAGTTGAGCATGTCGACGTTGACATGGGTGACGGGCCGGAAGCTGCCGCGTTCTACGAGGATGGCCTTCTTATAAAGCACCTCAGATGGCTGGAGGACCTCGCGGTCGGGGCCGAACATGACGGCGTTGGTGAGCCCATGCTTCACGAGCGAGAGGGACATGAGCCGGTTGTCGACGCTGGTGAACGCCGGGCCGGTGAACTTGAGCATGTCGACCTCGATTCGGTCGGACGATAGATTATCGAGGAGAGAGGCGATGAACTTGTCGGGATCGCTCCGATAATAGAAAGCTCCGTAGAGGACGTTGACTCCGATGATGCCGAGGGCCTGTTGCTGGAGGACGTTTTCTTTGTCCCACATGCGGACGTGGAGCACGATCTCGCTGGTGGGGCCGCCAGGTTCGGTCTGAAAGCGGACGCCGAGCCAGCCGTGGGCGTCGTTAGTGCCCTTGAAATTGCGAGCGGCGACGGTGTTGGCGAAAACGAAGAAGGTGGTGCGCGAACCGCGCTGACCGGCGAGGCGCTCGTTGAGCAGGGCATACTCGTGATCGAGCATGAGCCCGAGGCGTTCCCGCGAGACGTAGCGGGGGGCCTTGCCGTAGATCGCGTCGCTGAACGACATGTCGTAGGCGGAGATCGACTTGGCGATAGTGCCGGAGGCGCCACCGACCTGGAAGAACATGCGCGCGACCTCCTGACCGGCGCCGATTTCGGCGAAGGTGCCGTAGACGGCCTCGTCGAGATTGATCGTGAGGGCCTTACGGTTGGTGGTGAGGAGTTCCTTTTCCTTTTGCTCGCTCATGTGATGGGAAAGATGGAGAGGGTCGGACGTGGTGCAACCCGTTCCTAGCGACGCGTGTGCCAGCCGGGTGACAATATCGGCACAATGACACAAAGATGAAGAAATGGAGGGGCGGGGTGGGAGGGAACATGGCGTTTCTACTGGAGGAACGGGCGGAACTGACTACGGTCCGCGCCTCGCATGAAAAATTTCTTCACGTCGATGCTCGGGGCTTTAGTCGCACTGTGCATTTTTGCCGGCGGTTCGTTCGTTTTGTTGGTCGGGTTTATCGGTGCGATTGCCGCGATGAGCGGAGGCGAGAAGTCGGCCCCCGAGGTGGAGAAGGGCGCGTATCTGACGTTCGATCTCTCCACCGCGATCTCCGATGCACCGCCGCCGGTGGATTTTGGAGCTTTGCGCGGAGCGCGTCACGAAGCGTTGCAACTTCGGACTGTCACTCGGGCGATGCGGGCGGCGGCGAAGGATGAGCGGGTGGCCGGCGTGTTTTTGACGGGCGAACTGCGGGCCGCTGGCGGCAGCGGTGGTTTTGCCTCGCTGAAGGAAATCCGCGATGCGCTGGCGACGGTGAAGGCGGCGGGGAAGCCGGTAGTCTCATATCTTACGCAGGCGACGACCAAGGAATACTACCTGGCCTCGGCGGGCAGCTCAGTGGCGCTCGATCCTTATGGCATGATCATCATGCCTGGTCTGGCCAGTGAGCCAATGTTCTTCGCGGGAGCGTTTGAAAAGTTTGGCATTGGTGTGCAGGTCACCCGTGTTGGCAAATACAAGTCGGCCATAGAGCCGTTTACCCGCAAAGACATGAGCCCGGAGAACCGGGACCAACTTCAAAAGCTACTCGATGATTTGTGGTCGGGGGTGTTGGCCGACATTGGCAAAGGGCGCGGACTGAGCGTGCAAGCGATTCAGGCTACTGTTGATGCGGAAGGCTTGATTCGCCCCGAGCAGGCGAAAGCGGCCAAGTTGATCGACCGTGTCGCGTATCGGGATGAGGTCTATGACGACCTCAAAGCTAAGACAGGACGGGCTGGGACGAAAAAGGCGTTCAAGCAAATTAGCCTGCCGGATTACGCGCGCATCGCGAAGGACAATGTCGATTCGACTGCGCCGGCGGAGGGCGAGGGTATAACGTTCGGCAATCAGGCGCGTGTCGCAGTGATTTACGCAGAGGGCGAAATCGTCGATGGGGAAGGTGATGCCGACGATATTGGCGGAACCCGTTTCGCACGCGAACTGCGGCGTCTGAGACAGGATGAAAACGTGAAGGCGATCGTGCTCCGCGTAAACAGTCCCGGTGGCAGTGCCTCGGCGTCGGAAGCGATCCAGCGTGAGGTGCGTCTCGCCAAGAAAGTAAAGCCGGTAGTGGTGTCGATGGGCGGCTACGCGGCGTCGGGCGGTTATTGGATCGCGGCCTATGGTGACCGAATCTTTGCGGAGCCGACCACAATCACCGGCTCGATCGGTGTTTTTGGGGTCCAATTCGACGTGAAAAAACTCTCGAATGATTTCGGGCTCACCTACGACAGCGTGAAGACCGGTAGGTTTGCCGATGTGATTACGATCTCGCGGCCGAAGACGCCGGACGAGATGGCGGTTTTTCAGCGGATGGTGGATTGGATTTACGGCGAGTTTGTCGGCAAGGTGGCCGAGGCACGAAAACTGAAGCGCGAGGTCGTCGAGGAAATCGCCCAAGGGAGGGTGTGGTCAGGCGCAGAGGCGAAGAAACTCGGGCTGGTCGACGAAATCGGCGGACTCGATGCTGCCATCGCCGACGCGGTGCAGCGGTCCAAGCTCGGAAGCGACTATCGCCTGGTGGAGTATCCGCGCTCCAAGGAGTTGTTCGAGGCGGTGCAGGAGATATTGGAGCATATCGCTCCGACGAGCACGCGTGCGCCTGGTTTGGCCATGCAGATCGCGCAGCGAATTGAAAGCGAAGTAAAGGCCCTCAAATCCTTTAACGACCCGCAGGGCGTTTATGCGCGGCTGCCGATGAATCTCAATCTGCGCTAAGCTGCGCCTTACTTCCATGACCCATATTCTTACTCAAGACTGCGCGGCGACGGCTATTCCCGCTGGAGACGTCGTAACGTTGCCGCAGGGCAGCGAAGTTTTTATCACGCAGACGCTCGGGGGCAATGTGACCGTGAGAACAGACCGAGGACTGTTTCGTATCGCGAAGGAGCAGGTAGGCGCGATTGGTGGCTACGTGGCGGCGGAGCAGACGGAAGTCGCAGCGGTCAGCGGCGAGTTTAGTGAACAGGCGGTGTGGGCGGCGTTGAAGACGTGTTTCGATCCGGAGATTCCGGTGAACATCGTCGATCTGGGCCTAATTTATGATCTTGCGGTGGAGACCTCGCCGATTGGCGGGCATACCGTCGAGGTGAAGATGACGCTCACGGCGCCGGGCTGCGGCATGGGTCCGGTGATTGCGGAAGACGCGCGGGAAAAAATCGCACGATTGCCGACGGTGGAGTCGGCTAAGGTGCACATTGTGTGGGACCCGCAATGGACGCCGCAGATGATTTCTGAAACCGGGCGCAAGGCGCTGGGCATCGAGTAGGGAAGGCATGAGGGCCGGGTTGCCGAGGAACGAGGCGACATTTCTCACGGCGCTAATGGAGTCCGACCTGCTCGATACCGCGCCAGAGCTCAACTAGGACAACCTCGTGAGGCTTGCGTCGCGTTTCTATGGCTGTGCGTCTTTTAACGGTCACGCTGATCGATGCTAAACGGCAGTGGTTCTAGGCGGCGGTGGGCATATCTAAACGCGCGTAATACAGGGATATGGTATTTTTGCGCACGCCACTCTACTCTACCGCCAGATGAGTTGTTCGTCGTGACGGATGCGACGGCCGAAGCGCGTTTCGCGGGCAATCCGCTCGTAACCACTGATCCTCACATTTGCAGTTACGCGGGTGGCTGGGGGGAGGCGTTGACCACCGCGGAGTGAGACGCAGTTGGGACATTGTGCGTGATCGGTCGAACGTCGCGGCGGTTTTCGGACGAACAGCGCGACGCGCTCATTGTCCGCGCGCGTCAAACCATGCGACTGATGGAGCTAACACCAATAGCTGTTAGCTATTTCACTTCACAGGTGAGCCGAAACAGAGCGGGAAAAGAGGATCGCCCGTCAATTACCGCCGCTCGCAGAAGAGCTGGTAAAGGAAATCGAAGCGGCGAAGGGGCGGCCGCAGGCGGACTGGGCGCGGCAGCGACTGCTGGTGGTGCGGTTGATTGCGCAGCATGAGTTGACGACGGAGCAGATCGCGAAAGTCGCCAGGGTGAGGAGAAAGAGTGTCTTCAACTATCGCGATTAGTTGGAGTGAGGTGGCGTGGCCGAGTTGCTCACGCGGGAATGGGCCGGGGCCCGCACGCCAGTGGTGCATGGGGCGGTGGCCGAGGAATTTATCGCGCGGCTGGAGGCGGGGCAGTTCCGCCAGGCGAAGGACGCGCAGGCGTGGATCAAGAAGCGCACCTACAAGACACTGAGCGTGAGCGGGGCGCTCAAGGTTTTGCGGCGGCTGGGAGGGCAACTAAAGGTCCCGTGCAAGTCGCAGGTGAAAAAGGATCCGGTTAAAGCTGCCAAGTTTAAGCTGGAACTGCCCGCGCGGCTGCAGGCCGTGGCCGGTTCGACGCCGGCGCAACCGGTGCGGGTGTGGGAACTCGACGAGCATCGCTAGGGACCGTTGCCAGGGAATTCTCCGGGGGCTGTGGCCGCCGCGGGGTGCGGGTGCGTGCACCTCACGCGACGCGTTGCCAATGGGGTTACTTGCGCTAGGCTCTGGAAGTGGACGGCGCGCACGCCGTCGAATTGCTGTCAACGCCGGCCATCGACTGCGACATCCCCGCGCTCTTTCTCCAGCAAATCGTTCACTCCGACCCCACGGCGATCCATGTCTTTATCGCCGATCAGGCCGGCTTCCATCTGCCGGAAGCCGATGGTCGCTTGCCGGCCAATCTGTGACTAACGCAGCTGTCGTCCTACTGCCCCGAGCTCAATCCTCTCGAACTCTTCGGCGGCCGGCTCACAGCCGCCGTCGCCAACCGACTCTACCAACGTTGCGCCGTCTCGAGGATCATCTCGCCGCCGCAGCGCGCCCTTGGTCCTCCCCGGCCGCGGTTTCCTCCCTCATCCACGCCTGGCTCGCTGATCAGGTAAACTCTGGCGCCAACTTAAACGCCCTGGCCAACGCGGTGCTCTGGAAGCAACTGAATTTGCCCTTTCCGCCCCCGCTGGCCGGGGAGCTGGCTCCCGCCGAACAACCTTTTGGCCCCGAAGGGTCATTTCGCGTGGCCAATTCGAAACCGCCAAGCCCGGTTCCCTTGCCGGTAAGGCCATTACGGAAAACTTTTTCGCCCACTTCGACCTCCCTGGAGCCCGTTTCCGCATCCCGAAAGGTCATTGCGCAAACCCCTTCGACCATTTCGAGCTCCCGGAAGCCCGTTTCTGTATCCCGAAAGGCCATTTCGAATTACCTTTTGGCTGTTTCTAAAAACCTTTAGCCCATTTCCATTTCCCGAGAGGCCATTGCGAAAAACTGTTTGCCCATTTCGAACTCCCGGAAGCTCGTTTCCGTTTCCCGAAAGGCCATTTCAAATTACCTTTTGGCCGTTTTGAAAAACTTTTCGGCCATTTCCCTTTCCCGAAAGGCCACTGCGAAAACCCTTTGGGCCATTTCGAGCTCCTGAGGCCCGTTTCTTTTTACCGAAAGGTCCTTTCGAATTACTTTTTGGCCGTTTCCCTTTCCCGGAAGGCCCTTGCGCAAAACCTTTCGACTATTTCGAGCTCCCGGAAGCCCATTTCCATTTCCCGAGAGGCCATTGCGAAAAACTGTTAGCCCATTTCGAACTCCCAGAAGTCCGTTTCCGTTTCCCGAATGTCCCTCCCCGAATACCTTTCGGCCATTCCGGAAACTTAAGAGCCAGTTGCTCATGGTGAAAAGTGCGATGCGAAGTCCGCCCACACCCCTTCGACCGCCCCGAAATCTGCTTCAGTTTGCGCACGATGGCGGTGGATGCGCGGCCGCTCCGCGTGCGGATATTTTTTTACAGGCCGAGATGAGTAAAGCATCGTATGCGTCCGACGGAACGCGTCCTTGACGAAGCATAAGGGTGATAACTCTGACCCGGGGCTCTGACGTAATGATGACGTCTACGATCGCGGCGGTGATCCGTCGCAGCCAGAACAAGCGTCGAGCAAAGTGCTCCTGGCGCAGCGCCGCTCGGCGGTCGCCGACTTCAGCCTCATCCCACTGCGCCTCGAGGCGGTAGAGTCGACTGATGATCCGCAAGACGACGTTCGCGGCCTTCGGTCGCTCGTCCAGGGCCTCATGGAACTTACGCCTCACATGCGCCCAACAGCCCACTCGCACGATGCCGTTGTGCTTGCGCTCGTGGCTCGCATACGCGCCGTAGGCATCGGACTGGAGGACGCCGCGGAAGCTCCCCAGTAAAGACGGCAGTTCGTCGTGCCCGCGCGATTCGCGGAACGCGAACACGACGTCGGACTTCGGTCGACTGATCACCCACAGGTAGCACTGTCGCGTCCCGCGCCGGTCGTGATCTGGATCGTTACATTTGATCGGCGTTTCATCGGCCTGCAGATAGTTTCCGGCCAGCAACCCGCGGTGCAGGTGATGGTAAATCGTCTCCAGCCACATCGCCGCCACTTCGACCCAGTCGCACATGCTGCGCCGACTGATCTGGGCGCCCCAGCGCGCCGACATCTGCTCCTGACGATACAGTGGCAAGTGATCGACGTATTTGCTGATCACGATCCACGCGATCAATCCCGCCGAGGCGTAGCCGCCCGGCACCACTCGCGCGGGTGCCGGCGCCAGCACCGGCGGGCGCTGGCGCTCCAAGCGGTGCCGGAACTTGGGCCGCACGATCTCGCGCTTCACCACCTGGGGCGGGATCACATCGATCTCAAAGGTGCGCTCTTCACCGATCTTTTCGTAGAGTTCCGGATCCTTTTTCACCGACTCCGGCACCAGTTCAATCGTCTCGGTCACGGGGAGCTGCGCAAACGTCTCGGCGGGCGTCGGGCGGGACGGCTTCGCCCCCTTGGTCCGCTCATAGGTGATCTTCTCGGTGCGCTCCGCCACGGCCGTTTTCGCGTCGTCGACTTCGGCCAACTTCAGTTGGGCCGGATCGAGCTTCTCCGTCTTGTCGCTGCCGAAGGTCCGCTTTTTATACCACGCGAGCTGGGCCCGCAACACCGCCACCTCGTGCCGCAGGATCTGGACTTCTTCGAGTGTGGAGGTCGGGGTGCTCAAGGTTGCGCGCTTACGAAAAAAAGTCGGCGCGCATGTTCCCTGGTTCCGCTGCTTTTGGATCAACGCTCATACCACGGCTTGAGCGAGCCGTGTTTCAACTCCACTCCGCCGATGAGGAGGGCCAGCGCCTCCGGCGCGAGGGCGAGTTTGGTGCGACTGTCGCCGGGCGCCGGCCACGAGAAACGGCCCTGCTCGAGTCGCTTCGCCAGCACCCACACTCCCGTGCCGTCCCAATACAGCAACTTGAGCCGCGTTCGCTCGCGGTTGATGAATGCGAACATCGCGCCGCTTTTCGGATCCTCGTGCAGTTGCTCGCTCGCCGCGCTCCACAGCCCGTTGAAGGATTTACGCATGCCCACGGGCTGCACCGCCACGTAAATTTTAACCGCTGCTGGAAACGCGAGCATCGGTTACCCTCGCAGCACTCGCACCAGTTCCGCCAACTCGCCCGGCCGCCCGCCCCGGAGCACTGTTCCGTCCGGCAAACGCACTTCGAGCGGCGCGGGTTCATGCGCCGCTGGCAACGTTGGCAAGCGGACCTCGGCA
>CANGHW010000136.1 GCA_947453695.1 Opitutia bacterium
CAGGCGCGCTCCTTCCAGCAGCGGTCCGCCCCACGTCGGATGCTGGAGCCACGCCACCGGCAACGGCTCCGCCCAGCGATTCTCCAGCGTCTCGCGCCACTGCATCAGTCCGCTGTCTCGCCGCAACGTCAGCTCGCGGCGGTAGATGAGCGGCGTGCGCACCGAGCGGCCCTCCAACGTGACGCGAACTTCATTTTTCGTCGTCGCCATCCCCGTCAAATCCCACGGCAAACTGCGCAGCTCTCCGTGCGTGCCAATCGGCGCCCCGAAGTAATCTCCGGCAAAGAAGCCATTCGGCAGCGACACATACCAACTGCCATCCATTACATCGTAGAGGTCGCTGCCGCTGCGCATCGGCTGGTCGAGCGGCCGAGTCCGTGCCGGTTGGCCGTAAGGATTCCGCCACATGATATCCACGCCGCTCGCCACATCCACGTAGCTCACGATCGCCCCACCCATCTCGGGCCAGAGCACCACGCGACAAAACGCATTTTCCAACACGAGCAGGTTGCGCGCGCCCTCCGTCGTCCAGCGCGCCACTGGTTGGCTGCGCTGGCCAGTCGGGCGCGGTTGTGCGCCGCGGCGCTTGCTGCGTGAGTCCGGTTTCACCGTAGTCTTTTTCACTTTAGCCATGGGTTCCTCTCCCTCCAAATTTTCCATCGATCTTAAGCAGCTCGCGCCGGGTTTCCAGCAGCGTCGGTTCTCTGGCCGTGACGTCGGCTTCGACGCGTTCATCTGGCGCGGCGCACAACCCGGCCCAGTCCTCCTGCTGAACGGTGCTACGCACGGCGACGAATACGAGGGGCCCACCCTCCTTCGCCAATGGGCCGAGCACTGGCGCCCGAAAAATCTCCGCGGCACGGTCGTCATGGTGCCTGTGCTCAACGAGGGCGCGTTCTACGCCGGCCTCCGCTCGAATCCCGCCGACGACGTCAACCTCGCCCGCGCCTTTCCCGGCGACTCGCGGGGCTCGGTTACGCAACGCCTCGCCCACCTTTTCGATACCCAGCTGCTCGCGCAGGTCACCCATTACGTCGACCTCCACAGCGCCGGCCGCGCCTATGAACTGCTGCCGTGGACCGGGTTCATCACGCACGAGAAATCCATCAATCGCGCCCAGCGCTCGATGGCCGCCTGCTTCGACGCCTTCTGGTGCTGGGACGGTCCGTTCCTTCCGGGCCGCACATTGAGCGCCGCTCACGCCCGCAAGATCGCCGCCATCTACGTCGAGTGCCGTGGCACCGGCGATGTCGACTCGCGCGACCTGCGCAACCTCGACCGCGGCCTGCGTCACCTGCTCGCTTCTCTCGAGATCATCCCGACCAAACGGTCCGCGAAATTGCGCGCGCAAGTCCAACGCACAACCAAAGACGCCGACGAAGCCCATCTCCAGATCCATCACCCGGCGCCCCACGATGGCCTCTTCGTGCCCGCAGCGAAAGTGGGGGCCCAGGTGCGTCGCGGCCAAGTTCTCGGCACCGTGCACGCGCTGGATAAAATCGGCACGACTAAAGTCCGCGCCGAACGCTCCGGCCGCATCGTCATGTGGCGCATTCAGCGCTCGGTGCGCCAGGGCGACGCCCTTTGCACGCTCGCCCCGATCTGAGCGGAGACTCATGCAAGTAACCCGCCGTCCACGACCCAGGTGACGCCGGTGACAAAACGCGCCGCCGGCGAACATACAAACGCCACCGTCTCCCCTATATCCGCCGTGCGACCACGCCCGAGTGGGGTCTGATTCACAACATCTCCACCGGCGCCTTTCGCGGCAATCGCCGCGTCGGTCTCCGCCGCGTTATCGAGCGCTATGTCGCCAGGTGCGATCGCCACGACGCGAATGCCATCCGCCGCGAGTTCTCGTGCCATCGACTGCGTGATCGATGTCAGCCCGGCTTTTGTCGCGGCATAGACGACCGCGCCATGCTGCGGACGAAGAGCATTGACCGACGAAATATGCACGATCACGCCACCACCCGCCGCCTTCATGTGGGGCACCGCGGCTTGTGAGCAAAAGAGCGCTCCGCCCAAGTTTACGCGCACGACATTCTCGAAATGAGCGGGAGTGATGTCCGCCAGCTTGGCGATCGCCGGCGCCCCGGTAACCGCGGAGTTGTTGACCAACACATCCAGCCCGCCGAGCGCCTTCGCCCCGTCGTCGATGAAGCGCCGGCATTGCTCAAAATCGCTCACGTCGACGCGCAGTGGAATCACTCGGTCACCGTAGCGTTCCACCAGCGTTGCTGCAGCAGCGATGTTCCGCTGACCGATTACAACGCGTCCGCCAGCCGCTAAAAACGCTTCGGTGATGGCGCGGCCGATATTCGCCGCACCGCCGGTTACGATTGCACGGGGACCACCGGAGGCCTGAGTCGGAGACTTCATGTGATATCGGAGTGGTGACAGCGCGGAGTGTTAGCCGTCCAGCAATTTCATTCCTCACGCCGCCGCCACGTAACGCTCGATGTAGGCCTGGCACTCTTCGGTCAGGGGATAACCGAGAAAACTGGCCGAAGTCGTGAACAACCCGCGGCGCACCATATAGTGCTTCAGGCCGGTCAACCAACACGCGATGGACTTACCGCCATAGATCCCAAAGAGGTTTTCCTTCATCTCAGATTCCACCTGGGTCGCCGCTGCCAGATCTCCGGCCGCCACGAGTGCTACGATGCGTTTTAGCTGCGGCATTACCGCCGCTGCACCTCCAAACATGAATCCGTCGTAGCCGGCCTGAAGGTATTCCAGGCACCGAAACTCATCACCGTTAAACAGCTTGAGCCCCGGTTTGGCCGCCCGCGCCGCCAGCGCCTTTGCCCGCCGCTCAGGCGAACCGGAACTGTCTTTCACGAGCTTCACCTGTGGCACCGAATAGACCTCCACGAGCCGATCCTCGGGAATCATAATCGGTCGAATTTTACCCAGGTCATAGATTCCTACCGGCAGAGGGCAGCGCGACGCCGCTTCGACAAACAACCCCGTGATCCGGTCCGGGGTGGCGTTTAGCAGGGTCGCCGGCGGTGCGATAATTGCGAAATCCGCCCCCGCCTCCGCCGCCATCGCCGCATTATCAAGAATGCGCAGCACAGAGTTGTCTGACACTTGGGCTGCGATTTTCAAACGTCCGCCTGCCGTTCGCACTGCTGCCTGCATCATCCGTCGGCGCTCACGATCCGGGAGCCAAGGCCCCTCACCACAGGTGCCGGCGACGAAAAGCCCTTCGGTTCCTTCTCGCACCGCCACCTCGATCATGCGCTCGACCGATCCTTCGTCGACCTTCAGGTCGGCGGTAAGCGGCGTAGGGACAGCGGACCATATGGAAACCGAAGGCGACACGTTCATGTAACAATGCAAAAACGCTATCGCTCCGGGCTCTAGTTGTTATCACTGGTAAGGAAACATGAGCAGCCCACCGGGAGTCTTTGAGCTACCCCAGCGACATTCCCTGTCCGCCCAAGCCGCCGCGGCCATCCGCAAGGCCATTGGCGACGGCGTCTGGCGCGAATCACTCCCGAGTGAGCGCCGACTCTGCGAGACCTTTCAAGTTAGCCGACCGACCATCCGCACCGCGCTCCAACTCCTCGCGAAGGAGGGACTGATCGAGATCCGCCAAGGCCGACGCAACCGCCTCTTGTCGCCGTCGCGCAGCTCACCCTCGGCTGCCAGTCGACTGGTAGTTTTGGTTTCGCATCAGCCCATCCTGCATACCTCCCTCACCGCATATCAGGGTATCAGCGAGATGCGCACCCATCTCGCTGAGCAGGGCTTCACAACCGAGGTGCTCGTCTGTCAGATGCGCAGCGCCAAGGCACAGCAACGCAAGCTGGAGACCTTCGTTCGCCAGAACCGTGTCTTCTGCTGCGTGCTGCTTTCGGTCAGCAAAGAGCTGCAGGAGTGGTTCGCGAATCACTCCATTCCCGCCCTGGTGCTGGGCTCCTGCCATCCGTCAGTGAAACTTCCGTCACTCGACGTCGATTACCGCTCGGTGTGCCGTCATGCCGCCGGAGTTTTCCGCAGCAAGGGTCACCGTCGCATCGCCTTCATTGTCCCCAACTCCGGTGTGGCCGGCGATCTCGCCAGCGAAGATGGCTTCCGCGAGGGCTGCGCGTCCAACGCCGGCTCGGCGGATACAGAGGCCATTATTGTGCGGCACAGCGGCACCACGGCGCACATTGCGACCAAGTTGGATGCGCTTTTTTCCTCTCCTCGCCCGCCCACTGCCCTCTTGGTGGCGAAACCGTCCCATACCCTTGGCGTGCTCGTCTATCTCTTGCGCAAGGGACTGACTGTGCCCGACACCGTGTCTTTGATTGGCCGCGATTCGGACCACTTGTTCGACGATGCCATTTCTCACTACCGATTCGAAGACGAGACATTCGCCCATCGTCTCTCCCGCCTGATGGCGCAGATGGTCAGCCAGGGTTACCTCCGCCCGGAGCCCAACTTAATCTTCCCGCGCTATGTGCAAGCCGGCACGGTGCGCACAGCCAACCGGTAAAAATCCGGGAGGAAACGCCGAAGCTATATCTTCGGATTGGGTGGTGGTGACGACTGTGGCCCGCCGGTGGGAGAATCGCCCATTCCCTTGCGGATAAAATCTACTCCCGCCGACGTGTCTTTGACCTTCACCACCTTTTGTTTCGTGGTGTCCTTGCCGATGTAGTCAGCCGTCGCAGATGCCATGATCGGCAGGTATTTTCGCAGGTCCTTGCTCTCGTCTTCCGTGCTGGTCTGCACACTCCACAATTCCGCCGGCGGCTTGCCTTCGACCCCCGGCTTGTTCTCCCGGGCCGTTACCTTGAGATATTTTTCGTAGATCGTGACCTGCCGCGGGACCTCGTCGAATCCCACCAACTCGGTTCGCGGCTGCTGGTAGACTGCCACGGTGCGGTAGGTGGTGTTTCCACGGGTGTCCGTCACCGGAACCTGTTCATAGCGCACGCCTCCGCCGACCTGCGCGTAGACCGGGGAGTTCACCATTTCCAACTTGGTCCGCGGCGCCTCCATCCCGTAATCCAACTCCACCACCATGTCAGCGCTCTCGGCATTCGGTGCTTCGTAGAGTCCCTTTCCTGACAGCGCCGTTTTCACGAACTCGGCGGCTTCTTTGTAGCGGAGACTCTCCTCGCCGACTGCAGGGTTCTTACTGCGAATTTTGTAGGACTGCGCCTCGGCCGCCGCCGACGCCGATTCACGTTTGGCGATCGCATCGACTTTTACCTGATACGCGGAGCTCTGACACCCCATCATCCCCGCGATCGTCAGCATCGCGGCTGAAAACATTACGATTGCTCGAGGGTGTTGCGGCATCGCGGTGAAGATTACGTTCGACCAGTCAGTATTCGGAAGCCGACGGCGAGACCGTCACGAGAAGCACCTTATATGCCGGGCTTGACGGCTGCCGCCGGTGTTGAACCAGCAGGCACCACCTTTTCGCCTGACGCCCCGGCTGCGGCGGCCTTCAGCGCAGGTTCCTCGCCCTTTAAGCGGGCCAGCTCCTCCTCAAGTCGGGCGATTTCTGCCTCCGTTTGCAGCGTCTTCTCCCGGGCGTCATCGAGTGCTTTCTTCTTCGCCAGCGCGGCCGACCGTTCATCCCGCAGTTTCTTCAAGCGATCATTGGCCACTTCCTGCTTCTTTTGCGCATCAGTCAGTTCGATGTCGGTGATCCGAAAACCCTGGGCGATCGCCAGCTCTTCGTCCGCTTCAGCCCGGCGCTTCGCTTCTTCACTGCGCTTCTTGGCCAATTCCTGTTGGTAAGCGCGCTCCTGTGCGAGCCGGTCTTGTTCTTTCCGGTCCTTCGCATCCTGCACCATGCCGACAATGCCACCGATCAGCGCGCCGGCGCCGGCGCCGATCGCTGCGCCCGTGCCCGTGCCCAGGCTGCTATTGTTGCCGACGACTGCGCCGCCGACACCACCGACCACCGCGCCGGTGCCCGCTCCCGTCGCCGTTCGCGACGGCGCCACAGATGAGCACCCACTCCATGCCACTACCGCGAGTGCGGTGCAGCATACGACCAACTTCCGATTCAGGGCCAAGGACACAGGGGTAAGTTCCATTGAGAGAAAATGAGGGACGCGTTTGCTTACTAATAGACTCGCACTACTGTATCGATGTTCGTTTTTTTTCAAACGACGATACGATTCTGTCGTCTAACCAAAGATATGCAACTCCGGCCCGGAAATTGCCTCTAGGTTTTCCGCTCTACCCCACCCCGTCTCGTCCAACTGTCTTCCTCCCAGAAATTCCCCGGATCATGATCTCCCGCAACAAGGGCTTTCTCTCACTTGAGTTCCTGGTTCCCACCCTCGGCCTTGTGGTCGTCGCGGTCGCCGTCAATCTCTGGTATGCGTTCTTCGTGACGCCCGGCGCCAACGACCTCCTCATTCAGCGCCAGGTCAAAGCGCTCCACGCGACCAGTGGCGCCAAGGGGGGCCTCGACCATGACGACCGCCCGCTCTACCTCGTCATTAAGGACGAGGAGCCGAAATGGGAAATCGTCTTCTGTTTCTGGGGCATGGTCGTCCTCGGCTATAAGCTTATCCAAGTCACCAAAGAGCGCGCTCTCTTCAAACAGGATTTCCTCCGGATCCAACCTGGCGAACGCATTATCCCGGAAGACGCCTTCGACCGCTACAAGGAGCTTCGCACCATGATCAGCAAGGAAGCCCGCTGGCGCGAACGCCTCCTTCCCGAATGCTTGCTCGCAGCCCTGCACCGCTTTCACGCCACCGGATCGATTCAAGATGCCTCCAACGCCGTCAAGGAGCGCGCTGAACTCGCCGCTGACCAACTCGACTCCTCGCTGTCGCTGGTCCGATACATCGCCTGGGCCATCCCGGCGATCGGGTTTATCGGCACCGTTCGCGGCATTGGCCTCGGTCTCGACAAGGCCGAGCAAGCCATCAAGGGCGACATCTCGGCCGTTACCCAAAATCTCGGCCTCGCCTTTAATTCCACTTTCGTCGGTCTCGCCCTCTGTATCGTGCTGATGTTTGTGCTGCACGTAGTGCAGTCGCGGCAGGAAGCTTTCATCATCGAGATTCAGACCTATTGCCGCGACAAGCTGATCGACGTCATGAAGGTGCCGACCAAGGAAGAGGCCACCCGCTCCTACGCCTAACCCTGACGCCGCCCCATGCCCACCCTCGGCCTTGAACTGTGCGATGCCGGCCTCGTGGCCGCGATCGCCTCCGCCACCGAAACGAAACTTCTCCCCGTCGCCGACCAGCAGGGCATCAACGACTGGCCCGGTTTCGCCTACCACGAAAACGGCAACTTCCTCTACGGCCGCGCCGCTGAGGATATGTGGTTCGTTCACCCTCGGCGCGTCACCCACACGTTCTGGTCCAAACTCACCCACGAGTCGGTTTCCACGCTCAACGTCACCGGTCGGCCGCCCTCGTTTTCCGAGCTCTCGTTTTTCTTTCTCCGCGAATACAGCCGTCGTCTCGCCTCCGTCGGCCCAACGGCAGAGAAGGTCGTCCTCGCCGTTCCCGGCGCCTATCTCAAAGATGCCGCCACCGAAGAAGAAAAGATCGGCTTGCTGCTCGGCATGGCCTCCGAGCTCAAACTGCCGCTTGCCGGCTTGATGGACATGGCCTGTGCCGCGATGTGTGACCCGCGGGCCCCGGGCTTCAATCCCGCCCTGCCCGTCATCGTGGCCGATGTGCACCAGGAGGGCACGGACCTCACGCTGCTCGTCGCCGAGGAACGTCTCGAGCGTAAACAGTTTTTCCATTTACCCAACGCCGGCTACGCCCAGCTGCTCAAGCATCTCACCGCCACGATGGGCAACCGCTTCCTTCGCCACACGGCATTCGACATCCTCGAAGACGGCCGCGTGGAACAGATGTTCTTCCGCCAAACCAAGGATTTCCTGATCGGCGGATCGGCCGAGTTCCGCTACCAGATCAACACCGCCACCCGGAACTACGAGCTCGTCGCCAAACACGAGCAGCTCGTCCACGACGCCCAAGCCTTCGTCACCACGCTCGTGCACGGCCTGCAGTCCTTCGTCGAACAGGCCGGCCACGCGCCGGGATTGTGCAGCATTGCGCTCACGGCGCGCACCACCGGTATTCCCGGACTCGAAGCGAAACTGCGCGCGGCGGGCTTCACCCGCCTCCTCCGCCTGCCCGCCGGCGCCGCCGCGGCCGGAGCCGCACGCGTGGGTGCCACCCGCTTGTCCGTCGCCGCAGATCTTGCCGATGTGTCCGTCGAGCATTCTGTGCCGCTTGCCGACACCCGCCGCACTGCCGCCGCCGCCTGGGAAGTGCGCCTCCAGAAAGCGCGCCCCGCAAGTCCCCGTCCCGCCCCCACGCACGCAATTTTCGAGGGGGTTGGCCACCCGCTCGGCCATGGTGCCCGGTTCACCGTCGGCGCCGCCGCTACCCGGGCCGATCTCACCCTCCCCGAAACCTTTAGTAGTGACGATTGCGCTGTCCCGCTCGTGCGCGACGGAGGCCGGCTCTGGTTTATCGATTCCGGCCAGCGCGGAGAAGCCGCTGCTCGCGTGCCGGTGGAAGCTGGAGACCGTTTGACGCTCCGCACCGGTGCCGTTACAGCCGAAGTGCTCTTCGCCCACTGCCCCGGCACCAACGGCGCCCACGCCTAGTCGCCTCCCACCGTCGCGCCTCCCATGTCTGTCGCCGCCCGCCGCCGCGAAACCGAGGTCTTCAGCCTCGCCTTCCTAGACTGCATTTGCTGCGGCTTCGGCGCCATGCTGCTGGTGTTCATTCTGACCATTTCCCAGAAGCAGAACGTCGACAAAACTGACATCGACGATCTCACGGACCGCACCAAGGCAATGGCGCGCGACATCACGCTCAGCCATTCTGAGATCGACCGTCTCGCCAAGGTCCTCGCCGCCGCTCAGCTTGAACTCGAGGACGTCAACGCGCGCACTAACCGCGACCAGCTCAAGCTCAGCGACCGCCAGCGCGAGATGCTGCTGATGCTGCAGCAAACCGGCGCGATGAAAGACGCCCTCGCGACCCTGCTCGGCGAAAAGAAGAACCTGCCGACCGAGGATTTCGCTCCCATTCCGATTCCCAACATCGACCGTCGCCAATATCTGACCGGCGTAAAACTCAATGGTGATTTCATTGTCTTTCTCGTCCGTTGTTCCGGCTCGATGCTCGATGAGACGATCGATGCCGCGTCCGCTCGACTGGAAGATACCGACGACAAAAAGCGGGAGTCCCCCAAGTGGCAGCGGACCATTCATGCTCTTGAGTGGATGATCGCCTCCCTCGACCCGAAGACGCACTTCCAGGTTCTCTTCTTTAATGACGACGTTATGCCCGTGCTCGAGAACCGGGGCGATGAGTGGTTCAGCACGGGCGACAAGAAGGCGATCAACGAAATCGTTAAGCGCATCGAAAGCTTCGTGCCCCGTGGTGGAGCTAACATGGAGAAAGCCTTCACCTCGGTGCGCTTCCTGCCGCGCCTGCCTGACAGCATCGTTTTGTTCACGGATGGCCTGCCCACTCGCAGTGACTCGCTGGCAATTGATGGCGACGTCGGCCAGGACGAACGCATCCGGTTCTTCAAGATCGCAGTCAAGCAGCTGCCTCCGCGGATTCCAGTCAGCACGATTCTCTTCCCCATGAGCGGCGACCCGGCCGGTCCGGCCCTCTACTGGGAGCTAGCCAACGCCACTCGCGGCGCGCTGGTCAGTCCCGCCAAATCCTGGCCCGACACATGATCCGCCGCCGTCCCACGCAGATTTTCAGCTTGGCCTTCCTCGACTGCATTTGTTGCGGCTTCGGTGCTGTCATTCTGATTTTCGTGCTCAGCATCGATTCTCAGGAGAAGGAGAAACTCGATGCCCTCGCTGATCTTCGAAAGATCATGGCCGCCCAGCTGCTCCAGATCGCGCAGTTGAAAAACAGCAAAGAGGATCTTGATCGCAGCAATTCCCGCGTCGCGACCCTCGTCACCGACTCTCGGCTGCGCAACGACTCGCTTCACGCTCTCCTCGACGATCTCGAGCGCAAGCTCCAGATGGAAAAACGCGGCCAAGAGGCCCTCCTCGTCGATATCGACGAATTAAAGAAGGAGATTGCCGCCCGCCAAAAGAAACCGGACATGGTGCTGAAGGACGTGAAACCGCTCCCGGTTGGCGTCCCCGTTGGCAGTAACTACATCGCCTTCGTCATCGACACGTCCGGCTCGATGCGCGACCCCAACACCAACGGTCTCTGGCCCATCGCTATCCGCAAGATCGAGGAGGTGCTCGACTCCTATCCCGAAGTCGAGGGGATCCAAGTCCTCGACGCTGACGGGCGCTTCGTGCTCGGCGGTGGCCGCAACTCGGGTTGGCTGGCCGATGGCCCCGATACCCGGGAAAACATTAAACGCACGCTGCGCCGCTACCATGAGGATACCATCAGTAATCCCGTGCCCGGCATCTACCGGGTGTTCCGCACCCTCTACGATCCGAAGAACGAAAACATGAAACTCGGCATCTACGTTTTTGGTGACGAATTCACCGAGACTGCCGATCCCGTGCTGCGTCAGCTGGATAATCTCAATCCCGCCGACGAGAATGGAAAACGCAAAGTCGTTATCAACGCCGTGGGTTTTCCCACGACGATTCAGTATCAGTTTTCCATGGGTAACACCGGCCTCAAGTTCGCGAATCTCATGCGCGAGGTGACTTACCGTCATGGCGGCGCGTTCATCGCGTTGCAGGACCTCTGATCGTTCCGGCGGGCCATCGAAGCCGACTGCCCGCGGTAGCCTTCCGCTTGGGCGCCCAAACCCAGCGCCGAAATTAAAGTCACTGCGGCCAGTCCTTCGTTCGCGTCGCGAACGAGGACTCCGGAAAATTAAAGACCGAGGATGGCGCGGAGCAATGCACCGATGGCTGCGAGGGGATTCCCTCCGCCGCCACCACTGCCGCCGCCCGGCCCCGAAGATCCGCCCGGGCTTCCGGCCTGACCGCCACTCGAGCCACCTCCACCACTTGATCCTCCGGACTGGCCACCGGACTGCCCGCCTGATTGGCCTGATTGGCCGGACTGCCCGGCTTGTCCACCCTGACCACCCTGGCCCCCGCCGGAACGACTGCCTGAGGCAGAGGCGACCTTGGAGGTCCCTCCCTGTTGGCCACCCGTGCCGCCGGCACCATCTCCACCCTCACCACCGGAGCCACCTGCGCCATTCTTGCCGCCCTTGGCCCCCTTTTGGCCGTTTTTACCACCAGCGCCTCCCGCTCCGTCGCCCGTGCCATCCCCGTCGCCCGCGCCGTTGCCCAGTCCTGCAAGTTTATCGCCCCCGGCTCCAGTGCCCGCCTTGTCCCCGTCTGCGCCGCTGCCGTTGCCCGCACCGTTGCCGTCTTTGCCGGCTCCTTTGCCATCTTTGCCACCGGCTCCGCCCTGGCCGTCGCCATTTTCGCCGTCGCCGCCGGTTCCGTCTTTGCCATCTTTCCCCGCCTTGCCGGTATAGGGCGTATTGCCACCACCCTTACCGTAGACGCCGGAGTAGCTGAACTTCACATAATCGACCTTACTCGACGTGAGCTTGGGCTGGTTGCGGATTGCGGCGTCGCGCACAGCCTCCATCTCCCACTTCTTTTTCCGCGCCGCTTCGGTGTCCGCGAGTGGTCCAAATAAGAACGTCAGATTTTCGTGGCGGTAGCGCACATACCAGCCTTCGTCTCCCGGTCCGATACCGGTAACGTTGATGCCCGCATATTTTTGCCGGAAATCCTCGGCCGGAAGTTGCCAGAGATCGTCGATCGCTTCGACCGGATAGATCAAGGTGGCGGCGCGAGCAATCGTGGCCGCAAGCACCAGTGGGGAAACAAGGAGGAAACGACGAAAGGGGTTCACAGAGTGAGGAGATTCTCGATTGCAGGATTATTTTTAGAGACCGGCTGGCATGACCCGACCTTTCTCGACCCCCTTGTTGCCATTGTCGCCGGAGGCTCCGCCTTTGCCGGCGCCACCTCCCGTGGCTTTCTCCATCTGCTGGGTATTTCCCGCCGTGGTCGCACCGATTACCCCCGGCGTATTCGCGCCGGGTTTGATTTGCATCGAGGGATCGCCGATCGCAACGGGCTGCGGCTTGGGCACGCTTCCGTCGGGCGGCAAACCGCTCTGACTCGCAGGACCGCTCACTTCGTCGGTTTTGATTTCCGCGACTTGGATACCGGTCGCCGAAGCGTTGGGATCATTCTTGCCTCCCGATGGGCCCGATGTGCCACCGGCACCCGCATTCTGCGGGGGTTGACCGGAGGATGATTGCTGCCCGCCCGATGATCCGCCGCTTTGCGGCATTTGCGGGAGGCCCGACATGGAACCACCGCCCTGCTGTTGCTGCTGGGATTTGGGGTCGTTCTTGCCCCCGCCTCCCTGCGCGCCCGGCGGCTGCTGACCGCCGACCTTGTCGCTCTTGGCATTCTCATCACCAGGAATCTCAAATTCTCCCAACATGCCATACTCCGGCTTCTTTTCCGGCGCCTGACTCGATCCATCCAGCAAAGCCGGATCAGGCAATGGTCCGCGCGAGGGCCGCGACGACGACTTTTGTGCATTCGTTGCCGCCGTGGGCCGGGGGGCTGGATCCTGCGCCCCTGCGTGCGAGGCAAGGACCAACGTGGCGACACTGAGAACGAGAGTGGTCGAGCGCATCGGGAGGATAAATTAGCTGCGGTCTGAAGCCGTCTGACAAATAACCGTCACCGTGGGCGGCGGCGTGCCATTGCGCACCTGCAACAGCATGATCACATCACGATAGCCTTTGCGGCGTCCGACGACTTCGTAATCACCCGGAAGAATCTTCGCCGTAAACGTCTCCGTCTGCGATGGCTGGCGGAAGTTACTGATCGAGACCCACGTTTTTCCGTCCGACTTAAACGTCACCTCGACCGGCTTTCCCTGGGCCGTGAGGAGTGTGTGCAGTTGCTGCACCTTGCCGTCGCTCGGCAGAGGATAACCCGGTTTGATCGCCATGGCGCGGCTGAAGATCTTGATGGCCGCTTGAAACTCGGACTTGTCGGCCAGCTGCCCCGCCTGATCGACCAGCTTTTCATACTCCAGGAGCGTGCGGATCATCGTGCCGCAACGAATGTAGGCATCCTTCGCTTCGGCGTTGTCCGGTTGAAGCTTCAGCGTTTCCCCGTAAGCGTCGCGCGCCTCCTTCCAGAGGTGCTGATTTTCGAAGGTATATGCGCGGTTGATCGCGCGCTGGACCGCATCGCGATGCTCATTCTCCCGGGCCGTGCGCAACATCGCCTGCACGTCCGTCTTCTGCGGGTAAGCTTTCAGGGCATTCTGCAATTCGGCGATGGCCTTGGTCCATTCGCGTTGCTTCATTGCCGCCTGCGCCGCCGCAAAGGCCGTTTCAAACTTCGTTTCTTTCTCCAGCCGCAGCGCCCGAGCCTGTCCCTGCTGAGCTGCCGCCGAAAGTCCATCGAGCGAAAAAGCCTTCTGATAAGACTCAGCCGCTTGAGCATACTGCGCCTTCTTTTCGAGATCCTCGCCTTGCAGCAGCAGGGCGTGGACGCGGTCGATGTTCTCCGCCCGCCTGAGTCCGCGCAGCGCATCTTCATTGCCCGGCATCTTTTCCAACGCTGCCGTGAATGCGGCCTTGGCCGGTTCACGCAGACCCTTGGTCAGCGCTTGCTGGCCCTTGAGTAGATTTTCCCCCACGAAGTTCGCCAGCGCCTGCTCGGCTTTCTTCAATTCA
>CANGHW010000137.1 GCA_947453695.1 Opitutia bacterium
GTCGTTTCAGGGCCTGCTCGAGCAGCTCCAAAAACTCGACTACGATTCCGAGGCCGTCTGCGAAGCGCCCGGTCACTACGCGATCCGCGGCGGCATCATTGACGTCTATCCCGTCACGGCGAATCAGCCCTACCGCCTCGATTTCTTCGGCGACGAACTTGAGTCGATCCGCGAATACGACCCCGTCACGCAGCGCTCCGGCGCCACCGTCGAGAGCATTTCCCTCTCCGCCACACCGCGCGTGCAGCTCGATTCGTCGAAGACCGGCCTCGCCGACTATCTCACACCCGCGGCTCACCTCGTGCTCGTCGAGCCCGCCTCACTGGAGGAGGAATTCAGCGCCTTCGCCCGCGAGGGCACCGATGGCCTCACGCCGCTGCTCACGAAGTGCGCCGCCGCGTTTGGCCTGAGCGACATCGACGAGGCCAGCGCGCTCTTCGACGCCGCCTCGAACGAAGCCACCTGGGACACCGAGAGCCTCGCCCATCACCGCAGCTACCCCGAGGACTCGCTCGTCGCGCAGGAGCGCCTGCAAGTCGAAGAGGAGGCGCGCCGCAGCTTCCTCGTGCAAGTCGCCGAGTGGCGCAAAGCCGGCTACGGGGTCATCTTCGCCGTCTCAAAGGAGGGCGAGGAGCAGCGCACGCAGGAAATCCTCGCGGCCGATCCCGCACTGAAAAAAATCTCCCCGCGCTTTCTGCGCGGCACGCTCAACGAGGGTTTTCGCATCACGTTTCGCGAGGGCGCTTCGATCGGCTCCGGGGAGCGCGGGCCTCCGGCCCGCAAGTCCGCCGCTGCGGGCAAGACGCCCGCGCTCCCGCTCGGCCTCGTCGTCGTCACCGAGACCGAAATCTTCGGCCGCCAGCGCCAGCGCCGCCCCGCCCTCGCCACCCGTGCCATGGCCCAGCGGGCGCAGATCGATCAGCTCCTCGATTTCTCCGAGCTCGTGGAGGGCGACTTCGTCGTCCACTTGCAGCATGGTATCGCGCTCTACCGCGGACTCACCAAACTCGACACCGCGCAGGGCATCCGCGAGGTGATTTCCCTCGAGTTCGACGACCACGTGACGCTCCACGTGCCGCTGCAGGAGTCGCACCTCATCAGCCGCTACGTCGGCCTCAGCAAGGCCCGCCCGCAGCTCGGCCGCATCGGCTCCGGTCGCTGGGAAAAAGCCCGCCAGGCCGCCGAGCGTGCGACCATCGATCTCGCCGCCGAGCTCCTCCGCATCCACGCCGCGCGCGAGGCGCAGCCGGGGCACGCGTTCGGCGAGGACACGACTTGGCAAAAGGAGTTCGAGGCGTCCTTCCCGTTCACCGAGACGCGCGATCAGCTCAAGGCAATCACCGAGACCAAGGCCGATATGGAGCGCACCCGCCCCATGGACCGTCTGATCTGCGGCGACGTCGGCTTCGGCAAGACCGAGGTCGCCATCCGCGCCGCCTTCAAGGCCGTGCAAGGCGGACGCCAGGTCTCCGTCCTCGTGCCGACCACCGTGCTCGCGCAGCAGCATCTCAACACGTTTCGCGAGCGCATGGCCGGCTATCCCATCGCGATTGAGATGGTCAGCCGCTTCCGCACGAAGGCGGAGCAAAAGAAGATTCTCGAAGCCGCCACCGCCGGCCAGGTTGATATCCTCATCGGCACGCACCGCGTGCTTCAGAAGGACGTCATCTTCAAAGACCTCGGCCTCGTGATCATCGATGAGGAGCAGCGCTTCGGCGTGAAGCACAAGGAGGCGTTCAAATCCATGCGCGCCACGGTCGACGTGCTCTCGATGAGCGCCACGCCGATCCCGCGCACGCTCTATATGGCGCTCACCGGCGCCCGCGATCTCAGCGTGATTGAGACCGCGCCTACCAACCGCCACCCGATCCAGACCATCGTCAAAACCTACGAGGAAAAGGTCGTGGTCGATGCGGTGCGTCACGAGATTCGCCGCGGCGGTCAGGTCTTCTATCTCCACAATCGCGTCCAGACCATCGAGCTCGTCGCCGCCCGCCTGCGCGAGCTTATGCCCGACCTCACCATCGGCACCGGCCACGGCCAGATGGATGCCGACGAACTCGAGGAGGTCATGACCGAGTTTGTCGCCGGCCGTTACCATCTGCTCGTGTGCACGACGATTATCGAGAGCGGCCTCGATATCCCCAACTGCAACACGATCATCATCGAGGGCGCAGATCGCTTCGGTCTCTCGCAACTCTACCAGCTCCGCGGACGCGTCGGGCGGTTTAAGCATCAGGCCTACGCCTACCTCCTGCTCCACCGCCATACCCGGCTCCTCGAAGTCGCCCGCCAGCGCCTCACCGCCATGCGCCAGCACAACCAGCTCGGCGCCGGCTTCCGCATCGCCATGCGCGATCTCGAGCTCCGCGGCGCCGGCAACCTCCTCGGCGCCGAACAAAGCGGCCACATCGTCGGCGTCGGTTTTGAGCTCTACTGCCAGCTCCTCCGCCAATCCGTCGCCCGCCTCAAGGGCGAGAAGACCGCCTCCAATATCCGCGCCAACGTGAAGCTCGACTTCGTCTTTGTCGGCGAGGGCGCGGCCGACTCCGCCGCCCGCGGGCGGCACGTGGATGGCTACACCGCCATCCGCGATGCCGAGGACGAGGCCGTCGTGCCGGTCGAGCGCATCCAGGCCCGCATCCCCTCACCCTACATCGCCGAGACCCGCCTGCGGATCGATTTCTACCGCAAACTCGCCCTCGCCGACGGGTTACCCGCCCTCAAACAGATCGATACCGACCTCCGCGACCGCTTCGGAAAGTTCGGCGACGAGGTGAAGGCCCTCCTGCTCATCACGGAGATTCGCATCCGGGCGGAACAAAAGGCCATCGTCTCCGTCGAAACCGAGTCGACCCGCCTAAAATGCCTGCGGAACAGCGGCCGCCGGGATGACTGGGTGCAAGTAGGCACCCGGTTTCCAAGGTTGACCGCCCCCAAGCCCCTTCTACGTTTACGCGAAATTATCTCTTTTCTGAACAATCTGCCGAATCCATGACGCTACGCCGCAGTATAGCCCCCGTTTTGCTTGCCTCCGTGACCGCCGCCGGCGCCTGGGCTCAAGTCGCCGCGCCGAGCGCCGGCGAAAATCTTAACCTCCGTTACGCCAACGGCATCGTGGCCGTCGCCGAAGACAAGATCATCACCGTCGCCGACGTCAGCCGCGAGATCACGCCCCTCCTCCCCGGCCTCCAGCGCGAAGGCGTCCGCAACGAAGCCGAATACAACGCCAAGATCGAGGCTCTCCAGGACAGCGTCATTCAGGACCTCATCGACCGCGTCCTGATCATCAAGGAATTCAAGAAGGACGAGAAAAAGCACATCCCCGACGCCATCGTGGAGGCTGAAATCTCCCGCATGCAGAGCGAGCAGTTCGACAACGATCGCTCCAAGTTCCTCGCCTACCTCCGCTCCCGCGGCACCACCCTCCGCGAGTTTCGCCGCGAGCAGGAAGAAGAAATCATCTACCGCTACATGCAGGGCCAGCAGCGGAAATCTCAGAGCGTCATCAGCCCGGTGAAGATCGAGACGTTCTACAACGAGAACAAAGACCGCTTTTACCGCGAAGACGAGGTGCACCTCCGCCTGATCCAACTCAGCCGCGTCGAAGGTGACACCGATGCCTCCCTCACCGAGCAGGCCAACAACATCCTCGCCCAGATGAAGGCGGGCAAGAGCTTCGAAGACCTCGCCAAGGAGTTCTCGAAAGACCAACGCAAATCCAAGGGTGGCGACTGGGGCTGGCTCAAGCGTTCCGACTTTAAGAAAGAGTTCAGCGACCCGGCCTTCGCCTTGAAGAAAGGCGAAGTATCCCAGCCCGTCGTTCTCCCCGAAGGCTGCTTCCTCCTCTTCGCCGAAGACCGCAAATACGCCGGCATCCAGCCGATCGATGAAGTGCGCGACCAGATCGAGCGCATCCTCGTGACCCAGCTCACCCGCAGCGGTCAGGAGCGATGGCTCGAACGCCTCCGTCGCAACGGCTACGTGAAGCACTACTGAGGCCCGCGGCCTAAGGACGCGGTAACTCTGCCTCTTTCGAGCGCGTCACCCGACGCGCTCTTTTTTGTCCACCGGCGCCACCGCCGGTCTCAGCTGCGTCTGGTTATTCGCGCCCCCGGGCGAGCGGCACGGTGCGCTCCAGGGAGCGCGCCACCGCCTCCGCCGCCGCCACGCGCTGGCGGCGATCCGACGGAGCGAAAGCTTTCACCACCGTGCCCAGATAATTGTCGGACCGCACGCGCGTGCGGTCGGGTTCGGCATTGCCGAGACCGATCGCCACCCAGCCGCGGGGCGTCTTCTCCACGAGCGTGTGGGCCACCAACCGCCCCTGATCTCCCGTAAAGACCACGGTCATGCCCGCCTGCAGATCGCGCAGGACGAGGCGTTGCACGACCAGCACGGTGCGGTCGCGGTAGAGCGGCAGCATGGAGTCCCCGCTGCCGACCAGCACGTCGGCATTCGGCAGCGTGGCTGCAAAGGCCTCCGCCTGCCGCCACGCATCGCCTCCGAGCGCTGGCTCGGCCACGGGTGAGAGCCCCGGCGGGATGGCGGCCAGGGGCGCTGGCCGGGCGGTCGCACAGCCCGATTCCATCCCGATGCCGGCGATGATTCCCACGCAGGCGAAGCCCCGGCACAGGCGGCGGCAGACATGGCGGGGTAGCATGCCTCATCCTAGCGCAAGCCCGCTTCTTTGAAAATAGGGTCTAGCTCCACTCCGACCCCGGAGGAACTCCCCGGCTCCCGCGCCGGCTGACCTCACCGCGTCCCGAGTTTCTCGCGCGGTTCCTTCACGTTCACGCATGCATCGACCCACTGCCCCTGCGGCCGTGCCCACTCCGCGGCATTGGCCAGCACGCGCCGCACATTGCGATCGTGGTAGGTCGGAAACGTTTCATGACCGGGCCGAAAATAGAAAATCCGCCCGTTGCCCCGCCGCCAGCAGCAGCCGCTGCGGAACACTTCGCCGCCTTCGAACCACGAGATAAACACCTGCTCATCCGGCGTCGGCACCGCGAAGGGTTCGCCATACATCTCCTCCTGCGGGAGTTCGAAGCAGCGATCGATACCTTGCGCGATGGGGTGACCGGGATGGCACACCCACAGCCGTTCCCGTTCGCCTGCCACCCGCCAGTTGAGCGAGCACGTCGTGCCGAGGAGGCGTTTAAAAATCTTCGAGTAGTGGCCCGAGTGCAGGACGATCAGGCCCATGCCCTCAAGCACGCGCCGCTGCACGCGCTCCACCACTGCATCGCTGACTTCAGCGTGGGCCCGGTGCCCCCACCACGTGAGCACGTCCGTGGCCGCGAGGCGTTCCGCGGTCAGCCCGTGCTCGGGCTCCTGCAGGGTGGTCGTCGTCACCTCGGCCCCGGGGAGATTTTCCCGGATGCCGTCGGCGATGGCCGTGTGCATCCCATGGGGATAGATCGCCTGCACCGCTGCGTCGCGCTGCTCATGCACATTCTCTCCCCAGACCAGGACGCGCAGTGGTTTCATGAGCACGGAGGATTGGCAGCCGCGGAAAAGCTGTCCAAATCAAACGCGTGACCGAAGCCTCCCCCTTCCCCGCGGCCAACCGGCTCCGCGAGACCGCCGTCGGCGAGCGCCCGCAGGAGCGGCTCGAGCGCTTCGGCGCCGGCGCCCTCAGCGACACCGAGCTCCTCGCCATGCTGCTCCGCAGCGGCACGCGCGGACAAGACGTGCTGACCCTCGCCGGGCGGCTCATCGCCGAGGCCGGCTCCCTCAACGGCTTGATTGCGTGGACCGCCACCGACTTCCGCAAACTGAAGGGCATCGGCAAAGTAAAGGCGCTCCAGCTCGTGACGGTGATGGAGATCGCCCGCCGCGTGATCGGCCAGCAGGCCGGCGATGCGCCCCTCCTCAATCGCGCGGATCTCGTCGCTGCGTATTTCGCACCGATCAGTGCCGGCCTCGAGGTCGAGAAATTCTGGGTCCTCTGCCTCAACCGGAAGAATCGCCTGATCAAGCGCGTGGAAATCAGCTCCGGCTCCGCCACCGCCGCCCTCGCCCACCCGCGCGAGGTTTTCCGCGTGGCCATCCGTGAGTCCGCCTGCGCCGTCGTCTGCGTGCACAATCATCCCAGCGGCGACCCCGCTCCGAGCGCCGCGGATCTCAATGTCACCCGCATGCTGCGCGAAGCCGCCCGCACCGTGGACATCGAATTGATCGACCACGTGATTGTCGGCCGCGCCGCCGCCGATCCGACCGGCCTCGGGTTCCATAGTTTCCGGGCGATGGGACTACTATAGGCTCTACGTAGGATTTCCGCTTCACGCGCTGGCATGCGGAGCGCTTACTCATGCCACTGTGAGTCATATCGCCACCGCACTCGCCAAAAGCAAAGGAAAGGACGTCAAGCCGCCCCCGACGTCCACCTTGGATGATGTGCCTCTGGCCCGCATCGGTCCGGTCGAGAATCCTTTCCTCCAAACCGTCGCCACCAAGAAAGTGGACGCCAAGGAATACGTGGCGCCCGCCGTGGCCGCACCGCGCACTTTCCCGCTCAAAAAAATCCTGCTCGCACTCTCCCTCGTCGCGACGCTCGCCCTCGGCTTCGTCGGCTGGACGATGCTGGGCAGCGACAACCCGATCGCCCAGTTTCTCGGCACGGCCCCTGATCCCGCCATCCCTGCGCCGCACCCGAAAGCCACCACCAAGCACGCGGCCCACCCCCTGCTCGCCCCTCCGCCCACGCCCACGGAAAAATTCAACGAAACCGTGCACGGCTTCGTCATCACCTCCGCCGCCGGTGGCGCCATCCAGCGCCTCACGATCGGCGGCAAAGTCTTCCAACCCGGCGACACCGTCGCCGAGGGCCTCGTCCTCCAGGCAATCGAGACCGAGGAAATCGTTTTCCGCGACGCCGAGGGCAACCTCTACACGCGCCGCAAATAAACGGCTATTTGCGCGGAGGGATCGGCGGCTCCGTCTTAGTCCCGTCGGGCTGCTCTTTCAGTCGGCCGTAGACACTCTTGCGCGCGCCTTCGACGAGCATGCGCTCCGTCTCGGCGACGTTCCGCTCCGTGTCGCCTGAAAAAATCTGCGGCGCGATCTCCGCGCGAAACTGCTCCCACGCCGCGAGGAGGAAATTGTGGATCTCATTCGCTTGCGACACGTCCACGTTGTCCGCCTGCCCCTTCAGCTCCGGAATGCCGGTGTCGTAGGTTTTCTTCGTTTGGAGGATGAGCGTATCGAACTGATCCTGCGCCTCCGCCAGCGGCAGCGCGCTGATCTTGGACACCCAGACCGCGTAGTTCGTCTCCGGCAGCTTGGGCAGCGGCCGGGTATCGAAGCCGTTTTGCTTCATGATTCGCTGCTGCTCGGCCGAAATCTTATTCGCAAACTTGATCTCCTCATCGACCTTCTGGGCCGCCGTGATCGCCAGCGTAAACGCCTGCACCGCCGCCTGGGAGTAAGCCTGGCGGTCGCGCGCGTAGCCCGAGACCGCGACGTTACGCACATTGCCCAGGGACCGCGTGAACTCGAAAATCTTTTCGCCGAAACGGTCCAGACAACGCACCCAGTCCTCCTTCTGCCGCCGGGCCGCCAGCGCCTCCACATACTCCTCACACTGCTCGCGCAGCGCCGACTCGATCTCCTCCTCGATCATCTTCTTGATGTGCGGTTCGCAGCGCTCGATGACCTGCAGACCATTGCGCAGGATCGTGACCGTCTCCTGCGCCGCGGCTAAACGGGCCTGATATTCTTCCTTCGCGCGCCGTCCCATGATTGGCAGAAACCGCGGCTTCGAGGTCTCCACCGCCCGCAACTCCGCCTCCTTGGTCACCCAAATCGGACGCAACTGCTCGCGACTCAGCTTCAGGTGCGCCTCACGCACCAGCAGGTCTTTGAGTTTATCGTCGAGTTGAGACATATCTCCCAGATCGGCGGAGCATCCGCCGACCCGAAGCGCAGCCAATAGTTACCCGCTTCGGCGCATCAGCAAGCCCAGGGAACACGCAAGTATCGCGCCGCATCGACGCAGCCATCGGCCCTTATGGCACTTCGTAGACTTCCACGAGCGCCACGCCCGAGGTGTTGGCCACGCCGCTCACCTGCACGGAGTAGGAGCCGGGCTGCAGCGTCACGAGCACCGCGGCGTCTTTCGACGTCGCTCCCAGACCAAAAGCCCCCACGGCATTAAACGCCGCCGTGAGCTCCGCCGTCCCACCCCAGTCGTTGTTTTCCCCAATCTTCACTGATTGCCCGTTGAAGAGCGCCAATTGCGGATCGGCCACCACTCCGGGCACGCCGAATACTCCGAGCGTCGGGCCTACGGCGCGGATCAGCACCTTTGTGGTTTTGGCCCCACCCAGGACGAAGCCCACCGTGAGTCCGGTGCCGAGCTCCTTGCGCACCGACACGTTGACGAGCCGCGGCGTCGTCGTGGTAAACGTCGAGGTGACCGTCGCATCATAAATCTCCGCGATCACCAGGCCCGCGCCTTTGTCGGCCGCCGAGACGACGACCGAGTTGTCGCGCGAGGTGATGCTCGCCGTCGTCGCCGCATCTTTCGACGTCGGGCTCGTGTAGGCAAACGCGCCCACGGCTGCGAGGGCCGCGGTGAGCTGGGCCGAGCCGCCCCAGTTGTCGTTCTCCCCCGTCTTCGTGGAGCCCGCGTAGAGTTCCAACTTCGGATCGGCCAGCGTGCCACCGACACCGAGCGCGCCGAGCGAGGGACCGGCCGCGCGGATCACGAGCGGCTTGGCGCCCGTCGTGCCATTACCGCCGACGACGTAGCCCATCGTAAACGTTTCCCCGCCCGCCGGCACGGCGGTGAGGATGGAGAGATTGATGATTCGGCCGAAATCATTGGCCGGTGGTGGTGGTGGCGGCGGGGGCGGCGGCTCCGTCACCGCTGGCGTCACACTCAGGGTGGCCGGGGCCGAGTTGATCACCGTGCCGCCCGCGGTCATGACCACGCGATACGGGGCGGCATCACCGGCCTGCGCCGCCGCGAGCGTAAAGGTCGCGGACGTGGCTCCGGCAATATTCACCTCGTCCTTCTGCCACTGGAAGAGCGGCGTTGCGGAGCCCGCCACCTCGATCGCAAATACCGCCGGCTGGCCGGCCGTCACGGTCTGATCGGCCGGCTGCGTGATGATGATCACGGGCGGGATCACGACACTCGCCGGATAAACTTGGAGCACCGCGACGCTGCTGGTCACCGTCGTCACCCCACTGGTGACTACGGCAAAGAAGCTGCCCTCGTCGGTTTGTTGCGCTGAGCTCAACGTGAAGGTGGCGTTGGTCGCCCCGGCGACATTGGTCCCGTTTTTCTTCCACTGGTAGGTCAGCGCGCTCGAGCCCGTGGCGCCCACCGAGAATACGACGGTCTGGCCGATGTTCACGTATTGGGTCTTCGGCTGGGTTTGCAGCGAGACCGTCGGCACTGTGCCGCCGGCAGTCGCTTTGCGGATGGCGTTGTTGCCGCTGTCGGCGATGTAGAGGGCGCCGGCGGCGTCGACCGCGACGGCATAGGGCGTGACGAAACGAGCGGCATTACCCGTGCCCTCGGCATTGCCGGAGAGTCCGGCGAGGCCGGCGACCGTGCTCACGATCCCGGCTGAGGTGATCTTGCGGATCGTCGCGTTGCCCGTATCGGCCACGTAGACCGTGCCCGCGCTGTCGACCGTCAGGCCGCTCGGCGAGTTAAACCGGGCAAACGAGCCCAAGCCATCGGCGCTGCCCCGCAGCCCCGGCGAGCCGGCAAACGTGGTGACCACACCCGCCGGCGTGATTTTCCGGATCGTGTGATTGTTGCTGTCGGTGACAAAGAGATTGCCCGCGCGATCGAGCGCGATGCCCGTGGGATTGTTGAAGCGGGCATTCGCGCCGCTGCCATCGCTGGTGCCTGCGTTGCTACCGTCGCGGCCGGCCAGAGTGGTAACCACTCCGGCGGCGGTAACCTTGCGGATCGTGTTATTGCCCGCATCGGTCACGTAGACGATGCCCTCGGCGGTCACCGCCACGCCAAACGGCGAGGAAAATTGCGCCGCGCTGCCCGTGCCGTCCACGCTGCCAAGCGTGCCCGGGGAGCCCGCCAGCGTCGTCACGACGCCTTCGACGGAGATCCGGCGGATCACCTGATTGAGCGTATCGGCGAGATAGACGTTGCTGCTACCGTCCACGCCGAGGCAGAGCGCGCCGTAGTTGGCCACCAGCAAGGGGCCCTCCGCGCCGGCGGTGATGCCCAGGCCCGTCGAGAAGAGGGCATCGCGCCCGGTGCCATCGGCAAAGCCGCGGGCCGGCAGATTCGTGAGCTCGCTGATCGTGCCACCGGCGACCGTGGTCACCAAGCCGCTGGTCGAGACTTTGCGCACGAGGTTGTTGAGCGCATCCGCGACGTAGAGGTTGCCCTTACTGTCAAACACGAGGCCGCTCGGGCCGAAAAACCGCGCCGCGGCGCCGGTGCCGTCTGCACTGCCGCGCAGACCGGGCTGCCCGACGAAGGTCGAGACCGAGAGCGGCTGCGCGCGGGCGCCCACGCCTGCCAGGCATCCCGCCAGCACCACGACCAGAGCGCGGAGCGCCCACTCCTGCACCGATGTGAAAGACCGAACAAACGAGGACTTCATAGATTTAGAGCTCAGCAGACCCCCGACGAAACGACTGGTGGCGGAAAACGAGAGAAAATTCCGCCCGCGCGGCGCATTTTTGCACTTTCCTCACCACGCCGCGTGCCCTCCCCCGCGCCAGACGGCGCCGCAGCCCTCGTTGGCCGGGCCCGGGCACAAAAAATCCCCCGCCCATTGGCCATGGACGGGGGAAAGTGGTGGTAGGATCTGGATTCGAACCAGAGAAGGCGTAAGCCAGGAGATTTACAGTCTCCCCTCGTTGGCCACTTGAGTATCCTACCGGGAAAAGAGCGCGCAAGTTCTCGGCTCGCGTGACTGACGGCAAGGCTTTTTTACCGGCAAATTTCACCCCGCCTCCGCCGCGCCGCCGTTGGAGCGATTTTCGCCCCGCGCCTACTTCCGCGCGCCACCCGGATTCGCGAGGAGCTGCCGCCCCTGCGCCAGCGCCTCCCGCGCCGTGGTGAGCGCGGGATTGAGGGCCAATGCGGCCTCCCAATGCGGGATCGCCTCCGGGATGCGCCCGGCATTCCCGAGTGCATTGGCGAGGTTGTGGTGGGTGTCAGGCGACTCCCCCGCGGCCCGGAGGGCTCGCTCATACGTGGCGATAGCCTCGGTCACCTCGCCCTGTTGCTGCAGGGCGAGCCCGAGATTATTCCATGCCTTCACCATCCGGGGGTCGAGTTCCACCGCCTGGCGAAACTGCGCGATCGCCTCCGCCGTGCGGCCAAGGAAGTGCCGGGCCGTGCCGAGATTGTAGTGCGCATCGGCCGAGCCGGGGTCCAGCGCCACCCCGCGCTCAAGCTGCTCGAGGCCTTCTTTGGTATGGCCGGAGCGAAAGAGCGAGATGCCGAAGTTCACATACACCTTGGGCTGGCGCGGCTCCAGCCGCAGGGCCTCGCGAAAGTGCGGGATCGCCTCCGCATCGCGCCCGAGTTCGCCGAGCGTGGCGGCCAGACTGGCGTGCGCGTAGAAATACCGCGGATCGAGCGCCAGCGCGCTCTCATAGGCCGCGATTGCCTCCGCGCGCTGTCCGCTCTTTTGCCACGCGGCCCCGAGGTTGTGGTGCGCGCGCACATTGCCCGGCGCCTTTTCCACCGTATCGCGCCACAGGCCGACCTCGGTCGCGTAGGTGCGGTTGCGCTGCGCCGTCGCAATCACGCCGACGACCACCGCCGCTCCGCCCGCGACCCACACCCACCGGCCGATGCGTCCGTAGAGCGCCACCACGAGGAGCGCGAGGAGCCCGGCCAGCGCGAGGTGAGGCCGGTTCTCCGCGAGGGGCTGCTGCACAATCGGAACCACGCTCGTCGTCGGCGCCAGCAGGAGAAAAAACCACGCCGCAGCGAAACCCAGTGCCGGCCGGCGCCGCCATGCGAGCACCACGCCCGCCGCCAGCCCAAGCAGCACCGCGATCCACGGGAGCGCCGCCGCAAACGAGGTCACCAGCGCCGGACCGCGGTCGAAGATCAGCGGCTGCGGCCACAGCGCGAGACGCAGGTAGACCACGAGGGCCTGACACGCCGTCAGGGCGTAGTCGAAGGCCGAGGCCCCGAGGCCGAAGCCCACATCGCGCTCCTTCACCCCGATCATCAGCCACGCAAGCGCCAGCCACGCACTCGCCAGCCCGAGGTAGAGTCGCCACCGCGCGCGCAGCGCCGTGGCGAAGGAGCCGGCGACGAGCACGCGGTCGTAGAGCAGCACCACCACCGGCGCCGTCACCATTACTTCCTTGCACGCCATCCCGCACCAGCACGCGACCACCGCGAGCCCGTGCCAGAGACGCGCCCGCCCTTCCGTGCCCCGGATGAAGGCATAGAGCGTGAGGAGATAGCAAAGGGCCATGAGCGACTCGGTGCGTTGCGAAACATAGGTCACCACCTGCGTCTGCAGCGGATGCACCGCCCAGAGGAGCGCCACCAGCGTCGCGAGGCTCAGCGCCTGCGTCCCGGCTGCGGCGCGGAGGGCCGGCAGCAGCAGGGTGCGCCGCACCACGCCGAGCAGCGCCAGCGCCGCCAGCGCATGCACGCCCACGCCGACGACATGGTGCCCCCACGGTTGCTCGCGGCTCAGCGCGTAGCTCACCGCATAGGAAAAATTCGCCAGCGGCCGTCCACCCGTGCCCGACTTCGCCGGCGGCGTCAGCGCCGGGCCGGGGGGCCAGACCTGCCGGATCGTCGGGTTTTCCGTGATCGAGTAATAATCATCGAGCACCAGGGGCGCCGAGAGGCTGTTGGCATAGGCCAGCACCACCGCGAGCACCACGAGGCCGGCGGCCCACCAGCGAAAACTCGCCCCGGCGCCCGGCGCGCCCGGAGTGGCCGGCGAAACTCCCCGCGAAGGATGCACCATGGGGCGGCTCCTAGGTCTTGCGCCGCAGGCGGGCGCGCACGCGTTTCACCAGGCCCCGCACCCGGCTCTCGGGCGCGGCGCCGCGCACCATCACCCACTTTGTATGCGGCACCGCGGTGCCGGCGATATGCTCCGGCGCGGTGTTCTTCTCCGCAATGCCGGCGACAAGATCGATCCCCGCCTCGGCAAACACATGCCGCACAAAGGCCGAACAGAAAAACGCCCGGTCGCGCGCCAGCAGGTTCTCCCGCGGCCGCCACTCCGGGTGACGCAGGGCCCAAGCCGTGCCCGCCAGCTCCCGCAGCGAGTAGCGCGTGCGCTGTGCGACCTGCTCCAGCGCGCCGGCCAGCACGCGCTCCACCTGCTGCGGCGTGAGTCCGAGATCGAGGATCGCGAGCGCGTTCGTGTGCGCATCGTCGTGGTATTTGCTCACGCGATTTTCCTGCACCCCGAGGCGGA
>CANGHW010000138.1 GCA_947453695.1 Opitutia bacterium
GCCGGATCGGAGGGCTTGGTGTCGTAGGCCCGCTTGATGAGATCATCCAACGCGGGGGGCAAAATGCGCTGGGTCGGGACAACAACGACATCGACGCCGGCGGCGGTGAAGGCGTCGTCGACGGTGCGGCGAAGCATTTGGTTTTCCCACATGCCCTTCACGTAATCGAGGGCGGTGCCTCCGCCGTTGGTGGCGAGGGCTTCGAGGCGGCGGCGCTCGGGGAGCATGTAGAGCGCGGCAGAGGACTTCACGTAGGACTCGTGCCAGGCGAGTGTTTCGGCGGCACCGGCGAGCGGACGCGTAGCGGGCGGGAGACTCATCTCGAGCGAGCCGGAGGTGAGTTGAGAGAGAAGAGCGACCGCGGCCTCAACGGCGGCTTTCACCTCGGGATCGAGGTGGTCGAAGTAACCGTAGGGCAGACCGATTTTGAAACCCTTGATCGGCTGCTGCAGCGCGGCGACGTAGTCCTCGCGCGGATGTTCGACGCTCGTGATGTCGAGTTTGTCGTAGCCGGCGAGGGAGTTGAGCATGAGGGCGGCGTCGGCGACGGTGCGCGTCATCGGACCGGCGTGATCCATGGAGACGCGGAGCGGAATGACGCCGCGGATCGGCACGAGGCCGTAGGTGGCCTTGAGGCCGACGATGCCGCAGTAGGAGGCGGGCATGCGGATGGAGCCACCGGTGTCGGTGCCGATGGCGCCGTAGGCAAGAAACGCGGCGACGGCGGCGCCGGAACCGGAGGACGAGCCGCCGGTGTTGTGGGCGAGATTCCACGGGTTGCGGGACGGGCCGTAGAAGGACGTCTCGCCGCCGCCCATGGCGAATTCCTGAAGATTGGTTTTGCCGATGATGACGGCACCGGCGGCGACGAGGCGCTTGGTGACGGTGGCGTCTTCAGCGGGCAGGCGGTCGGCGAAAAGGGCGCTGCCACCGGTAGTGCGGGCGCTGGCGGTGTCGACGTTGTCCTTGAGGGCAAGGGGCACGCCATGGAGCGGGCCGCGGAATTTCCCGGCTTTGGCTTCGGCGTCGAGGGCGCGCGCCTGGGCGAGCGCTTGGGACTTCATGACGGTGATGAAGGCGTCGAGTTTGCTGTCGTAGGTCGCGATGCGAGCGAGACAGGCCTCAGTGAGCTGGACCGAGGTGACCTTCCCAGCCCGCACCTGAGCGGCGGCTTCGGTGAGGGTGAGCGTGGTGAGATCAGGCTCCGCGGCGCGGAGAAGGCCCAAGGACCACGGGCCAAGGACCAAGGCGAGCGATAGGGCGAGACGGCGGCGGAGGGGAGGTGCGAGGCGCATAGTGGGAGGAAGTTATTTTTTGAGGGGTCCGAAATCGGCGGGTGGGCGGCGGTGGTGGGTGGCGGCTTCGTAGGCGGCGGCGACGGTGAACATCGTTGGCTCATCAAAAGGACGGCCGAGGAAATCGATGCCGACGGGCAGGGCGGCGGGGACGGGGCCGACGAGTTTGGAATCAGGTTCGGTTTCGCCGGGGACGGCGTCGAAACCAGTGGTCGGAATGCGCGGCTTGGTGGGGTCGACGACGCGATCGTAGACCTGCGTGGTGAAGCCGGCGGGGACGGTCATGTTGGGCAGACCCTGGGCGCCGAGGAAGGACCAGACGAGGGGGCGGCCGTTCTTCGTGGGAACGCGCGGTGAGCCGAGGATGGGCGCGGGGATGTTGTTCGTCGGCGAGACGATCACATCAAGGTTCAGGTCGGCCATCGCGTTGAGCACGATGTATTGGACGGCGTAGCGCAGGTGGACACGGGCGGCGTTGTCGATCTCGGTGTCCTTGTCCTTGCGCACCAGGCCGGAACGGCGGTCGCCGAAGCGCTCGTCCTTGAAGAACTGCGCTTTTTCGTAGAGGTCCTTGATGGTCTTGATGTCGGTGTCGCCGCGGGCGCGAAGGTAGTAGCCGAGCATGTGCTTGCTCTGGCCGGTGGCCTGCACCTGCGGGAAGTCGCGGATGGTAAAGGCCGGGGCCTTCGAGGGATCCATCGTGATGTCGAGGACGGTGGCCGTGCGGTCGGTGGTGGGCTTGCCTTGGGCGTCAACCGGGAAGAGTTCGGGGAATTTCTTCGCGAGGGCGGGACTGTAGAGGATGTAGAAATTCTTTTTGATGTAGGGCGTGAGCAGATCGCCCTCGCCGGGATCAACGAGGGTGGCGCCGAGGGCCTTGAGGTCGGCGAGGGCCTTGTCGAAGAGGTCGAGGGCCTGGGTGTCTTCCTCGGTGAAGAGTTTACGATGCGTGTATTCGCGCATGACGCCGATGCGGATGCCGTCGAGGCGGCCGGCTTTGGCGTAGGATGAGTAAGGTTTGGGCGGGAGGCGGCGGGCGCTGGCGGACGTCATCGGGTCGAGCGGATCGTAGCCGGCGATGACCTCGAGAATGCGGGCCGTGTCGCCGACGGTGCGGGTGATGGGGCCGACGCGGGTATTGATGCCGCCCTCGACCATGCCGTGGCGCGAGACGAGTTCCTGGGTGGCGGCGATACCGACGCAGTTATTGTAGACGGCGGGGCCGCGGATGGACGTGCCGCTCTCTTCGGCGATGGCGGCGGTGACGAGATTGGCGGCGACGGCGGTGCCGGAGCCGGAGGACGAGCCCATGGGGCTGCGCTCGGTGTCGTAGGGATTGTTGAGCGTGCCGCTCCACGAGGCGCGCGGGACGCCGGAGGCGTATTCGCCCATGTTGGATTTCGCGAGGATGATGGCGCCGGCGGCGCGGAGACGTTTGACGAAGGTGGCGTCGACGGGCGGGCGATCGTTGGCGTAGGGCACATCGGCGTTGGCCGTGGTGCGCATGTCCGCGGTGTCGTATTGGTCCTTGATGGCCATCACGACGCCGTGGAGCGGACCGACGAGCTGGCCGGTCTTGGCAAAGTGAGCGTCCTGCGCAGCGGCGACTTCGAGAGCGTCGGGGAAGGCGGGATTGGCGTCGACGGAGTCGGTGAGACTACGGGCCATCTTCGCGGGAAAACCCAAAGCGCGGAGGGCGGCAGGGCGGAGATTCAGGGTGCCGAGCGAGTTGATTTTGCCGGCGTGGGGAATGGTTTCGATTTTACCGAGGATGCCCTCGGGCTCTTTCACGGCGGTGCCGTTGTAGGCCTTGATGCGCGTGAGGTAGGCCTTCACGAGATCCGTGGAGGTGAGCTGCTTGTCTTTGATCGCCTGCTGAATCGACGGAATGGTCGCCTCTTCGAGGACGAACGGCGCAGCGGAAGCGGGCCGAACGAGGAGTAGCAGGGCAACGAGGCCGAGGATGAGTGAGGCGGACGGCCGAGGGATCCAGGAGCGGACGAGGGCAGATTTCATAAAGAGGAAATTTAGGGGAGGCGGCGCCAGACGAAGACGGTGGAAAGCTCCGGGGCATCCGGCGTGGCCCGGCGCGGCGGCGTGGCGAGCGAGAGCAGGCCCTCGGCGTCGAAAGAGTAGTAACGTTTCGCGGCCTGACCGGCTTGGGCTTGGTTAAGGTTACCGTCCTGCTGGTGGACGACACAGCCCTCGGCGGGGAGGAGTTTCCATGTGCCGAAATAGGAACTGAACCCGTCAGTCGTATTCGGGGCAGACTTCTCGCGGCCCTGTCGAATGATCTGGACGGAGAGCCGGCCGTTGGCGGCGTAGAGGAGCTGGCCATCGAGGGCGTCGCGGGCGGAGGGCTTCTCGGTGCCGGTCGCGGGGTCGCGCTCGCGGACGGCGACGAGTTTCCAGGTGCCGATGAATTTCTGGGCGAACGACGTCGCGAGCGGCGGCGTGGTCGGCGGAGGCAGGCGATGATGCGTCGCTTGTTCGTAGGCGTAGCCGAGAGCGAGGAGCGTGAGCTCGGACCACGGGCGGCCGACAAATTGAAGGCCGGAGGGGAGGTTGTCGTGAGTCGTGCCCATCGGGACGCTGAGCGCGGGCCAGTGGAGACCGGAGGCGATCCACGTGGTGACGCCGGTGGGCGTCGTGTTGCGGTCGCCGTTGAGCTTGGGCGGGAAACTCGCGACGGGGAGGATCAGGGCGTCGACTTTGGCGGCGTCCATCGCGCGGAGGTAGGCGAGGCGCATCGCGTCCTCTGACTTCAAGAGCGCGGCGACAATCGGGTCGGCGGAAGGGGCGGGCGCCTTCGACGACAACATCAATCCGCTCTCGTGCAGTGGGTGAACTTTCTTCGAGGCGACGACGTCAGCGACGGTCTTTGGGAACGTGGGGCCGGTGGTGGCGAGGTATTTTTCGATCGCGGCGCGGACTTCGCTCTGCGGGTGGGACTGAGAGGGAAATTGATCGAATTCGGGAACGGTGAACGGATCGACGATCTCGGCTCCCTGGGCGCGAAGATCGGCGATGGCGCGATCGATCAGCGCGAGGACCTGCGGATCAGATTTATCTTTGGGGAAGGCCTGGCGGAGGACGCCGAGACGTTTGCCGCGCAGGCCGTCTTTGGTGAGGGCGGTGGCGTAGGTGGCGGGGACTTTGCCCGCAGCGCCGGCGGTGGCGGGATCGGCGGCATCGGGTCCGGCGATCACATCGAGCAAGCGAACGAGATCGGTGACGCTGCGGGCCATGGGGCCGGCGGTGTCGCGCGCATCATAGAGCCCAACCATGCCGGTGCGTGGGACCAGCGCCCAACTCGGGCGCAGACCGACGAGGGCGTTGTTGGACGAAGGATTGCGAATCGAGCCAAAGGTGTCGGAACCGAGGCCCGCGACGCCGAGGCTGGCGGCGACGCCGGAGCCGGTGCCGCCGGAGGAGCCACCTGTGGCGTAGGGCAGATTGTAGGGATTGCGGGCGAAGCCGGGGAGGACGGAGTTGACGTTGTCGAGGCCGCCGCGGGCCCACTCGGACATGGTGGTCTTGGCGAGCACGATGGCGCCAGCGGCACGGAGGCGAGCGACGGCCGTGGCGTCCTTGGCGGGAATCCAGCCGATCAGGGCCGCGGAACCGCCGGTGGTTTGGAGGCCGGCGACGTCATAGTTGTCCTTAATGAGGACGGGCACGCCGTGGAGCGGGCCGACGGGTTTGCCGGTGGACTTGAAGGCGGCGTCGAGCTTATCGGCTTCGGCGAGCGCTTGAGGATTCACCACGACGATCGAGCCGAGGAGCGGATCGTAGGCGGCGATGCGGTCGAGGTGCGCCTGAACGACGGACCGGACGGTGGTCTTGCCGGACGTGTAGGCGGCGGTGAGATCAATGATCGAAATTTCTTCGACCGTGAAAGCAGGGGCGCTGGCGGCTACCGCAGAGGAGGCAAACGCGATGAACGCGAGGGTGGTCGGCCAAAGGAGCGACCAAGGACGGGAAACGGAAAGGCGGGGCATGGTCGGGTGGGTTCGTTGGGCGAACGACGCGGCCGGTGGCGCGAGCGGTGACGCGGGGTGCGCGAAAACATCAAAGCGCAACGCCGCAGGCCCGGGGCGAACAGGCGCGCCCACGAGAAAGGCCGACCGTGCGGCGCAGCAGCACCGACGAACGGAAAACAGTTAGAAGAGATCCATGGTTTGCGGTTGCGGTGAGGAGTGATTGGCACGTCTCACCTAGCATGCACGATGCCATGCAGCCGCCAGGATCGGGATGTGGGGTCTCTTCTTGTGAAAATATAGCCCCGAACTGCGCGCAAGTAAGCGGGCGCGCGCCGCTCCGCGGATCAGTAACTGATCGTCTCGCCCGGCAGGGCCGGGGTGGTTGCCGGCGTGGCGCGGGCGTGGGTCGCCTGTTCAAAGGCGTAGGCGAGCGCGAGGATGCGGGGCTCGCTATAGGATGCGCCCATGAACGATAGGGTCACGGGCAGCTTGGTTGCGGTGACGCCGGCCGGAACGATCACGTCGGGGAAGCCGGTGATGTTGGCAATGCTCGTCGCGCTCTTGGCGCGGGGCTTGTTGTAGTCGATGTCGAGGCGCTGGGCTGGGGTGGTGTTGGTGGGATAGATGAAGGCGTCGAGCTGGTGCTTATACATGAGCGCTTCGAGGTGACCGGTGATCAGCGCGGGGCCGTGGGCTTTGGCGGAGAGATAGACGGGGTCGTTTAGATCGTAGCCGGCTTGCTCGACTTTGAACGCGGCCCATCGGCTGGGGTTGGCGAGCTGTCCGGGCTTGGGCGTGAATTTCTCGGCGCGGGCGATCATCTCAGCGAGGGTGCGGGGATAGCCGGGCTTGAGGGTGGCGAGGTAGTCGCCGACCTGGGCCTTGAACTCGCCGGGGCGCATGACGTCGTGGATCGATTGGCGATCGAGGATAAAGTCGGGGAGTTTGATTTCGACGAGAGTCGCGCCGAGGGCTTCGAGTTTGGCGCGGTTGGCGGCGAAGATTTTTTTCACTTCCTCGTCCTCGCCCGCGTAGTCCACGAGCACGCCGAGACGCGCGCCGCGGAGTGCGCCGGCGTCGAGGAACTTGGTGTAATCGGTGTGATACTTTCCGACAGAGGTCGCGGTGGCGGCGTCCGTGGGGTCGAGTCCTGTCATCGCGCCGAGGGCGACGGCGACGTCGTAGATAGAGCGGGCCATCGGGCCACTGGTGTCGAAGGACAGACCGAGCGGAATAATACCAGAGCGGGAGAGGAGTCCGCGGGTCGGTTTGAGGCCGGCGATGCCGTTGGCCGAGCAGGGATTACGGATGGAGCCGCCGGTGTCGGTGCCGAGCGCGACGGGCGCATACCAAGCGGCGATGGACGAACCGGAGCCGCCACTGGAGCCGCCGGGACCACGGGCGAGATCGTGGGGATTGAGCGTCTGGCCACCGAGCGAGCTGAAGCCATTGGTTTTAGCGCTGGAGGCGAACTCACTGAGGTTGGCCTTGGCGAGGATGATGGCGCCGGCGGCGCGGAGTTTCTTAACGATGAAGGCATCGTCGGGCGGCAGGGAGCCTTCGAGAAAAACGGAACCACCGGTCGTCACCAAATCGGCGGTGTTGTGGTTATCTTTCAGAATGACGGGGATGCCGTGCAGCGGACCGCGGACCTTGCCGGCTTTGCGTTCGGCGTCGAGGGCGCGGGCTTCGGCCTCGGCTTTGGGATTAATAAGGATGAAGGCGTTTAGCTTCGGCCCTACGTCGTCGTAGGCGGCGGCGCGGGCGAGACAGAGTTGAACGAGCTTTTCGGACGTGAGTGCGCCCTTGCCCATCGCGGCTTGGAGGTCGGCGATCGTGGCGGTTTCGAGGTTCAACGTCGCGGCCTGGAGCGCGACGGCGGTGAGGAAGAGAGCGGAGCAGAGGAGGCGTTTCATGGGAGAGGATCAGCGCACGACCACGTCGGACGGGAGCGCCGGCGTGTTTTTGGGTAGGACGCGGGCTTTGGTGGCTTGCTCGAAATCGTAGGCGTAGCCGAGGAGCTTGGGCTCGCTCCAGGCCGGGCCGAAGAAGCTGAGCGTGACGGGCAAGCCGTCCTTCGTCATGCCGGCGGGCAAGATGAGGTCAGGGAAACCCGTCTGGTTGGCGATGCTCGTGGCGGAGTCCGTCGGGGATGCGGGTTTGGGTTCGCGCGGGGCGGCGATCGGAGCGGCGGGACTCGTGCCGGTGGGGTAGACCATGGCATCGAGTTTGAGGCGTTTGAAGAGGCCCATGACCGTCGCGGTGGTGAGCGCGAGACCTTGGTCGCGGGCGGCGAGGTAGATGGGGTCGTCGAGATCGAGTGCGACCGAGGCCGTGTATTTCAGTGCGTAGGCCTTGGTGGGTTGATTATAGCCGGTCGCCGGGTCGTTCGCGAGGCGGACGAGATCGTCAAAGGTCTTGGGGTATTTCGGTGCTGTGGTTTTCAGGTAGTCGCCGATCTGGCCCTTAAACTCGGAGGCCATGATGAGGGACGAGAGTCCGAGACGACCCTCGAGGAAGTAGTCGGGAAACTTGAAGTCGATGACGGTGGCGCCGAGTTTCGTGAGGGTCGCAACGGCGGCGTTGAAGACGCGGTCGGTTTCCTCGTTCTTGCCGGAAAAGTCGCGGGCGACGCCGATGCGGGCGCCCTTGAGTGATCCGGTTTTGAGAAACGCGGTGTAGTCTTTGGCGACATGGCCGACGCTCTTCTTCGTAGCGGCGTCGGCGGGGTCGATGCCGGTCATGACGTTGAGCGCGATGGCGATGTCGTAGACGCTGCGGGCCATGGGGCCACCGGTGTCGAATGTGAGTGCGAGGGGCACGATGCCGTCGCGCGAGAGGAGACCGTGCGTGGGCTTCAGGCCGACGATGCCGTTGACCGAAGAAGGGCCGCGAATGGAGCCGCCGGTGTCGGTGCCGAGGCCGAACTGGGCGAAGGCCGCGGCGATGGCGGCGCCGGTGCCGCCCGACGAGCCGGCGGGACCGCGAGTGAGGTCGTGGGGGTTGAGCGTCTGGCCGCCCATGGTGCTGGAGCCGTTGGTCACGAAGCCGGCTTTCAGCACGGCGGGATCTTTGGCGCCGCCGACGCTGCCGCCGCCACCGGCCCATTCGTGAAGGTTTAGTTTGGCGAGGATGATCGCGCCGGCGTCGCGGAGTTTTTTCACCACGAATGCGTCGTCGGGCGGGATGGAGCCGGCGAGTAGCTGGGAGCCAGCGGTGGTCGGAAGATCGAAGGTGTCGAAGTTGTCCTTTAGGACGATCGGAATGCCGTGGAGGGGGCCGCGAACCTTGCCGGCTTTGCGCTCGGCATCGAGGGCCTTGGCTTCAGCGAGCGCCTTGGGATTGAGGGTGATGACCGTGTTGATTTTCGGCCCCTTCTGATCGTAGGCCGCGATGCGGGCGAGGTAGGCGGCGGTGAGTTTCTCCGCAGAGAGCGCGCCCGAGGCGTAGGCGGCCTGAACGTCGGCGACGGTGGCGGTTTCGAGATTGAGCGGAGCAGCGCGAAGTGGAGTGAGGGCGAGGAGGAGCCCGGCGAGAAACGTGGCGGACGAAGGGAATTTCATGGTGGGAGAAATCAGAGGGGCGGCTGCTTGAGGTTGAAGTTGGTCGCGTCCTGGTAGGCTTTCGCGAGCGTGAGGAGGGCGGCTTCGCCGTAGGGGCGGGCGTAGAAGGCGATGCTCGAAGGCGTGCCGGCGGTGGTGAAGCCGTTGGGCAGGGCGACGGCGGGGTAGCAGGCGAGATTGGCCATTGTCGTGTGACGCTGCGTAGCGTTGAGGGGTGGCGTCGGTGCACCGGGCGCCGGGGGCGGATCGATGCGACCAGAACCGTAGGGCGCGACGTAGACGTCGACCTCGGCGGTGGCGGCGGCGAGTTTGGCCATCAGGACTGAGCGCAGGCGTTGAGACTGGAGATACTCGACGGCGGGGACGAGACGAGCGACGCGGTAGCGCTCGCCACGGGCTTTCACGGTCAGCTGGCGATAGCGATCGGTGCGGATGAGCTCGTCGAAGAAGACGGCGGACTCGACGGTGAAGCTGATGGTATCGAGTTCGGGGAAGACGGGCACCTTGAGCGGAATAAGCGTCACGCCGAGCGCGCGGAGCTGGGCGAGGGTGGCGGCGTCGTTGGCGATCCACTCGGGGTTGCGGTCCTTGTCGGCGAAGGCCTCCTCGACGAAGCCGACGCGGAGTTTTTTGAAGTCGCGCGTAGCGTCCCAGTGGAACGGCAACTCGGTCACGGCGAGGTCCTGTCCGTCGGGGCGCGAGATCGCGCTCATGACCACGGCGCAATCTTCAACGTAGCGGCACATCGGTCCGAGGCGGTCTTGGGTCCACGAGAGGGCCATGACGCCGCGGCGGCTGACTCGACCGAAGGTGGGACGAAGTCCGGTGACGCCACAGCGGGCCGAAGGACCGAGGATAGAGCCCGATGTTTCGGTGCCGATGGCGAACGGGACGCAGCCGGCGCCGGTGGCGGAGCCCGGACCAGCGGAGGAGCCGCTGGCGCCGACGTCGAGTTTCCAGGGATTGTTGGTGCGGCCGCCGAACCAGACGTCGCCGCCGGCGAGTTCTCCGGTGGTGAGTTTGGCGATGAGAACGGCGCCCGCGTCACGCAGAAGTTCGACGACCGTGGCGTCGTAGTCGAAGGTCTGATCCTTATACGCGCCGGAGCCCCACGTGGTTTTGTAGCCCTTGACGGAGATGATGTCCTTGGCGCCCCACGGCACGCCGTGGAGCGGGCCGCGGTAGTTGCCGGCGGCAATCTCGGCGTCAGCTTGCCTGGCCTGCGCGAGGGCGAGGTCGTCGAGGAAGGTGACGACGCAATTGAGTTTTTCGTTCAGCCGATGGAGACGGCTAAGAAACATTTTCGTGAGCTCCTCCGAGGTGACCGCGCGGGTGCGGAGGAGATCGGCGAGGGCCGTGACCGGCCAGAAGGCGACCTCTTCGAGGTTGGCGGGGCGAGGGCGCGTGCTGGAGGGTGAGAAGCGAAGCGGCGTGGTGGGACGCTCGATCTTCATGCCGGGCACGAGCGGGCTGAAGTAGAACGGCGGCGCGACGTCGTTGGGAATCTGTGCGGCGTGGACGATGGCGTAGCGGTCGTGGTCCTGGTTTACGGCCTTCACCATCGCGGCAATTTCCTCGTCGGAGAACGTAAGGCCGGCGATGGCCGCGGCGTCCTTGATCATCGTGGCCGTGACCGTGGGCGAACCGGCGGCTTCGGCGTTGGCCAACAGCACGCCGGGAAGCAAGGTGGAGCCCACACCGAGCGCCGACAATGAAGTGAGAAAGTGTCGACGCGTGGTGTCGGGAAGTTGGGGCATGTTGAGAGATAACAGCAGTCGGCGGTGGAGTCTCATTAGGGCTTCAGAGCACCGAACAGGGGCGGCGGGGTGCGGTGGTGCGTGGCCTTTTCGTAAGCCGCCGCGAGGCGGAAGAGCGTAGGCTCGGCGAACGGACGGCCGATGAAATCAATGCCCACGGGGAGTTTGGCGGGGGTCGGACCGGCCCAGATGTAGTTGCCGGGTTTAGCGGGATCGGGGACTTGATCGTAGACTTGCGTGGTGAAGCCGGCCGGAACCGTCAGCACGGGGAATCCTTGCTGACCGAGGAAGGTGAACATGCCGTAGGGGCCCTTGCCGTTGCCGGCGGGCTCAACGGGCGCGAAGAGCTTGCGCGAAGGATTGACGCCGGTGGGAGCGACGAGGGCGTCGAGTTTCAGCTCGGCCATGCACTGGAGAACGATCTGCTGGATCGCGAAGCGGCGCTGGAGGCGCAGCGTGGTATCGTAGACGAGTGGCTTGTTGGCGGTCTCGAGCGTGGCCTTTTTCGGCGGGACGGTTTGGTCGGAGCTGTCGACGTAGAAGTTCGCCTTGTTGATTAGATCGTCGAGGGTGCGGATGTTGGCGTCGCCGCGCTCCTTCAGGTAAAGGTTGTAGCCATATTTGCTCTCACCGTCGGCGGGCGTCGCCGGGAAATCGCGGATGGTAAGCTTGCCAGGGAACTTCGTGGGATCGGTGGCGAGTTCGACGAGTTTAGCGATGTGGTCAGCGGTGGGCTTGCCCTTGGCGTCGACGGGAAAGAGTTCGGGTAAGAGCTTCGTCCACGTCGTGTTGTGGAGGACGGGATTGTAGCGCTTGATGTAGGCGGTGAAGAGACCCTCGGCGCCGGGGTCGACGATGGTGGCACCGAGTTTCTTGAGGTCGGCAATCGCGCGCTCGGCGATGGCGATGTTCTCGGCCTCGGCCGGACCGAAGACGGATTTATCGAGGTATTCGCGGATGACGCCGATACGGACGCCGGCGAGCGAGCCGGGCTGAGCGAAGGATTCGTAGGGTTGGTCAGGAGTGCGGCCGACGGCGAAGGCGGTCATCTCGTCCTTGGGGTCGTAGCCGGCGATGACGGTGAGAATGCGCGCGGCGTCCTCGACGGTGCGAGCAATGGGGCCGGTCCGGGTGTTGAGGCCGATGTTCACCATGCCGACGCGGCTGACGAGTTCCTGCGTGGGCGCGAGGCCGACGGCGTTGGCGTATTGCGCCGGGGCGCGGACGGAAGGGCCGGTTTCCTCAGCGAGGGCGACCGTGACGAGATTGGCGGCGACGGCGGTGGCGGAACCGCCGCTGGAGCCACCGGGATTGCGATCGGTGGCGTAGGCGCTGCCCATAATGCCGCCGAAAGAACTGCGGAAGCCGGAGGCGTATTCGCCCATGTTGGCTTTGCCGATGATGATGGCGCCGGCGGCGCGGAGGCGCGCGACGAAGGTGGAGTCGTGCGGCGGACGGTCATTGGCGTAAGCGGCGTCGGCGCCCGACGTGGTGCGCAGATCAAAGGTGTCGTATTGGTCTTTGATGGCGATGACGACGCCGTGGAGCGGGCCGGAGAGTTTGCCGGTTTTGGCGAACTCAGCATCGAGGCGGGCGGCGACCTCGAGGGCATCGGGCATGGCGGGATCGGCATCGACCGCGTCAGTCATGCTACGGGCCTTGCGGTCATCGAAGCCCATGGCCTTGCGCGTGGAGGGGCGGAGATTGAGCGTGGAGAGGGCGTTGAGTCCCTTGGCATTGGCCACGGGGACGATGGGGCCGAGGAGACCGTTGGGCTGCTCGGCGGACGGGCCGTTGTAGGCCTTGATCCGAGCGAGATACAGCTTCACGAGCTCGGTAGAGGTGAGCTCCTTCTTCAGAATCGCGGCGTGGATTTTGGCGATCGTGGTCTCTTCGACGTTGAACGGAGCAGCGCTAGCGGCGGAGGCGAGGAGCCCGATTGCGAGGACGACGAGAACAAGGCGGCGTAGTGACAGCATGGTGGGAGAGCGGAGCGGAAAAGGTCAGTAGGTGATGGTCTCGCCGGGGAGGGCGGGGGTGAGCGGAGCGGGTTGGCGGAGCTTCGATTTTTGCTCGAACGCATAGCCGAGGCGGAACAGCACGGGCTCGCTGAACGGGCGGCCAAGGAACTCGATGCCGATGGGGCCGTTTTCCTTTTTCGTGTAACCCGCGGGTAAGATCAGGGCGGGCAGACCGGTGATGGAGCTGACGGGGTTGTCCTTTTCGGAGACTTGTTTTTCGAGGTGCGGCTCGGGTGGGATCGTCTTGAAAGGGTAGACGAGGGCGTCGAGGCGATGCTTGTCCATCAAGGCGACGAGCTGATCGCGGAGGGTTTCCTGCGAGTCGCGACGGGCGAGATAATCGGCGTGGTGGGTGAGCGAGTGAAATTCGGCGTAGGCCTTGCGGATGGACGGCTTCACGAGTTCGCCGTAGGCGACGAGCTCATCCATGTTCTTGATGACCGCGTTGGGGCCGAGACGGCGAAAGTAGACGTCGTAGGAGAACTGCGCCTCGTGGTAGTTCGTCCGCATGCCGCCGTGGGAATCAAGGAACTTGAAGAGGTCGTAACCGAGCGAGAGGTCGTCCATCACGATGGCGCCGGCGGCCTTCATTTCCGCGATGGCGGCCTCGATGAGGGCGGTGCCCTCGGCGTGTTTTTCGCCCTTGCGGAAAAGATCGCGGAAGACGCCGATGCGCGCGCCCTTGAGGCCGTCCTTGTCGAGGAATTGGGTGTAGGAACCCTTGGGCATAC
>CANGHW010000139.1 GCA_947453695.1 Opitutia bacterium
AGCCGCCTTCGCACTCGATTACATGGCCCACAGACACGCCGCGGTATTTGTCCATCGCGCCACTCTTCGCATCCGACACCTCGCTGCCACCGCCGTCGGTGGCGCCAACACCACCGCCCTTGGCGGGGAGGCCGCGGACTTCGAAGATGAGTGGCGCGCTCGCGTAGTCGTGGATCACGACCTGGGTGTTGGGGGTGTTGGCATCGTCGACGTAGCCGAGGCGGCCGCCGATGCTAAGCGTGTGGCGCGGGAGGCCGCTCTCGCCGAGGAACCAGCGGGCGACGTCCATCTGGTGGATGCCTTGGTTGCCCACATCGCCGTTGCCGGTGAGGTAATCCCAGTGCCAGTCGTAGTGGAGGCGCTTGCGGCGCAGGGGGACGGTCGGAGCCGGGCCGGACCAGAGGTCGTAATTGACGGTCGCGGGCAGGGCCTGCGGGCCCTCTGTTTTGCCAATGGAGCCGCGGAATTTATAGCAGAAGCCGCGCGATGCGGTGATCTTGCCGAGGTTGCCAGCCTGCACCCACGCGACTGCTTCGCGCAGACCATCGCCGGAGCGGATTTGCGTGCCGGCTTGGACGACGCGGCCGTATTTTGCGGCGGCGGCTACGAGTTGGCGACCTTCCCAGACGTTGTGGGAAACGGGTTTCTCGACGTAGACATCCTTGCCGGCTTGGCAGGCCCAGATGGCTTGGAGCGAGTGAAGGTGATTCGGCGTCGCGATCGTCACGGCGTCGATGTCCTTCGCGGCGAGGAGCTCGCGGATGTCGGTAAAGGTGCGAACGTCGGTGGCTTTTTCGCCGAGATTTTTCTTCGTGCGCTCGAGCACCGCGGTGTCGGCGTCGCAGAGTGCGACCACGCGCACGCCCTTCACGCCAGCGAGACTGGAGAGGTGGGATTTGCCGCGGCCGTTGAGACCGATGACGGCGACGCGCACGTCGGAGTTGGCGCCGGCGACTTGGCTCCACGAGCGGGCGGTGAGGGCGGAGGCGGCGCCGACGAGCGCCGTATTGCGGAGAAATGCGCGGCGCGTGAGGTGGTTGACGAAGAGGGGCATGGCGGGGTTGGGGGTTGAAAGTAGGGCCGGTCTTTGACCGACCATCGGAAACAGAGGCGCGAAACATGGAGGGCGGGTCGGAGACCCCGCCCTACTTTACTTTCCGGCGGCGTAGGCGGCGAAAGCTTCGGCGACCTTGCCGGCCTTTTCATCGCCCATGTGGAAGTAGAAGCGCCAGCGGAAAGTCACACTACCGCCTGCGGGGACGGTGAGGTCGCCGGTGTTGGCGGGCAGTTTCTTCTCCTTCGTGCTTTCAAAATCGTGCTGGCCGAAGGGATTCGCGGCGAAGAGGCCATAGTCGCGCACGTGCCACCAAGTGGGGAAGCGCGGGTTCTTCGGGTTGTCGAACATCGCGACGCCATAGGTCTTGCCTTCCTTCACGCCGTAGTAGTCGACCCATTTGGACTTCTTGCCCCAAGTCTCGCTGTTCTTGGTGCCGGAGTCGTTGATGATCGTGCCGGTCGGCGCGGTGATGCCCTCCTTGATTTTGTGCGGAGCGGTGAGCCATTGCGCGAGGCGGATTGCCATGGAGCCTTCCTTGGTGTCGCCGAACACGAGCGGCTTGTCGGGCTGGGCTTTGACCGTGACTTCCCAATCGATGATGCGGCCCTCGGGCACGCCTTGCAAAGTGATGGTTGTCTTGTCCGTGCAAACTACCGCACCGTCCGGTCCGATCCAGCTGTTTGCAGACTGGATTGTGGCCACTCCGCCTTTAGCGGAAGCGGTGACCGCATCGTTGACGATTTTCGTGTTCTTCTTGTCGTCCCAAAAATCAAAGCCACCGACCGATCCGTGCGTGAACCACAGCGAGCGGTGATGAGGGTGATCGTTTTCCTCGCCCGCCGTGTCTTTCTTCATCGGGAAGTCGCGGTTGAGCTGCATGCCGTCGGCGGCGAGGACGGGATAGCAGTAGGGCCGGAGGGCGCCTTTGACGAAATACTCCGTGAACAGCTGGCCACCGAGTTCGACACGCACGCGATCGTCGAATTTTGTGACCTTGGCCTCGGGGGCGGCGTGCAGAGCGGAAACGAGCGGCGCGAGCAAAGCGGCCGCGAGAAGGGTAAGCAGGCGGGTTTTCACGCCCGCATGACGCAGCCCCGGCGTGAAGGGTGCAAATGGAAAACGGACGCGTGAACGCGGTGTCCGGCCGGTGTGCTACTCAGTCGAGCCAGCCGCCGGTCGCCTGCACGGGAGCAAGTTCGCCGCGGCGCGTCACCCACACGGCGAGGGCGTGGCGCGGAATGCCGACGCCGGGAAATTTCGGCGACACGAGCGCGAGGTCGGTGACGGGCGCGCCGTGCGCGAGGGCAAGCGCGATGAAATCGTGGCGCAGGGTTTCACCGCGGTTTTCGCCTGCGGTGACTTTGGACACGATGCCAGCACCGAGGAGAGCGGCGTGAATCTCGTAGGTTTCGCCGCCGGGCTGTGTCGACGATGCGGCCGGCGAGAACTCCGCCCTCACCACCGCGCCGTCGTAGGTCGCAGTGAGCGTGCCCGCGGGCGCACCGCCGGCGGCGGCGATCCGGGCGCCGCGTGTGCGCCACTCCGCCCCATCGCGCACGAAGCACGGCGTGTAAACCTGGTTGCTGTTCCACGCGGAGGCGTAGGCGTATTCGCGGTCGGTAAAGGTCCGGGAGGAAAACTTGTCCGGCCAGCCGATCCGGTTCCAGTAGTCGACGTGAAACGATACCGGCACGAAGTCGCGCCACAGCCCGGGAGCATCGCGCAATTCGCCGAGCCATTTCTCCGCCGGCGGACACGAGCTGCAGCCTTCGCTCGTGTAGAGTTCGACGAGCGAGACGCGAGCTGGTCCACTCGTGAAACGCGCGGTTTCCGCGGCTATGGTGGGCACTCTGGCGCCAAGCGATACGAGAACGACGGCGAGAAATAAAAACGGCCTCATACAAGGATGAGGCCGTCGGGAGGCGGATTATTCCGCCGAAAAACGTGGATCTGAGCCGGAGCTTACTTCCAGTTCAGCACGAGGCGGGTGAAGTAACCGGTGTCCATCTTATCGACACCTTTACCGGGCTTGCTGTTGTAGTCGTTGGCGAGGCCGAAGCGGAGTTTCCAGCTCGGGTTGGCGAGGGGCAGTTCAAGGAAGCTCTCGTGCGTGGCGCGGTAGTTCGCGAAATCGTCAAACGACGGGACGATCGAGAGGCGATTCACGAGGCTGGCGTTGTCCATTTGGAGCGTGTGGGCGAGGCCGAAGTCCAAACCGGCCGAGTTCACATCGGTCGTGAAGGGGCTCTTGTAGTTTTCCGTGCGGAACGAAAGACCGGCGCGGCCCGTGAGCGTTTGCTTCGGCGCTTTGATCAGATCGTAACCGAGACCGAACGCGGCCACGTTGTAGAACTGGACGTCTTTGATGCGGTCGAAGCCGCCCTCATCGCGCACATACCACGAGTTCTTGCCCGAAAAATTGCTCTGGTAGTCGGAGCCGGCCTTGAACTGGTCGGCCGATTTCTTGCCGTCGGTTACCTGGCGGTCGTAAGCAGTATAGAAAGCGAGTTTGTCTTGGATGCCGGCGAGGGTCGCGCGCAGGCCGGCCGATGTGCCAAGCTGGCTCTTGTTGCCCGACTTGCCTGCGACGTCGACATTGGCCTCGTAGGCCCAACCGCGATCAAGCGCAGCGAGCTGCGGATCTTTGGCGCCCGCCGTCCAGGAGGCGGCGACCTTGTCGACGGTCGTCGAGATCGTGCCATCGGCACCGGAAACTTGCACTGCGCCAGCGGAACCACCGGCGCTGACTTTGCCATCGATGCGTGTGCCGCTCGCGAGGCGGACTGCGACTGGGGCGTCCGTCGTGATGCTGGTGACTTCGCTCTGCTTGATGGAGATCGAGCCGGCGTAGTCCGTCGCAACGACGACCGTGCCGCCATCGATCTTCGAGACCTTGCCGATGATGCGGGCACCGCTCTTCGTCTCAACGACGTCGGCGGACAGGTGGGAAACGCCAAACGCGGCGGCTACGAGGGCCAGGGAAGCCCGGAGGAGGTTTGTTTTGTTCATGAACGTGAGCGGAAAGGGTCACGTCGATAGGGCAGGCCGCCATACTGTCAAACCCCTAGTGGTTTCACCCTATTCCGCGGGGCGTAATCATCGTGGCGCCGATCGCCTGCGAAACCCCTGCTCGACAGCCGCGCACGCCGAGCTTTGCCTCGCGCCACTCGCATGTCCGCCACCGTCTCCCGCCCTGCCCTCATCGTCGCCGACCGCTGGCGCGACTACCAACTCCTCGAGTGCGGCGATGGCATGAAGCAGGAGAAGTGGGGCGCATACACCCTTGTCCGCCCCGATCCACAGATCATCTGGCCCCGTCACCAAAAACCCGCTGGCTCCCGCTGGGAAAATTGGGACGGCTTTTATCACCGTAGTGAACAAGGGGGTGGCAAGTGGGAGTTTCGCCGCCCGCTTCCAGACCACTGGAAACTCGCTTACGAGTCCCTCGGCCTGACGTTTAAGATTCACCCGACATCCTTCAAGCACACCGGCCTATTTCCCGAGCAAGCCGTCAACTGGGAGTGGTTCTCCGCCAAAATCAAAGCCGCCAAGGCCGCCGGCCGCGAGGTGAATGTCCTGAATCTCTTCGGCTACACCGGCGCTGCCACCGTCGCCGCCGCGAAAGCCGGCGCAAGCGTCACCCACATCGACGCCGCCGAAGGCATGGTGAAGTGGTGCAAGGAAAACGCCGTCCTTAGCGGGCTGGCCGACGCCCCTGTCCGCTACATCACGGACGACTGCCTGAAATTCGCCCGTCGTGAGATCAAACGCGGCAAGAAATACGACGCCATCATTATGGACCCGCCCACTTACGGCCGCGGCTCCACTGGCGAGATGTGGAAACTCGAAGAACACCTCTGGGAACTCCTCACCGAGTGCCGGACGCTCCTCAGTGAGCAACCGCTCTTCTTCCTGATCAACGCCTACACTGCCCGTCTCTCGCCCACGGTCGTCGCCAACCTCCTCGCCGAACTCCTCCACGACCGCGGCGGCAGCATCACCGCTGGAGAAGTCGGCCTCCCGATCCAACGCGACGGCAAGGTCCTCCCCTGCGGCATCTACGGCCGCTGGGAGAGCTGACTCGGGAGGTAGGGCGGATTGTCCCCACCCCGTCGCGCCTTTACCAATGGTAGGGCCCGACCTCTGGGCGGGCCGCTCCGCGCCTCGCTCCCACCGCTCACCGATACTCGCACAGCTCCAAAATCGTCCCGTCCGGATCGAGAAAATAGCACAGCGACTTGTCGCCCGCCGCGAACTTCACGACGCCCTGTGGCACCTTCACGGGATCGCTGAACATCGTCACTCCGGCCGCGCGCAGGCGCGCCGCCATCTCCGCGATCCCGTCCACACGAAACGCGAAATGCCGCAGCCCGAGCGTATTCGCCCGTGAGTTCTCCGGCAATGCAACGCCCGCCGGTGCCACGTATTGCAGCAACTCGATGCGCGGCCCGCCGCCACCGGGGAACTCAACAAACGCCACGAGGCCCTTCACGCCCTTCAGCCCGATAATTGCCTCGATCCAGTCGCCCTCCATGACGACATCCGCCGTCTTCCTAAAGCCGAGCACCTCGGTGTAAAACGCCACCGACCGTGCGAGGTCGGCGACGACGATGTTGATGTGATCGATGCCGCGAATCATGCGCCGACGCTACGCGCCGCCCTCTTCGCCCCGCAACGCCCGTTTCCGCGCGGGCTGTCACATCCACTTTACTTGGGCGTCGTGCCCGCCGCGCCGCCGAGGTGCCGGGCGAGAAACGTCTCGATCTTGGCCAACACTTCGGCGCGTTGCTGCGGCATGTGTAGGCCGTCGATTTCCTCAAACTTCGCGACGAATTCAAACGGGCGATTCGCCCGTTTCAGCGCCGTTTCGAATGCCCGCGCCGCTTCGCGCGACACTTGGTTGCTGTTGCCGTAAATGAGCAGCAACGGGGCGCCGATCTTGTCGACGTGCCGACTGGGCGAGATGTCCGCGAGCTCCTTCGCGTCGGCCTGCGGATCGCCGAACTGGTCCTTCGCCCGCGCGTAGCCGCCTTCATCAATCAGTGCCGTGTAGGTGAGCTGCGCCGGCCAGTCCACCACGGCGTCGATGCCGATCGCGCAGCGATAGAGTCCGGGATTTTGGGCGACGCCGATCATAGCGGAATAGCCGCCGAAATTTTCTCCCATGATCGCGATGCGCGCGGGATCGGCGATACCCTGATCGATCGCCCAACGCGTGCCGTCCGTGATGTCCTGCTGCACTTCGCGGCCGATGTGGCGTTTGCCCTTTTCGTAGAATTCCTGCCCGTAGCCGGATGATCCGCGTGCGTTGATCCGCAGCACGGCATAGCCGCGGTTGGCGAGAAACTGCGCATCGTCGTCAAACTGCAGTATCGCCCGCGTCCAAGCTGTGTCGTTGCCTAGGACCACTAGCGGCAGGCCCTTGGGCTCGCGCCCCGCCGGTATCGTCAAGTAGCCGTGGATCGTTTGTCCGTCCCGCGCGTGAAAACTAGCCGGAAAAACCTCGGCCATCTGCGCCGGCCGCACCCACGGGCGCACCGGGAAGAGCGGCTTCAGTTCCTTTTTCGCCAAGTCGAACTGGTAGTAGGTCCCCGGATCGCGCCCTGACGTCGAGAGGATCACCATGCGCTGTAAGTCGTCGCTCAGGCTCGTCACGCGGTTGATCATGCCCGGGAGCGCCTGGTCGACGGCGCGCTGCACCTCGCCCATCCCGGTGTGAATCCAGAACGTCCGTGGCCGGTCGGCCTGCCACACCACGCCGAGCAATTCGCGCGTGCGCGGGGCAAGGATGAGCTGGGGGACGATGTCGAACAGGTCGTGCCCGAGCAGCAGTTCACCCATTTGCTGTTGCTCCAGATCGTAGCCGCGCAGCTCCCACCGCCCCGCCTCCCCCGGGATCGTCACGTAGAGCGTGCGACCGTCAGGGCTCAGGCCATAAACGCGCACTTTGTCCTGCGCAAAATCCAAACCCGCCGGCACGCGCCACGGCGCCGTTTCCGCGCTGCGATGGAGCACCCGGGTGCGGAGACCGTCGTCCTCGATTCCGATTTTCACGCGGCCCACTCCGTCGGTCAGCCAGCCGATCACCTGACCTGGATTCTCGAGATCGCGGGTCGAACCGCCGATCCGGCTGTGAAACCGCTGCACGTGTGGAAACCGCTGTAGCACGACCGGCCGATACGCGCCGATCACCGGGCGATCGTTCATGACCGCGAGCACGTCATCTTTCTGCGCCTCGGGATAACGCGTGTAAATGACTCTACCCGGCGCCGGCCCTGCTCCGACGTTGCGGCCATCGCGGTCCACGCTCGCGCCGCGGCCGTAGAGCACGCGTTCGCCATTGATCCAGACCGGAGTGCTCGGCGCAGCTCCGGGGCCAATGTCGCGGGTCTTCCCGGTCTCCCAATCGCGCAGGATCAGCATCCAGTCTTTGTCCAAGCCGACCTGATAAGCTAGCGTCCGCCCGTCTGGCGAAAGAGCGACCCCGCTGATCGCAAAGGTCTTCGCGAAGTCGGCCACCGGCAGCACAGCCGGCACCGCTTTGTTCTCCCCGGCTCCTTGGGCCGCAGCCGCCATCAACCCGAGCCCGACTGCGAGGAAAGAAAGTCTCATGCGGGCGAACCTACGCCCACGCCATTGCCCCGCAATGCCCGTTTCCCTCAATCCCGTCTTCCCTCCGTCTCTTCGTCCCTCCATCTTCCGTCCCATGTCTTTGACGCCGCTCTCCTCTGCCTACTACGACCGCTGTCTCGCGCTGCTCGCTACCGCCCGCGAGAAAAACGCCGCCACCATCGCCGCGCTCGCGCCTATCCTCGGCGCCTCCGTCGCCCGCGGCGAGGTCATCCACACCTTTGGCTCTGGCCACAGTGAAATCATCGCCCGCGAAATCGTCGGGCGCGCCGGCGGCCTCGTCTGCATCACCTCCATCAACGACCCGACAGCCGGCTTCATCGAAAACCTCGTCGGCTACGGCACCAAACTCGTCGAGCGCTACGACCGCCAATACGAGCTCCGTGCCGGCGAAGTCGTCATCGTTATCTCCAACTCCGGCAAGAACGCTTCGCCCATCGAGGTCGCCCTCCACTCCAAGAAAAAAGGCTGCGTCGTCATCGGCCTCTGCTCCCTCTCGATGTCCACCACCGCGAAGACCGTCCACCCCGGCGGCCAAAACCTCCACGCGATCTGCGACTACACGCTCGATAACGGCGGCGTCCCCGGCGACACGATCATGCAGCTCACGCCCGACATCGCGACCGGCCCCACCAGCACCTTCATCGGTGGCTCGCTCCTGAATTGGCTCATGCTGTCCACGATGGAATGGCTCAAGGCCAACAACCACGACCTCCCCGTTCTCCGCAGCCAAAACATCCCCGGCGCCATCGAGCACAACCGCACCGTCGGCGCGAAATACAAACACCGCCTGAGCAAGCAGCTCGCGTAAGCGCCGCGGACTTCTGCGATGACCTACAAAATCGGCGTCGACGGCGGCGGCACCAAGACCGAATGCATCCTCGTTGATGCCGCCGGCACCATCGTCGCGCGCCACCTCGCGCCCGGCTGCAACCCCAACGTCGTCGGCCCCGAGCAGGCCCGCCTCATTGTCACCGATGCCCTCGTCGCGGTGACCTCAACTCTCCGCGCTCCGCCGATCTCTACGACCCTGCTTTTTATGGCCGGCCTACCGGCATTCTGGTCTGAGTTCGCCGCCTCGCTCACCGGCTTCGGCCGCGTCAGCGCCTCTCTCGACTCCCTGCCCACGCTCGAACTCGCGACAAACGGTGCGCCCGGCCTCGTCGTCCACGCCGGCACCGGCTCCTTCGTCGCTGCGCGCTCGCCCGATGGCGCGATCCACTATGCCGGCGGCACCGGCTGGCGTTTCGGCGATCCCGGCAGCGGCTACGAACTCGGCCGGCGCGCCATCTCCCGCGCCCTCCTCGAACTTCAGGGCTGGATGCCGCCCTCGCGCCTCGGCCCCACGGTGCGCGACCACACGCAGCTCGGCGACGCCGCCGATGCCCGTGCCGTCACGCGCTTCTTTTACTCGCACGCTGAGCCCAACCGCGTGATCGCCGCTCTCGCGCCCTCGATCCTCCGCCTCGCCGCCGAAGGTGATCACACCGCGCACCAGGTCGTCATCGAATCCGCCGGTGAACTCCTCGAACTTGCCAACCGCGTCGCTGCGAAACTCTTCCCTGGCACTCCCCTCGATACGATTCCCATCGGCCTCAGTGGCGCCCTCCTCACCAATCCCACTGTCGCCGCTGCACTCGCGCCGCGCACGCCGCTCCCGCTGAAACCTGTGACCGAGGCACCCATCGAAGGCGTCCGCCGCCTCCTCCTCCGCTCAGTTTAGTTCCGCGCGATCACCCGCTCCATGCTTGCTCGCCACCGCACCTTCGTCGTCGCATGCCTGCTCGCGTGGGCCTCGTCCCTCGCGGTTTTCGCAGCCGCTCCCGCCGCGGCCGCGGAGAAAATCCCCGGCCATGCTTACCTCGGTACCGAGCGCTACGTTGAATACCTCGCCGGCGATCTCCCGATCGTGTTGACCTCGCCCCACGGCGGTCGCCTCAAGCCCGACTCCATTCCCAACCGCACCGAAGGCGCCACCGACATCGACGCCAACACTCAGGAGCTCGCTCGCTCTCTTGCTGACGAGTTCTTCCTGCGCACCGGCCATCGCGTTCACCTCGTCGCCAGTCACCTCCACCGCCTCAAACTCGACCCCAACCGCGAGATCAAAGAAGCCGCCGCCGGCAACGCCACCGCCGAGCGCGCGTGGACCGAATACCATGCTGCCATCCGCGGCGCCCTCGCCGCCGCTGTCGCCCGCCATAGCTTCGCCTTCCTCGTTGATCTTCACGGCCACGCCCACCCCATTGCCCGCCTCGAACTCGGCTACGCCCTCGACGCGAAACAGCTCAACCGCACCGACACGGCCTTCGATTCCGCCGGCCTCATCGCCGTTAGCACGATCTCCGATCTCCACACCCGCCTTGGCGGCAGCGCCGCCACCCTCCTCCGCGGCCCCACCAGCCTCGGTGCACTCTTCGCTGCGCGCGGCTATCGTGCCACGCCTAGTCCGGCCGATGCGCAGCCCGGCGATGGCCCGTTCTTTTCGGGCGGCTACACCGTCCGCCAACACGCCGGTGGCGCCACGCCCCAAGTCGACGGCCTGCAGATCGAGTGCCACCGCGTCGGCGTCCGCGATACGCCCGAAAACCGCGCGAAATTCGCCCGCGTCGCCGCCGAAGTGCTCACACTTTTTGTAGAAGCGCACTATCCGTTCACGTTTCCCGCCCCGGCCAAAAAGTAACCTTTTCCGTTCTCTGGCATTTCTTCTTCGAAATTATGCTCGTTCGCTTCTCCAAAAACGCACCCACCGCCAAGGCCGACACGCTCACTTGCGTGCGTCCCGACGGCACTAGCACCTACTGCGCTATGCCCCGCCAGGGCATCTTGCCGCATGACGCGTTTCACTTTGTCGTCGAGACTACGCTCGGCTGGCGCGACGCCTTTTTCGGCCAGATTGCTCGTGGTGCTTCGCTCGAATTCATTACGACCAAGCTCCACGACGCAAAGATCGACTGGTCGAAGAACACGCAGGCCCTCCAAAGCGAATCCCTCGTCGAGTGCCTCCAGGCCGACCAATGGGGCGGCGCGTCCGATCCCGCGACGTTTGCCGAGACGTTGGTGATTACCTGCCGTCGCCGTGGCGTTCCTCCGCCCGACATCGACGCCGAGGAGCTCGCCGCCGTCCGTGTTGCTCTCCGTGAATTTGGCGCGGTTTGGCGCCCGCTAAATCCCGGTCAGTCTGTCGAGCGCACGTTTTAGTTTTTCGGCGTCAGTCCTCGCGCATGTCTGCCGCCACGACCAATTTTCCGTCTGTCGCTCCCCTCGTCCTCGCCGAACCCGACTGGAGCGCCCGGGCCGCCGCGCACGAAACCCGCGTGTTTGCGTGGACCGACCCACACATCGCTCGCGCCAGGCGCGGCGAGAAACATCCCGTCTTCGATTTTCTCTTCAGCTACTATTCGTTTCGCCCCGCGTGGCTCCGCCGCTGGCACCCTGGCCCCGATATCGCGCTCACCGGCGCCGCCGCCCTCGAATTTCTCCGCTGGCCCGAATACCACGCTATACCTCTCGCCGATGGCGGCACTGCCGTCGCCCTTGCGCCGCTTCCCGCCTCCCGCCGCACCTTCGTCACGTGGCTGCGCACCTTGCTTCTCGCCACCCAATCACGCCCTGCCTTCTTCGGCTGTTTCGGGCTCCACGAGTGGGCGATGGTTTATCGTCAGACCCCCGATGAGATCCGTCACAACGCCTACGGCCTCCGCTTCACGCCCGACGACCTTGCCCGCATCGTCGAGGCATCGCCCGTCTGCTGCTCGCACTTCGACGCCTTCCGTTTTTTCACTCCGCCCGCGCGCCCGCTCAACAAGCTCCAACCCACGCGCGAAACCACCCCGCTCCTCGAGCAACGCGGCTGCCTGCACGCCAACATGGACCTCTACAAGTGGTCCTTCAAACTCGCCCCGCACGCGCCCAGCGAGCTGATCGCCGACTGCTTCACCCTCGCGCGCGACATCCGCGAGATCGACATGCGCGCCAGCCCCTACGATCTGCGCGCCCTCGGCTTCGAACCGATTCCCATCGAAACCCCGGCTGGCCGCACCGACTACGAGACGCACCAACGCGCCTTCGCCGCCCGTAGCGAGCCCCTCCGCGCCCGCCTCTTGGCCCTCTGCGACCGCCTACTCGCGTAGCGATTTCGCCCCCCTCTGTTCCCGTAGCTGCGAGCGCGAGCGAGTGGTCTCCCTCTCTTTGTGGGGCAGGCTTCACGCCTGCCATCCGATCACGCCCGGCGCGCGCCGCGCCCAACCTTCGTCCTTCGGCCCACCTCCGCCCGGCCCATACCGCTGCACGCGCGTTTTCGGCATAGTGAGCCCGTCAGCAACGCACCGCTTCCCGCGGGACGCCCGCTGACACTCCTCTACTAAAAATCAGAAAACAAAAACTCCGCGGTTCGCCGCCTCCTTCACTCCCATGCAACTCGTCATCTCCGACTCCCGCTACTCCGCCGCTCCCGCCTCCCGTCCAACCTGGACTCGCTTGATCGCTACGCTCGCGATCGGCGCCGGCTGCCTCCTGGGCGCCGCCAAGCTCGCCGCTCAGCCTGCCCACCTCACCAAGGGACTCCAACTCGTCGACGAAATCACTGCCGCCCAAAAAGTCGGCGTGTTCACCGACTCCGCCGGCGTCCCGCTAAACCGTTACGGTGGTAGCTGGAACAGCACCACTGACGCCTCCTACGTTCGCTTCCTCAACCAGGCGACCAACACGCTCCCCGCCAACAACACGAAGTGCGCCCCGCTTGTCACGCACCTCCTCAAGGTCGCCTACAACTGGTCGTGGTATTCCGTCGCCAACCTGTCGTTCTACGATCCGGTGCTCAAGGTCACCAAGACCTCCTCCAGCCCCGCGCCCTACCAATACATCGCGCTCCTCAAAGCCGGCAAAGGCTTCGCCAGCCAAGTCACGCGTCTCGACCAGGCCCTTCCCGGTGACATCCTTCTCTGGTGGAACATCGGCTCCGACGACAAGGACCACGCCATGATCATCGTCTCGGTCGACACCGCATCCGCGAAGTCTTACCCGACTGGCCTCGACGCCTCCAACCCTGCCCTCGCTGGCACCACCTACTACGCCGTTCGCGTCCTCGACAGTTCCAGCGGCGTCCACACCAGCGACACCCGCATCGTCTCGGTCAACGGCGTCGACACCCAGATCCCCGGCGTCGGCCTCGGCACCATCGGTATCCTGGTCAACGCCCAATCCCAGATCGTCGGCACGACTTGGAGCCTCCCGTCCGCCAGCTACACCGACGAACAGTCCGACTGGCTCGACCAACTGCACGGCAAACTGAAAATCCAGTCTGTCACCGAAGCCGTCATCGGCCGCATGCCCTGAGTTCTTGTCGCCGGGCATTTCTCCCCGTTGCCCGGCTCGTGAGAGCCGGGACCGAAGCCGCTCGTGACATCTCCCCGGCCGCGGATTCCCTCCGCGGCCGGTTTCATTTTCCCCGCCATTGCGTGGCCGCGAGCGCCCGTGAGTTGTCCCGCTCGTCCCGGCCCTTGCCGCCCGGCATCCGCCTTGCTCTCGTCGGCCA